>CAYSZH010000016.1:0-48379 GCA_964435305.1 uncultured Granulosicoccaceae bacterium
GTTCAACCTGTTCAACCTGTTCAACCTGTTCAACCTGTTCAACCTGTTCAACCTGTTCAACCTGCTCAACCTGTTCAACCTGCTCCATTTTCGCTTCCATTAGCGGATCTGCAAGCTCGGTCACAACAGGGCTTAGTTCAGTGACTAATTCAACTTCGGGCGAATCGTTTATTGCAGGCGGGTCTGAATAGAAACGTTTTAAGGGCAAACGGTATTCTGAAGTGGAGATCGTCAAAAAGACCGTAGAGGAATTCTCTCCAGCAGGCGATAAAGTCCTAAACCCATAGAGGTAAGTGGTGTCTTCGCCTAAATCCGCTTGAAATAAACGGCTTCCGGTGAAGGTACCAAGCACAACGCCATCTTGACTAACCTGCACTGGATAATCGCCCGGCTTCCAAAAAAGTTCGGCTGTACTGGGTGAATACAACAGCGCACTGACAAACTCAGGTGGCTTCAAATCAGATTGTGCAAAAATTGAACAAGAAACAAAAAATACCGCAATGCCTGAACAAAACCGGCTGATAAAAGCTTGGAAGAAAAAGTTAGTCATCTAAAACGAAGCCACTGAATTTATCGGCGCCAACGATGACATTATTTTGACTGTCAAACAAGTTACAAAAACATTAAACCATGCTTTTTATTTCCGTTTATTGTTCGAAAAATGAACAATGCAAACGAACAAGCAGCGGCTAGTCATGACAATAAAACACTGCACTATTTTTGAACACTTGCTGCAATACAGTGCTAATGTATTTGCGAAAAGTGCGGGAGGGCAAATCAGCTGCGCTGGAATGACATGTTTTTAGACGTTATTGATAAAAATTTACAGGGTACTGGCAGGCTTAGTTAGTGATCCGCACTCAACACGAGCGGTTGAGTGGGTCAAATTAGAAGGCTTACTTTCGGCAAACAAGATACCCTAGCCAACATGCATAATCTTCGGCTTCATCTGTTGCGATGTACTCATCCAGCGCTTCATCTGTTTTCGCATCAAACTCCTGGCGGTAGATGATGGTTTCACTGAAGCCTGCTTCGGCAAGAACTTCACGTAATTCGCGTGCACCCCAAACGCGCCAGGTGTAACTAAATGCTTTTTTGAGTTTGGACTTATCGGGGAAGTGAAAGTGAATATGGCACTTTAGCTCGTTGGTAATAGCGTTAAATTCTGCCTGCTCCCAGATATATTTAAAGCCGTCGAGTTTGCGTTTTTCTTTTTGTGTCTGGTAACACTCCGAGCCACCAAATATGTCCAGAAATAACAAGCCATCATCCACCAGCGCTTCTCTCACACTGCGAAAGTAGCGCAGCATTGTGGCGCGTTCCTGAAAAAACCAGTAGCTGAAGTTGTAGGCTTGAATCACATCCACCTGGTCGGTTTCAACCTCCAACACGTCCGCCTCAATGAGTTGTAGTCGCTGCTCCTGCTCAGTGGATAGGCGCGATACATTATGCTTTTTGCCCCACGCCAGCACTTCTGGATCGAAATCGACACCGATTGCCGAATTGCTGTCACGGCGTTCTATCCAATCGACAGAGCTGATTGCAGTACCACAGAAATCTTCCCGCATTGAAGCCGGTACCCTGCCGACCAAGTCTTTAAAGGTAGAGTCGATAAAGTCGAGCTCAAATTCCGCGTTTTGAACGGACTCCTGATACAACAAATGACGATCAGCAAGATCTGCCATTGTGGGTGCTTTATCTTTTTTCTGTGCAATAGCCATAATGTAAAATCAATTTAGAATGTGTAAATTCAGCTTTTAATACCGACGCCACGATTAAGCAAAGTCATTGCCACGGTGGCCAGTATTGCTATAAATGTAAGAATGACCAGAAAACTCTGCCACAACGGTATATCACTCACGCCTAGTATGCCGTATCGAAACCCGTTAATCATATAAAGCACCGGATTGAAAAGGGAAATCTTTTGCGCCAGTGGCGGCAACATACTGATGGAGTAAAAGATGCCACCAAGATACGTTAATGGTGTGAGTACAAAGTGAGGAATGATAGAGCATTCATCAAAGGTCTGAGCGTATACCGCATTAATAAACCCACCAAGTGAAAACATGATCGATGTGAGTACGGCGATCAGGATGGTCAGGACCGGGTGAACCGGATTTATGTTGGTAAATAACAGTGATACAACCGTAACTACCAGCCCAACGGTGACCCCACGAGCAACGCCACCGGTCACATAACCTGCCAGCACAACGGCATTGCTGACGGGTGAAACAAGCAATTCTTCTACGTATTTCTGAAGTTTTGCACCAAAAAAGGATGACACAACATTGCCATAAGAATTGGTGATAATCCCCATCATGATGATCCCTGGCATCAGATAGTCCATGTACGCAAAGCCATCCACTTCGCGAATTCGGCTGCCGATCAAGCCACCAAAAATGACCATATACAGCAATGCGTTAATGGCTGGCGGCGTTATGGTTTGTACCCAGATACGCATAAATCGACGCACCTCTTTACGCACCAGCGTTAAATAAGCAACCCATTGCACTCGCCAGTAGTCCATTACGATGTAGCGGCATCCTGGTTAACCAGGCGCATAAAGAATTCCTCCAGCCTGTTGGACTTATTGCGCATGCTATGCACAGAAACCCCCTTGGATGTCAGAGCATCAAACAAGTGATTGACACTCTCACCTTTGGGAATATCAACCTCCAGCTGTAAAGGGTCTTTAAGCGCATGAATTTTATAAGGGGGTATGGAAGGCAAGGTCGACACAGGGGTCTTGATATCCAGCACAAACGTTTCCTGCATGGAGCGGCTTAGCAGTTCCGAAACAGCACCCTGTTCGATAATGACACCCTTATCGATTATCGCCACGTTCTTGCACAGCGCTTCGGCCTCTTCGAGGTAATGAGTTGTAAGCACAATAGTGATGCCCTCGCTGGCATTAATTTCAGACAAATATTCCCACATCGAACGGCGAATTTCGATATCGACACCCGCCGTGGGTTCGTCAAGAATCAACAATCGAGGTTTATGCACCAACGCTCTGGCAATCATCAAGCGGCGTTTCATACCACCTGAGAGCGTGCGCGCTGTAGCATTTCGCTTGTCCCATAAATCCAGTCTTTTTAGGTAGTACTCCGCCCGTTTGCGGCTTTCCTGCATTCCAATACCGTTATAGCCAGCCACATTAGTCACTATGCTTATAACCGGTTCAAAGTTGTTAAAATTGAACTCTTGCGGCACCAGACCAATGCTGGCTTTAACCAACTCCGGTTCTTTGTCCAAATCATGCTCGAACACCTGCACTTTGCCGGCAGTTTTATTCACTAACGAACTGATTACGCCAATCGCCGTGGATTTGCCAGCGCCATTGGGGCCAAGCAAGGCGAAAAAATCACCGGCAAGCACATCCAGATTGATGTTGCGTAGCGCTTGTACATCCAATTTATAGGTTTTGGACAAGTTCTGAATCGAAAGCGCATTCATAGAATAAGCGAGCGTATTGCTACCTGGCTGACACCCAGGAGATATAAAGGCTACTGGAATAAGCGTAAAACGCGATTGCCACGGGGGGCAGCATCTGCCGCGCAATACTGATTGCGCCTAGTTTAGCAGCTTATAAATGGGCAGAGGTTAAAACTGCTTGCATACGGGGCTGGTTCGTACCGGAAACCGGTTCTGGTTTATACGCCCACTCCATAGACGCCGCCTGCTGGTTAATAAAGCGGCTGACGGCGACATAGCCTCGGTAAAAAGACATCACATCTTTTACGTATTGCTTTGTTTCGGCGAAAGGTGGGATGCCTTTGTATCGCTCGACGTTTCCTGGGCCCGCATTGTATGCGGCCAATGCCAATTCATCGCTACCAAAGCGTTTTCTCAATTGGCCAAGATAGCGCACTCCAGCCGCCAGATTCTGGTTGGAATCGTGTGCGTTTGAGACATTGAGCCATCGTGCCGTTTCAGGCATCAGTTGCATTAATCCCATTGCGCCCACCGGTGAAAGGGCTTTTGGATTAAAGCAGGATTCCTTAGCCACCACAGCCTTAACAAGACTAGCACTGACATTATGACTTATCGCCAATTCGAGTATTCGCGGTGCGTATCGCGCAGCTCTTTTCTCTACGGCAGCCGGGCTCAAGCCCATACAGGCGACGTTGGCAATTGCTGCTAAAGGATTGGCTGAATCAGAGTGGATCAGTGTTTTGTATGGTTTGTATTGAAGCTGCTGCAAACGTCCATTCTGCTCGATATGCGGAAATCCCACGTGAGCGAATTGCCCTAATGTCCGATTTGATTTGCTGTTGCCCAGCCACCTGCGAATTTCAATCTGCTTGTCATTGATCGCGTTTAAAGGGCGAATCGAAAGCAAATGGCGTTTGCTATATTGGGATGCCGAACCAGCGCTTAAAAAAACGCTCGGCTCAAACGGCGCTTCATGGTATACCGCGGGCTGGAATTGCGCCTCATGGCTTTGCAGTGGTGATTGGGATATTGGCAAAGGTTTACCGGTATGAAGCGCATGTAGCGTACTAATAAACAATTGTTGTTCAGTGCCAAGCTCTCGCAATGCCGGCTTCACCAGGTTTGCGTCAGCGCGGCCTGTTTTTGTAACAGTCTTTGCACCTGGCAACGGCGCAGGGTTCAACGCGGAATCAGTATATAGATATGTATTTAAAATTTTCTGGGTTGTCGTTGGTTCTGAGTCGGTTAAGCCTGCGCGCGGCTCGTCGCCTTTAGCTGATTTTGAATCGGCAATTGCGTTAGCCTCAGGGGCCGTTATGGCCAAGGCAAAGGCGGCCGCCAGAGATAGCGTTGTAATAACGGCCAAGCGTATAAACCTGATATTTGTAGAATTGCCTTTCACTGTAACGTAACCAACTTTTATTATATTTATTATTGAGTGGTTTTTTGAAGCGTACTCATCGCTTGCCTGTATTCGTCTGGGATGCGCGTGGGTTTTTCGGTCACGGCGTCAACGAACACGTCCACTATAAACCCCGTGGCACAGACTTTGGGCTTATCTTTGACGAAAATGCCAAGCTCATAGCGAACACTGGAATTGCCAATCTTGGAAATGCGAAGTGCGACATCTAAATCGTCTGGGTAGCGCACTGCATCATGGTATTGGCAGCCGTTTTCAGCCGTGAAACACCGCACAGAACCGCTGTTGGGGTTAAGCCCGTTATGCACCTCAAGCCAGCTCATAACCACGTTTTCAAATACGCTGTAGTACACCGCGTTATTCATATGGCCGTAGACATCGTTGTCAATCCAACGTGTGGGCATTCTCAGGTGCCAGGCAAAATCGTCGCGAACCACGTCGCGCATGCTCATCGCTTTAACTCAATGGTTGGCCTGTCGTGCTGCCAAAGCACTTCCTCGCCACCATCATGTCTTGCAAGCACCCGGGCAATCACAAAAAGAAGGTCGGACAGGCGGTTGAGATACTTCAAGCTAAAAGGTGGAACGCTCTCTTGACGCTGCAAGGACACCACGCAGCGCTCAGCTCGCCGACAAACGGTGCGAGCCAGATGACAGGTTGCGGCCGATTGAGAACCGCCTTGTAATATAAAGTCCTTTAGCGCTGGCAGAGGTTCGTTGAAAAAATCCAGCGTATTTTCAAGCCAGGTGACATGGGTCTCCTGGATGGCCTGATGCCCTGGTATGCAAAGCTCACCACCCAGATCAAACAAATGGTGCTGCACTTCGTGTAGCACAGCGCCGACGTCTTCAGGCACTGGCAAGGCCAGCAACATCCCTAAAACGGAATTAAGCTCGTCAGTGGTGCCATAGGCATCCACGCGCAGGCCATCTTTATCTGTGCGACTGCCATCACCCAAGCCTGTTGTGCCATCGTCGCCAGTTCGCGTGTATATTTTTGAAAGTCGATTTCCCATAAGCCTTGTCCTCGTAGCCAATACATAAGCTTACACTTTTTCAAGATCTGCCAATGCCTCATACCGAATATGACAGAACCAAACGGCACTAATACAACTCAATATAAACTTTGGCGATTGCGTATAATTGGCTTTTTTGAAAAGGAGTGCAGCTGGTGAGTGAGGAGACCATATTTAGTAAAATAGTCCGCAAAGAAATTCCGTCTGATATGCTGTATCAGGACGAACTTGTAACTGCCTTTCGCGACATCAACCCCGCCACACCAACACATATTCTGGTGATACCCAATGAACAAATTCCCACGGCAGCCGATGTTGAGAGCCAGCACGAAGCAGCACTGGGCAGGCTTTTCACTGTTGCGCGTAAGCTAGCCGAGGAGGAAGGTATTGCAGAAGATGGGTACCGGCTCGTGATTAACTGCAAAGAGCATGGCCGGCAAGATGTCTTCCACCTGCACATGCATATATTAGGTGGTGAGAAATTGGGCCCTATGGTAATTAAGTCAACATGAGTAAACCTGAATACATTCTTACCGACGATTTACAGCTTGCTGTGGACGCCGCAATCACGCTAGAGCGGCCCCTGCTTGTCAAAGGTGAGCCAGGTACAGGGAAAACCGAGCTTGCTCTGGAGGTTGCAAGACGACTGAGTTCACCCTTGTTGCAATGGCATATAAAATCTTCAACAAAGGCCAGCCAGGGCTTGTACGAATATGATGCCGTATCTCGGCTTCGCGATTCACAACTAGGTGAGGAGCGAGTTAAGGATATCAGCAACTACATAGTGCCTGGTGTGCTTTGGGATGCGTTTACTTCAGAGCAACGTGCCGTGGTGCTCATCGATGAAATAGACAAAGCCGACATCGAATTTCCCAATGATTTACTGCAAGAGCTGGATCGAATGTCGTTTAACGTATACGAAACGCGCCAAACCATTGAAGCCCTGCACCGCCCGCTGATCATCATTACGAGTAACAACGAAAAAGAGCTACCCGATGCGTTCCTGCGGCGTTGCTTTTTCCACTACATCGAGTTTCCAGATCAACAAACCATGCTGAAAATCGTGCATGCGCATTTTCCTGACATAAAAAAGGATCTACTCAAATCTGCGCTGGAAGTCTTTTTTGATTTGCGCGAAGTACCCGGCCTGAAGAAAAAACCCTCCACATCAGAATTGCTTGACTGGTTGAAGCTCCTCATCGCAGATGATCTGCCTGCAGAAAGCCTGGCGAGCGATGAATTACGCACAGTTTTACCCCGCATGCATGGAGCACTGTTAAAAAACGAACAAGACATTCACCTGTTTGAACGGCTGATTTTTCTACACAAGCAGCGCAATCGCTGATGTTACTGGAATTCTTCAACCAACTGCGTAAAGGCGGACTGCCGATTTCGACTACCGAGTACCTGCAACTGCTCGATGGCTTAACCAAAAATATTGGTGTATTGGACCTGCAGCGGTTTTATCAGTTTTCCCGACTGTGTCTGGTTAAAGACGAATCCCTATACGATCGCTTCGATCAGGTATTTCAACAATACTGGTCCGGGCGCGAAACCGCGTTCGATCTCAACGTCGATGCTATACCTCAGGAATGGCTGCGCATGTCAGACAAAGCATTACTGACTGAGGAGCAAAAGGCGCTTGTTGAATCTTTGGGTGGCTGGGATAAATTAATGGAGACGTTGGCCAAGCGTCTGGAAGAACAAAAAGAAGAACACCACGGCGGCAGCAAATGGATTGGCACACGTGGAACCTCACCTTTCGGCCATGGTGGTTTTAATCCTGAAGGCATCCGAATTGGCGGGCCCGGCGGACAGCAGCGCGCTGTCAAAGTATGGGAGCAACGGCGATATAAAGACCTCGACGGTACACGTGAGCTTGGTACTCGCAATATCAAAGTGGCCTTACGCAGTTTGCGAAAGCTGACGCGCGACGGCGCAGCCGACAAGCTCGATCTTGATAATACAATTCGAGCCACGGCACATAACGCAGGCCTGCTTGAATTGAAAATGCGGGCCGAGCGCCGCAATAATGTCAATGTCCTGTTGCTACTGGATATCGGTGGGTCAATGGATTATCACACTGCACTGTGCGAACAGCTGTTTTCTGCAGCCAGGTCCGAATTCAAACATCTGGAACACTTTTATTTTCACAACTTTATTTATGAAAAGGTGTGGCGCAATAATCAGCGAAGACACAGCGATACGCTACCTGTACACGAACTCATACGAACCTATGGCAAAAAATACAAGCTGATTTTTGTCGGCGATGCCACCATGAGCCCATACGAAATCGCCTCAGCCGGCGGCAGTGTCGAACATTGGAACGAGGAACCTGGCGCGCTATGGTTGCAGCGTCTGCAGCAACACTTCGCGCATTGTGTTTGGCTTAACCCTGAACAACCTACCTACTGGGACAATACGCCGTCAATCAGAATGACCCGGCAGCTGATGCAAGAGCGCATGTTTAATCTTAGTGTAAGCGGAATACAGGATGCGATAGACGCGCTCAAAACCCCGATGACCCCACCATCCCCCACCAACTAACCCCCTTTAAACTGCCCCAGTTGAGTGGGGACGACTGATTAATTTCCCTACAAGCCACTGTTTCTGTGGCCTGCAGGCTCTCCAAGTTACTGATCCCCACTCAACTGGAGCAGTTTGGGGCAGTTGCTATGGTCTGGTTTGGCCTGGCCGGACCAGAAATTGCACCTGCAATATCGTGGTGCTGGTTCGCTTCGGAACACGATTACAGACGGCTTAAACCGAATACCATGTTTAGCCGAAGAATCCAGCACCACACCCACTCAAACGAGCGCCTGGCCACAGGGTAATAGCGGCCACATACCGGCGAAGACAATCTTCGGTGCTGATCCATGCCACGCAATCTACTATCGCTGTTCATCCTAGTGCTATTGCTAAGTGCCTGCGGCGTTGAGATAGCGCCAACTGAATCCAATGACATATTGGAAGATGACGGCAACGCTGTTCTGGCGGCGGCCCAACCGGATGCGGCCCAACCGGATCAAACTTCGACTGATACAGGTACAGCAACGGGCGCAGATAGCGCAATTGTTCTCGATCCTGAAACCGACGTATCAATTGATTTTGGTAACGATGGCTTGATTGCCCCGGAAGCGCCTGAACTTCAACTAACAACAAAAACCGGCGCTATTGCATTTAGCTGGAATACACCAACAGCAAACGCTCAGCCTGCTCTTTACGAATATGACCAGCGCACACAGATAGAGACACTGATCGATGCCAATATTGATTTAGGTGCTCGTTCTTACGATCACCCTATCACGCCGCATCAACTGGCCTGGGAACACATTAGTTACAGGGTGGAGCTGTGTACAGTCGATAATTGTGTCAGTTCTTCCCGAGTGTCACCCACTGCTATCGCCGACTCAAGCACCTTGATTTTTACCCGTGCTCTGACCAAGACAAGCCCTAACGAACAAGCCGCTGCGGTGAGTGGTAACGGACTGATCATAGCGGTGGCTGATGCTATTGACGGAGAGCTAAGCATTTATTTCAAACTCCCTGAAGCCTGGACATTGGGGAGCCGTATTGCATTGCCAGATGGGTTTATAGGGTCCGATATTACGCTTAGGCTATCGCTTTCTGGCAGTGGCGACACCATCGCTCTGGCAAAAGCCTCTTTGCTCCAAACACCACAGGTGGCTATTTTTGAGCGCTTCGGAGAAAACTGGATTGAAACAGCTACCGTTGCCAGCACACTGAACAACTCAGCCCAACGATGGGACTCGCAAAGCTTACAGTTACAGCTTGCCGAGGAAGCTGATCGCCTGTTAATCAGCGTTCTGAATAACAACAACTCAAGCATAGTGAATGCGAGCAACAATCAACACATACTGCAGCTGATTGAGCGCAACAATCAGGGTTGGCAGGTGACTGACCATATACCGCAAACCCAGAATAGCCAGCGGCTGCCTGCTATCACAACAAATGCCGCACTCACCTCCGTTGTTTATGCATCCATTACCGAACAGCAGTTGTACCTGCATACCGTCGACTATCAAAACAGCTGGCAGGAACGAGGCTTTGTTGTGTTACCGATGTTGCAGGCCACTCACGACATCACACTTGATAGCAATAGTGCTGGCAGTGAGCTTGCCGTAGCAGGATGGGAAGCATCATCATTGAGTCAGGCTACAGCTGTGGTTTGGCGAGTTCAAAAAGTGGCAAGCGAACCACAGGTTAATTGGGTAACACGCGACAGTATACGGCTGCCTTCAGTGCAAGCATTACAAGCCTCATTGCATATGAGCGCGGGTGATGAGCTTCGACATCTGGCAATCAATGTGCAATCCAGCCAAGGTGGTCAGCTTGCTTTGTATTCGCAAAATCAGACGGGCTGGCAGCATAACGCGACAATAATTGACAACAATAAGATGTCAGCTGAAGAGTTCAAATCAATGCCAGTGCACATGAGTACCGATGGTGATACATTATTGCTAAGAAATGGCGGCTCAAATGGAATAGCACCCTACGTGCAGGTCTTTCGCTAAGGCTTAGCAGCATAAACCGGCAACATTCTCCGAAGGTCTAGCAATAAAGCTTGATTAGCGCCACGCGTATTAACGATGTCCAGCCCCTGAGAAACACGCGACAGCAACATTTGCGCTTCCTGATCGCCATTGTCAGAAACACTGGTAAGACAACCCGTGCATTTAATTTGCAACTCGGACCGACCGGTGTCAATACCATTACAGATTTGCATAATCTTACGCGTCAACAGGTACGCTTGAGGCTGGGTAGTATGACGCAATAAAAAGCCGAACCGGTTTGCACCTAACCTGGCAACATGGTTTTCACGCTTATAGACATCAAGAAAAGCATCGTAGACCGTTTTCGATAGTCCATCATAATAATCCACACTACTTAGCGAATCGTCGCCCGATGTGGCAAAAACATCAATTAGCAACAAGCTGACGAAGTCGTGCATTTCGCTCTGCTTCGCCGGGTAATCTATCAAGGTTGCGATAAACTCCGAAGCCTGCGGCATCAGATTGAGTTGCGATACCACCTGTTGCGCTCGACCCAGTGAGCTTGCCTGCGGTACCGCTTCGCTCAGTTGCTTTGAAAGATCAGCGGATGACAAGCCAATTCCACCAGAACCAGAACTAACCACGGCAGCACTTTTCACATTTGCCATTATCTGTTGTTCGATTCTTTGAGAACTTGTAGTTGAACTGGCGCCTGCTGCGGCAGTTGGGCTGTCCGCTGTTGAGCCTGCAGGCATGAGTTTAAAATTTAATACGCAGTCTCGACCACCCTCAAGTACGACCTGACGACAGACTACGTGTATCAGCCCTTGCGCGGCATCACGCCATTGCGCTCGAAATTTGCCTTCGCTGCTGGCACGAAGCTGTTTGACATCAATAATTTGCGCTGCCGGCTGCCCAATTAATTGCGATCGGTCATCGAAGCCAAGCACACTACTCGCCTGTTCGCTGATGTAGCGAATGGAGTTGGTTTCGTCAACGACAATCGTTGCCCCTGCAAGCGTATCGATAATACTATCGAGCCGGTTTTGCTCCTGCGCCACTTGCTTACGCTGTCTTACAAATCGACTCAGTGCATCGATGCGTGCCAGTATCAGTTCACTGGATTCGTTTTTAAACATGCATTCAACGGCACCGGCACGCAGGCTTCTTTTGATAATGTGATCAGCATAGGTGCCCGTTAATATTGCGCAGGCGATCTGACCGGTCGCGGGATCTGCAAGCAATTGGCGGCATAACGTATCACCCGTACCATCCTGCAAATAAAAATCAAGAATCCCGATATCGAATCGCTGTGCCTTTGCGGCGGTAAGTGCTTCATCGTGACCACTGGCAACGCTGATCTTATACCCTTGTAACTCAAAAAGATCCCGTAGAGCAAAACGGATACTGACAGAATCATCCACGATCAGTATGTGAATATCGCTGTTGTCGAATTTGGTATCGAACACATCGCGGTCATCACGAGCAGGCTCTAGCAAACGCTGCAACATCACTTTCAGCCCCTGATATTCTTTCCACGGCAATACGGCCGTGTCTTCTCTACCGGCGACCCAGGCTCGTGTTTCAGCTCGCATATCAGTAGACATAACCACCACGGGCATGTCGGCAAAATCAGGGCTATCAAGTAAGGCGATTAAGGAATCGGACGATTCATCAGACACAATGGGCCAACCCAGCAGAACGCAGGCAAAGTCGTTACCATAGGATCGAAACTGCTCGCGCAGTGCGTCTTCGGCCAAATTGTAGTCACCGACGGCGACCACTCCAAACCCCAGCGATTGTGCATAATTCTCAAGCACATAACGCATTGTTGCGGAGGGTTCCACCAGTAGCAGTCTGCTGCTCATTGGGTTGTTTTTAAGGCTTTGCCTGTGGTTGCAAAATACGCACTAGATTACCTGCGTAACCGGCTAAAATAGGCTTACGGCTTGTGAAGGATTTCACAGTTTGCGCGCTAATATCGTCAAATAGTGCCATGACGCCGCTGTGAAGCGTCTGCAGGCCGGCAAAACCGTGCAAGGGTGCGCAATGAGCAACAAGAAAAATAAGCCTCGCCAAATAAGCCAAGACCCGAAAGATCCGCAATTTTACAACAATCCCTACCCTTTTTACGCCCGCTTGCACGCCATGAACGGCCCTGTATTCTGGGAGGAGTACGGGTTTTGGTGTTTAAGCGATTTTGATCTGATAAACACCGTGCTCAAAGACAAACGATTTGCCCGCCTGCCCCCCGCCAATTGCACGCAAAATTCGTATGCCAGCCATTTGAATGACTTTGCAGATTCTGAAAAATTCAGCCTGCTTGCACTAGAACCGCCAGATCACACACGTCTGCGACAAAAACTGAACCGCGCATTCGTCAATAGACAAGTTCAACAGATGGCAGCAGAGATCGAACAGCTCGCCATAAAGCGTATTAGCAGTTTCAAAGACAATGGCGAAGTGGAATTGTTATCGGCCTACGCCAGCACAATACCTGTCACCGTCATCGCCCGCTTGCTGGGCGTGCCCGATAACTACTGCGATTCGCTTTTAAGCTGGTCTCACAAAATGGTACGGGTGTACACCATGACCCAAAGCAAAGAAGACGAAATAGCCGCAAACGATGCAGCAAAAGAATTCCAACTATTGATTAAAGACATCATTAAGCAACGTCGTCATCAGCCTGGGGATGACCTCATCTCTCATCTTGTTTCAACGGATAAATCAGGCGACAAGCTAAGCGACCAGGAGGTGTGTTGTTTATCCATACTGCTACTTAACGCGGGCCATGAAGCCACGGTGCATCAGATTGGAAACGCTGTTTATGCGTTACTTAAAACAGCCCAGAATGATACGACAAACGATCAATGGTCCGGTCAACAGCCCAATCAATTACAAGATCGGTGGCAAGATCAATGGATGCACAATCCAGTGTTGGCAGATGCGGTTGTGGAGGAAGCCCTACGCTACGACGCCCCACTGCATCTTTTTACGCGCTACGCACAAGAGGATGTTGTTCTGTCCCCCGATATCGAACTGAAACAAGGCGAACAATTAGCTTTACTGCTCGGCGCCGCCAACCGCGACCCGAAACGCTTTAGCAATGCAGATCAATTTGATCCGGCGCGCAGCGATGTGGCCAGTGTAAGCCTGGGCGCGGGTATCCATTTTTGTGTCGGTGCAGCATTGGCTAAACTGGAATTGCGAATCGCTCTAATGACACTGTTTACACATCTGCCAAAGCTTGAGTTGGCCGATGAACCCCAGTACCAAAATAGTTTCCATTTTCATGGTTTGCAGGCACTGCATTTAAAGTGGTAGAGGCTCGCCCACATGGATACTGATTATATTTAGTGTCGCGCTGTGAGCCAGTAATTGGCTTACATGAGCCCAAAGAAGGGTTGCACGCGCACCTTGTCACCACTTTCCACCGCCGCCACACTCGCATCAATCACAATGAGACAATTGGCTTCGCTCATAGAACTTAAAATACCCGCTCCCTGCTTACCTGTTGAGCGCACTTCAAGTTCACCTTGCTCATTGTGTTGATAGATACCGCGCTGATACTCCACACGACCCAGCGATTTACGCAGAGGCGTCAAGCACGTTGCCAACACCTCAAACGGTTGTGTATCAAAACGCCCCATTAATGTTTTTATTGCCGGCTGCACAAACTGTAAAAAAGTGATCATGACCGCAACAGGGTTTCCGGGCAGACCAAAAAACCAGGCATCGCCAAGCTTGCCAAAAGCCAATGGCCTACCAGGGCGCATGGCCAACTTCCAAAACGCCACATCACCTAGTTCATGAAAAATGCGGGTAACAAAATCGGCTTCACCTGCAGAAACGCCACCTGAAGACACAATAAGATCAGCCGCAGCGGCGGTTTTTGTAAATACCTCGCGAGTTGCATTTGCGTCATCGCGTACAATGCCAAAATCAATGATGTCGACGTTGAGACGCTCGAGCATGGCCCTAAGGCTATAGCGGTTGCTGTCAAACAAGGTGCCGGGCTGCAAGGCTGTGGCGCTTACCCCATCAAGCGAGCGCAATTCATCACCGGTGGTAAAAATAGCCACACGCAATTTACGTTGTACGCGCACCTCGCTAGTGCCTAGCGATGCCAGTAAACCCAGTTGTGCAGCCTGCAGCCACGTACCCGCACTCAACACAGATTGCCCAGCACGAATATCCTCACCTGCTTGCCGCACGTTCTTACCAGCAACAACATCGCTATCGATACGCACGTCTCCTGCAACTTCTGCAGCGTGCTCTTGAATTACAACGGTATCGGCACCATCGGGCATAATCGCGCCCGTGAAAATTCGCACTGCCTGCCCTTTGCCTAACTCACCGGCATATGGCTGGCCCGCCCAAGCTGTCCCAATAAGCTCCAGGGAAATTTCACCTTCAGCCGGTATGGAATCTTTATGTAAGGCATAACCGTCCATGGCGGAGTTGGTATGCCCGGGTACATTTATTAGAGACTGTACATCTTCTGACAACACCCGATTAAGCGCTGCCGTAATGGGTATCATTTCTGATTCAGAAATCGATGTCAGTGCTTCTGTCAGTCGGGCCCTGGCCTCTTCGACTGGCAAAAGCGCCGTTTCGACTGGATCATCGCAAGAGGGTTGCTTTGGAATACTCATGCGAGTAATTCGGCTTCGGCAGTGTTGCGATCGTCTTCGGTATTGATATTTCGAAACGAATTTTGATAATGCTGACAATCCACTTCCGTCATGGACTGTGTGGCGTACCACTTGTCGATTTTTCGTTGCCCTGACGCTAAATACGTGTTGAGTGAATCCAGTGTGTGCTGTCGAACCATACAAAAAACCGGCTGCATACGTGTCCCATCGTGCGCCACGGCGATATCCACACGCTGCTTCAAACAAGCCATACCTAGCGCATTCACCAATTCGCCATCCACAAATGGAGAATCACAAGGACACATAAAGATGTATTCGCACTGCAATGCGCTGATCCCCGCACTTAGACCCGCCAGCGGGCCATGGTGACCCTCAATAGTATCGGCTACCACCGGTACACCCAATTTTGCGTAGTCGCGCTGGTTTCTATTGGCGTTTAGCACCACTTTGTGAAGCTGTGGCGTGATCGCCGCCAACACCCAACTCGCCATCGGCTTACCGGCTATCTGCAGTAAACCCTTGTCGCGACCACCCATACGTCGCGCCAAACCCCCAGCCAATATCACAGCACCAGCAGAGTGCTCTGTTACGCCAAGCTGTTGGAGGAATTCGCTCATGCGGTGGCGGTAGGCAAAGGCACTTTAAGCTGCGAAAAATAATCGTTTAGAAAATCTTCAAAACGACCCTGCGTTGCTGCCTCAAGCTCCTGTTGCTTAGCAATAGACTGATCTACACCATTGCGCAGCCGCTGTTGCAGCTTTGGATTAGTGGGTAACTGCAACAATTCCTGATGCTGTGCTGCACTGTAATTCGTGACAAGCTGAAAAAAAGAACCATGCTCATCCAATTCTCTAACCACCCGTGCAGAGGGAGTTAAATCCGGGTTTTGCATTTTTTCTAGCTGCGCAGCCAGGCTGCGCTGATACAGATCATTGCCTGTATCTTCATCCAGCCATGTTGCAAGCGGTTGTATGGATTCTAAAACCGCATTGCCCCAATCTTTTAGGAGCACCTCCTGTTGACCGTATTGCAGCGTCAAGCCTGGTTCTCGGCCACGGTGAGCGACTTTTTTGATATTTCGATTATTAATATCCATTTCTTGACTGTGCAACGCCGGGCTATCGCCAAGCCAGGCAAACAGCATCAGTAATTCGAGTGTTGCCACTTGTTCCAGGTTCATACCGGCAGGGTCAAATACGTTGACATCAACCGATCGTAGTTCGAGGTAACGAATACCATTATTTTGCAGAGCAATGATAGGCATCTCGCCTTTGTCCGGAATCTGTTTTGGGCGTACGCTGCTGTAATATTCGTTTTCGATTTGCAGTTTTTTGGTGTTAAGTTGCTGGTAATCGTTATGCTCGTCTCGTATCCCAGCCTCTTCGTAAGCGGGGTGAACCGTGGTGACATGCTTGATAATGTCTTCGAGATAGTGTTCGAAGCTGTCATGCCTGACGCTTAAATCTATGGGTGTATCCTCTTTGTATCGGTAACCGATCTCACCCATGCGCAACGATGTTCCGTGCTCTGCAAAGCGTGTATTACGATTAAACGTGGATAGATCGGAGTCGGCGCCAGAGGGCAGGAACGTCTGGCAAATTGCCGGTGACGCACCAAACAAATACGGGACCATCCAGCCTATACGCATCAGGTTGCGTGTCATCTGAAAATAGCCCTCTGTACGCAGGGTGCGCATATCGTCATCCGAATAACTATCAGGGCTAAGCTGCTGCAAAGAGGCAGCACCTGCATGTAAGCCTGCGTGCAGCGGCCATACGATATCGGGTAACGAAAAGTTAAAGTGAATGCCGGCTATTGCCTGCATTCGACGCCCATAGCGTAAACCCAGGCCTCGGCGATACACTTTTTTCATTTTCCCATTGTGTGACGACCCGTATTCGCCTATGCGTATACTGTCATCACCATGCAACACACAGGGCATGCTGGTGTTCCAAAGCCCCTCGCCTTCATGTAATCGCGGCAAGATAAACTGATGTAATCCAATAAGATATTCGATGGCACTGGCCGCGCTGTCGCATGGGGGTGTTACCATCTCCAGTAGAGCTTCAGAAAAGTCGGTGGTAATGTTGGCATTACACAAAGCTGCACCGAGTTCAGCAGGGTGATCGGTCTGAGCGATGACACCGTTGGAATCGATACGGAGCGTTTCTTTTTCAAGCCCGATACGCCCCGCGGACAAACTTGCCAGAGCGGTATGTTCACGAAGCTGTGTAATGCGACGGCTGACTTCTTCGTACACTGATTTTTTAACCCAATCGTTGAAACCACAGTTTACCCCATGAACCAAGGCATAGGCACGTCAATTAAGCTACATCACGAGCAGGCAGGAAGTGGCCCGCCCCTGGTCATTTTGCATGGCCTATTTGGAAGCTCAGATAATTTTCGGTCGGTGGCGATTCATCTGGAACGGCGTTTAAACGTCATCAGAGTCGATCTGCCAGCGCATGGATTATCCGGCACTCTGCCCTGCCTGACTTTCGAAGCCATGGCAGAGGCCGTCGTAGAGCATCTAAACGCACTCAATATTGAGCGCTGCTACCTAATGGGACATTCTTTGGGTGGAAAAGTGGCTATGGCGATAGCCGGATCGGTGTCGGCTGAGCATATAGAGCGTGTCATCGTTGTTGATATTGCGCCTCGTTTGTATCCCCCACACCATGACGAGATTTTTGCAGCATTGTTATCTCTGGATTTAAACGCCATTAAAAAGCGCTCTGAAGCTGATAAATTACTACGAACACAAATACCTGAGGCTGGTGTGCGAGCATTCCTGTTAAAGAGCTTGTACACCGACAGCCAGGGCCAGTTTAAATGGCGCTTCAAATTGCAACAATTGCACAAAGACTACGAAGAGCTGCGAAAACCTCCACCGTTTACTCAGCGTACCGACATGCCAGCTTTGTTTATCAAAGGTGGCGACAGTGACTACCTGGCAGCTTCTGATGAAAAATCAATTCGTGATCGATTTTCAAAGCCCACATTTAAAGAAATTGGTGGCACTGGACACTGGTTGCATGCCGAAAAACCCGGCCTGTTTACCAAACTGGTAAAAGAGTTTTTAGGGTTGGAGTAATCCGTGTTGCATCAAAGACTGCACCTGGGAATGTGCTACAGTAAAAGCGTGTTAGCGTAACCAACCACTATGTCTGATTCGTTAAAAGATCAACTACTACAAGCCGGTTTCAAAGAAACCAAAAAGCCTGCTGTTCGTAACACTGTTCGCACAAATAAAAATCATGCGAACGGCAAGAAGGCGTCCAACAAAAACGCACCAAAGCACGCGCTAAAAAAGGGCGCATCTGGCAATGACGAACCAGAAGAGCTTAGCCTAAAAGAAGCAGAGCAAAAAAGAAAAGCCGCTGAAATCGCAGAAGCTTCCAGAAAAAAAGCAATCAAGGCCGAAGTCAGGCAACTCATCGAAAAAAACAAACTAGATAAATACCGTGGTGATGTGGCCTATAGCTACTTGGCGGGAAAACGCATCAAGCAGCTTTTTGTAACCGACGCTGTGCATAAGCAATTGGTTACTGGTGACGTGCTCATCACAAGACTAAATGCGGCAACCTGCCTGATTCCCACAGACGTGGCTGATAAAATTCTTGCGCTTAACTCACAGTGGGTTGTGATCAGACCAGCGCAAAATAGCCTTGAAGGTGCTAATAAAGACGACAGTGGCTCGGAAGACGAATATGCGGATTATCAAGTCCCTGACGACTTAAAGTGGTAGCCGAAGCTCCAGACAAAACCTTCTACTGGTTCGATTACGAAACCTTTGGTATTTCTCCAGCCTGGGATAAACCAGCGCAATTTGCAGGTCAACGCACGACGCTTGCGCTTGAGCCTGTTGGCGATCCTCTGGTCATATACTGCGCCCCACCTTTGGACTATTTACCGCACCCTGAAGCTTGCCTAGTCACCGGCATGGACCCAGCCGATATCAAAAAGCGAGGTATGGTTGAGCCAGAATTTATCGCTCGGGTGGTAGCAGAACTTGGCAAACCAGGCACATGCTCAGTTGGTTACAACAGCATTCGCTTTGATGACGAATTTACCCGCCATACGCTTTTCCGGAATTTTTTTGACCCTTACGAATACGAATGGAAAGACGGCAACTCAAGGTGGGATTTACTTGACGTGGTGCGTATGGCCAGGGCCCTGCGACCAGAGGGTATTACATGGCCAGTATTAGATGACGGGTCAGCCACAAATAAATTGGAACTGCTCACCAAGGCCAATAACATCGAACACGGGCACGCTCACGATGCACTTTCAGATGTACTTGCCACAATCGACATGGCACGTTTACTTAAAGAGAAACAGCCAAAACTCTATGATTACGCGTTCGCTAATAAAGATAAAAGAAGTGTCGCCCAGCTTTTAAACATTCAACAGCGGAAAGCTTGCGTGCATATTTCAGGCATGGTTCCAGGCAATTTTGGGCATGCATCAATTGTGGTTCCAATAGCGCAACACCCCAGCAATCAGAACGGTGTGATTGTGCTGGACATGCGCTCAGACCCAAGCGAAATCGCCACACTCAATACAGAGGAAATCCATCGACGGGTTTTCAGTAGTAGCGACGAACTTGGCGATGTTGAACGACTACACATCAGAACCATTCAAATTAATAAGTGCCCGGTGCTAGCACCACTTTCAACACTGACAAAAGAGAGTGCGCATCGGCTCAATATCGACTACGACTTACAACTTCAGCGAGTAGACACCTTAAACAGCCTATTTGGCGACAAACTGGCTGGTGATGAATTGGCAGATAACGTCCGCAAGTCTATCGATCGCAAATTTGATTCACAAACAAACGATATTGATGGCACGCTTTATTCCGGTCGTTTTTTATCGCAACACGATAAACAGCTCAGCACACAGGTACGCCGCAGTAAACCCAAAGATCTGGCAAGCATGGAGGGTTTGTTTGAAGATAAAAACCGGCTGGACGCATTGTTATACCGATACCGCTGCAGAAACTTTCCTGAAACGCTTGATTCGGAGGAGCGTTCTCAGTGGCTGCGGCATTGCGCTGAACGTTTGGGCAATGATGACAAGCCCTGGCTGAGCTTCAATGGCTTCGACGCCGCTATGAAGGCAAGCACATGGGAAAGCGGTACAGAACAGCTACGCGAATCGCTTTACAAGTATGTTGAATCGATCAGGCAGAAGTTAAACAACGTTTAATCGCGAAAACTGTAATGGAAAAAAGCGAATAATAAAAAACGCGATCGTAAACTAAAGATGGGAAATTGATCCAGAAGTAGAATCCCGCGCTATTACATTGAGCATCCGATCAGTTGGTACGGCGCCCACCACCATCCATAAAGTCAGTGCCGCTTATTAGCGGTCGCACCGTGTTGCTGACAAAAAACGCGAAAAACAGAAAAAAGAAGATGAACTTAGAGCTCGAATACTGTGGATAGAAAATCGCTAAAACTGCCAGCGAGCCCATGCTGGCAAACAAAAAACCGTAAGCAGAATGCACGTATATATTCATAATGGAATTAGTAATGTCGCGCCGGTAAACACCACTCATGATGCTGGAGAGCATAATGACAAAAACAACCGGAATCATTGGCTGCGCCAGTTCCATCAGACCAACGCCAAGGCTAATGTAGCCCGCGGCCAGAAACACACCACAAAACATGGCAATTTCAATCAGTGCACGCAGAAAACTGGGAAAGCTTATTTGTTTTAGCATTTTTTCAGCAGTCGCCAATGCGAGCGCAACAAAATACTCATTAAATCTTGGATTCATAAAAAACCTCAGCACTGCTTTAAACCGAATACGGCGCCTTGCGTGTCACTATTTTCAACCAATTTTACCGTCTTTATAATTCCAAATTTGTACTAGACCATTGATGCAACACCTACCCCGATTAGCTCACCCGCCACCTGTGGAAGCGCCTCATGCTCATGTATCCAACGGTCATTCACCCCATGGGCACCGGCACTGAACATCCGAACATTGTAGCGGGCCTCACATGTCCAGATTGTGAACACTCGTGGCATAGACCCCCATAGTCGTTAATCAGATAAAAATTTGGGTATCCAGTCACAAAAACTTAAGACTTTGGGCAGTGGCTTAAGTTCGGAACTATTGATTGCCAGTTGGTACAGATTCTGGCACTTACGGGCCGTCACGAACACTAAAAATAGCAACACTTGGTAAAGCCTCTGACTACCTGCATTTTCGGACTGCGCGCGACTGTAGCCTACTACGAATAAAAAAAACACCGGAGCGACACCTACAGCCAACGATTGTTTACCGTGTTAGGCAAGGTGCTTTATCACAGGCTCTGTTACCATATGCATGATGGGTCAGCAGCGTATAAAACTCTATCAAGGTTCAGTTAACGAGTGCAGTTACCTTGATGATCGGCAGGCGATAAATATCTACGCCGACCCACACCACCCTGAGCCAAGGGCGGTATACAACCAACTCATTAAGCGCGGTTTTCGTCGATCCGGTGAGTATGTCTATCGCCCGGGCTGCACCGATTGCAACGCCTGCGTTCCCATTCGGATTCGCTGTAAAGATTTCGAACCGCGCCGCACAGACAAACGCAACTTAAAACAAAACCAGCATTTTACGGTGAACTACAAGCCGGCCCGCTATACCGACACCTACTTTGATTTGTACACGCGTTATCTGGATGCTCGCCACGCAGGCGGTGGCATGGACGATCCCGAGCCTGAAGATTTTGAGCGCTTTTTACTCAATCCCTGGGGTGAAACCTTGTTTGTAGAAATTGCAGACGAAACCAAATTGGTAGGTGTAGCTGTAACCGATGCCACAACAGATGGGCTGTCAGCCGTGTATACCTTTTTCGACCCATCCTATCGTACGAATGCCTTGGGTAAATTCTGTATTTTGCAACAGATTGAACTTTGTAAAATGATGTCCCTGCCCTATCTTTACCTCGGATACTGGGTAGACGGGTGCCAGAAAATGCAATACAAAACTGATTTTCGGCCCCAGGACCATTTTGACGGCCACGAATGGCAGGAATTTCAGACTGTTCAGTCCGGCAGCCAATCCTGATTTACTAGGCCCATTACCTGACAAACCAAGTCACTGACAAACCAAGTCACTGACAAACCAAGTCACTGACAAACCATGCCACTGACAAACTGGTATTCGAGATACGCGAATACTGGCCACGCTGCGGGCCCGCTACTTCGACGACGCCTGCTGAATACCCTGAAGATAAAACTCGTACATGCTCGCAGGACCCCATTCATCACGCAATTGCGAAAACAGCTCGGTGGCTTTTTCCCACTCGCCAGCCTTGCTTGCTTCCATTGCCAGCCGATGCAAATTCAGGTGTTTCTTAACCGCAGCATCGGCCGTATTTTTTGGCCCTAGTGGTTGAAGCATGGTAACCGGCTTTTTACGCCCTTTGACTTTTACCGTATCCAATTCCCGAAACAGCATATCGGGAAGTGCTTCTGCGGTTTTATCTGAAACAACCACTGGCACTTGATACTTTCGAGTCTGTGCTTCGATGCGTTGAGCAATGTTCACCGTATCACCAACCACGGTGTAATCCATGCGGTATTCAGACCCTAAAGGCCCGACTGTGGCAAGGCCTGTACTGACCCCAACACCGACATCAATACCTGGGTATTGTTGTGAAATAAAGCGTTGGTTTAATTGCTCAATTTCTTCTTGTATATCAAGCGCTGCTGACATAGCGTCAAAGGCGTGCGTGCGTGATCTGGCGGGCGCTCCCCAAACTGCCATGACACTGTCACCCATGTACTTATCAATGGTTCCACGATGACGCACCACGATTTTACTGACCAGTTCAAAGTAGCCGTTCAACCAATTGGCAACCTGATGCGATTCCAGTTGTTCGCTTATGGCCGTAAAACCGATAACATCGCAAAAGAGCACGGTGATCTCACGCTCTTCACCGTCCAGCCCCATACTCTTTGGATCTTTACTGTATGCACTGGCAAGTTCCGGCGGCACGTACTGACTCAGAATAGAGGCAAATCGCTTACGATCTCGAATCTCGGCAAAGTACTGCAGCAGCACATAAATAGCATACAAAACCAGAACAATGAGAAGTTCGAATTCAAGCGGAATTATCGGGTTGGCGGGGCTTTGATACAAATACAGAAAAAACACAGCCAACGCCGCTGCGACAGCCAGTAATGACCCACCAATCAACCTGAACCACGGTAAACCAATCGCCAGCAATACCGTGATGAGTTGAGTGCTCCAGAACACAGCGCCAAAGGGCTCGGCCTCAAACAGGTTGTAGGAATTTCCACCACGAACATTAAAATTGAACAGTTGACCCGAATCGCCCTCGCCGCCTGTCCAGTCAAATCCAAAGTACAGGCGGAAAACACCTAAACCAGTAAGAACCAGCAGCAATAGCGCTAACAACAGGAACAAAGAAAAGCTCACATTGCGCCGACCGGGATTGAAATACGGAATTATCAAGAACGGGTTGTCTCGCGATTTTAAAGAGCGCCGCAGGTAATCGACGACCAATCAACAGTGGAACAAAGGTTATCACAGCACAACGTGGTATCTTGCCTGTAAGTACAGCAATTGAAAAAGGTTTATCTGTTATGGAAGAAGCGGTTATTGTTGCAGCGCGCCGTACACCAGTAGGCAGTTTTCGTGGTTCGCTGGCGAGCGTTGCGGCAAGTGATTTGGGCGCCACGGTCATTCGTGCATTAATAACTGAAACCAGCCTCGACCCTGCGACGGTGGACGATGTCATTCTTGGCAATGTGTTGACGGCGGCAACCGGACAAAATCCCGCACGTCAAGCCTCCATCGCCGCAGGATTACCCGATTCCGTACCTGCCCTGACAATCAACCGGGTTTGCGGCAGCGGCCTGGATGCGGTGGCAATTGCTCGCGCCGCCATCCTCGCAGGTAATGCCCACACCATCATTGCAGGTGGCCAGGAAAATATGAGTGCCAGTGTGCATGCCGTACCACATTCCAGATCTGGTCAGGGCATGGGAAACTGGGAACTTGTCGATACGATGATCTCAGACGGCTTGTGGTGCGCATTCAATAATTATCATATGGGCCAAACGGCTGAAAACCTCGCCGATCAGTTTTCAATCAGCCGCGAAGATCAAGATGCCTTTGCAATCGAATCACAACAGCGAGCATCGGCGGCTCGTGAAAAATTCAAGCCAGAACTTGTCCCGGTTGAAGTACCTCAACGTCGCGGCGATCCGCTGCAATTTACTGAGGATGAATACGTTAAACCTGATTCAACGATCGAAAAAATCTCTGGTCTGCGCGCGGCGTTTAAACGTGATGGTAGTGTGACAGCCGCCAATGCATCGGGCATTAACGATGGCGCAGCCGCTGTGGTGGTCATGAGCCGGTCAAAAGCCAAAGAACAGGGTCTGCCGATATTGGCGACAATAAAAGCCTCCGCTACTGCGGGCGTTGATCCATCAATCATGGGCACAGGCCCGATCCCGGCAGTGAAGGAGTGCCTTGCGCGTGCCAATTGGGCATTGTCGGATGTCGATCTTATAGAAGCAAACGAAGCCTTCGCAGCACAGGCTCTTACCGTCATGCGCGAGCTTGGTCTGGATCCGGCTCGAGTCAATGTCAATGGTGGCGCCATCGCGCTGGGGCATCCTATTGGTGCATCTGGTGCGCGAGTATTGGTCACTTTGATACACGAAATGCGACGTAGAAATGTGCAAAAAGGCCTTGCCACTTTATGCATTGGCGGTGGACAAGGCGTAGCACTTGCCATTGAAAACGGCCCGAGCGAGGCATGAGTAAAAAAATCGCGCTGGTTACCGGTGGGACAACAGGTTTAGGTGCCTGTATTTGCGAAATGCTCTTAAGCAATGGGTATCAGGTATTTGCCAATCACCTGCCTGCCATGCAATGCCAAGCGCTACAATTTCAGCAGAGAATGAGCGACAAGCAGCTTAAGCTGGAACTTACAGAAGGTGACGTCACCGATATAGCCGCCTGTGAGCACATGGTTCAAGGTATTGTTCAGCAGCATGGCGCGCTCTCCGTACTCGTTAACAATGCCGGAATCACTCGTGACGCCACCCTTAAAAAAATGGATACTGAAGACTGGCGAGCTGTTATCGATACTAATTTAAATAGTTTGTTTTACGTTAGTAAGCCCGTGGTTGAATCGATGCGTGAAGCAGGCTTTGGGCGAATCATCAATATCTCATCGGTGAATGGACAGCGCGGCCAGTTTGGCCAAACCAACTACTCAGCCGCTAAAGCAGGTGTGCATGGATTTACCAAAGCGCTCGCTCAAGAAACTGCGCGCTTTGGGATCACAGTAAACACTGTGTCGCCTGGGTTTATCGGTACCGACATGGTCAAAACCATACCAGAGGAGCAACAACAGCAGATTGTCGCACTAACCCCGGTTGGTCGCATGGGCAAACCACAGGACATTGCTCGAGCCGTGGCGTTTCTGGCGGCAGACGATGCCGACTTTATCACCGGTACAGAAATCTCAGTCAACGGTGGGCTATTTATGCATTGACAAAATACGGCTTGAACATGGGCAACACCTGGGCATGCAGACTGGCGGTTCCTGCTGCCAACACTGATGTTGTCTCAAGGTTTATGGCTGCACCCGCCAAATCGGTTATCACCCCACCCGCTTCACGCACCGCCACCGTCAGTGCCGCAATATCAAGAATGTTGACATCAGATTCAATGATCAAGTCGGTTTGACCGCGACACAGTTGATGGTAGTGACAGAAATCGCCATAGCCTCTTACGCGCTTCACTTTCTGGAGCAGTTGCCCATAAGCCTGCCAGGCTTCCTGGTGGCTAGCCAGTTGTGTCAAATTTCCTGACGAAAGAAATACATCAGACAAATCGGTGATATCCCGAGTTACTACCTGCTCGCCATTGAGGATCGCACCCAAGCCCACTGCAGCATGCAAACGTTCTTTATAAGCCGGCGCGTTGGATACTCCAGCAAGCAACTCACCTTCCACTTGAAAGGCGATCTGGGTTGAATAAAATGGCATATTGCGAATGAAACTTTTAGTACCGTCAATCGGGTCAACAAGCCAAAGCGCTGTGCCGCTCTCACCTTTGGCCGCTGTGCGCCCTGTTTCTTCACCAAAAAACGCAGCCTCTGGCATGAGTTGCTGCAACACCGTATGAATTTTCTTTTCGGTAGCCACATCCACCTCAGTTACCGGGCTATCGTCAGCTTTATAGCTGACTTGCCAATCACCACGGGATAAGTGTTCGGATATCACTGTTTCAGCCGCATCGGCTGCTGCTAGCGCTGCGTTTAATGCCTGAGTTAAATCCGGTTTCTTCATGGGACCAGATTATACTGGCTAATGACTCACTCATGGTCAACGCAACGCTTGCTCAAATACTGGACGGACATTTGCGTCGCTAGCCGCTAGACTGTGCCTCCAAGTTGCAAGCCCACCTGATGAAAAAGCTCAATCCACAACAAAAAGCCGCCGTCTTGCACACCGATACACCGGTTTTGGTTCTGGCAGGTGCTGGCAGTGGTAAAACAGGTGTCATCACTGAAAAAATTGCTTACCTGATCAACAAAAAGCAATATGAGCCTGGCTCAATCATCGCGGTCACTTTTACCAACAAAGCGGCTAACGAAATGCGTCAGCGCTTACATGGCATGCTCGACGCTAAATCCATTCGTGGTTTATCTATTTCGACGTTTCACCGATTGGGCCTGAACATGTTGCATCGCGATGGCCAGGCAATTGGCTTACGACGAGGGTTCACCATTCTCGATCAAAGTGATGCACAAAGTGCCTTGCGCGAAATCATTGGTGAGCAAAACAGTGCCATGGAAGAGCGCACAGCTCAACAATTTATTTCCAACTGGAAAAACGGCTTTATTTCACCAGAGGATGCGCTGGCACAATCAACTGACGATCAGACCAGAGTGGCAGCATTGCTGTACGCCGATTACAACACGCTGCTACGAGCCTGCAATTCGGTCGACTTTGACGACCTTATTAATCTGCCGGTCACCTTACTACGCGACAATCCTGACATTCAACAACGCTGGAAAGGAAAAACTCGACATTTGCTCGTGGACGAGTATCAGGATACCAACGCCTCACAATATGCGTTAATGCGTTTGCTGGTAGATCGTTTTGGCTCCCTTACCGCAGTGGGAGACGACGATCAATCCATTTATTCATGGCGCGGTGCTCGCCCGGAAAACCTCATGGCACTCAAAGACGATTACCCAAATTTAAAAGTCATCAAACTTGAACAGAACTACCGTTCAAGTCAGCGCATTTTGCGGAGCGCCAATGAAATGATCAGCCATAATCCGCACGTTTTTGAAAAGAATCTTTGGAGTGCTTTGGGTATTGGTGACGAGCTTCGAATTTCTGTGTGCCGTCATGGTATCGATGAAGCGGAATGGGTGGTCGCCGAAATCATGACCAGACACTTTCAACAGGGCACGGCTTTTTCTGACTTTGCCATTTTATATCGTAGTAACTTTCAAGCGCGTGTTTTCGAGCAAGCTTTACGGGCAAAGCAAATCCCTTATTCGATAAGCGGTGGCAACTCTTTTTTTGATCGTAGTGAAATCAAAGATATGCTGGCTTATTTGAAACTACTGGTCAATCCTGATGATGACACCGCTTTTTTGCGTTGCATCAACACCCCCAAACGCGAGATAGGCCCATCAACACTTGCCAAGCTCGGTGAGCACGCACGAAAAAGAAACGTGCCGCTGTTTTCGGCGTGCCATGATGTCGGGTTAGATATCGTATTAAGTGGACGGCCATTGCAACGCTTGCGACGATTTGCCAACTGGATGACATTGACAGCTGACAATGCAGAACGTGGCGATACCATGGCCGTGGTCCGTGGCTTGTTCGATGACATGGATTATCAAGGCTGGATTGAGCGGCAGGCCGATTCGCCTCAACAGGCTGAACGAGCATTGGCAAACGTGGACGAATTTTCATCGTGGCTGGCGCGGCTACTAAAGGATGATGAGGGCAAGCAGGCAAGATTGGCAGATGCGGTTGCCAGTTTGTCTTTGCAAGACATGTTGTCACGCCAGGAAGATGAAATTAGCGGCAACCAGGTGCAACTTATGACCTTACACGCTGCCAAAGGCTTAGAGTTTCCGCATGTGTACATGATTGGCATGGAAGAGGACATCCTGCCGCATAAAAACAGTCTTGATGATGATGCATTACAGGAAGAACGTCGATTAACGTATGTGGGGATGACCCGTGCCAGGCATACGCTGACCTTCACAAGAGCTAGGGCGCGTCAGAAGTATGGCGAAACCATGGCATGTGAAGCCAGCCGGTTTCTGACAGATTTGCCTGCAGACGATGTCATCCACCTTGGTGAGCTCGACGCTGGAGATAAGACAAAGCGCCGCGATTCAGGCAAACAAGCGCTTGCGGGGCTCATGGATTTACTGTCAGATGATTAGTCTGATACCCATGAAACCCGTAGCACTAACAGCGAAGAATTAGGCACGCGCCTTGAAAAGAACAAGTATTAGCATATCTTCCCTGATGCTCTCGATTAATCTGCAGGTTTTGCGATGACAACAGATACTACCGACGACGATACCACTGTCGTCCTTGACACCGAAAATGCTGAACAACAAGACGAAGCTCTGTCGCAAACCGGGCTGATTCTGCCTGATCAAAACTTACCTGATCATTTACTGCTTTTGCCCATCTTTGAACGGCCGTTTTTTCCAGCACAGGTTCAGCCGCTGGTGATTGATGAAGACCCGTGGCAAGAAACATTTGCCACCCTGGCAAAAATGAAAAACCACATGTTAGGTCTTTGCTACGCCGGCGATCAGGAGGCTGCAAAAGCCAACGCCGATGATTTTGCTAAAATCGGCTGCGTGGTAAAGCTGCACAACGTGGTTAACGGTAATGGCAAAATTCAATTTATTGCACAAGGTCTACAACGCTTCGAACTAAAGAAATGGCTGAACCGTGAGCCACCATTTGCGGCAGAAGTGGTTTATCCACCAGAAAAAATTATCAAAACCCCTGAAATCAAAGCCTACGCAATGGCGCTTATCCAGTCGATAAAGGAATTGATTCCACTTAACCCTTTATACAACGAAGAGTTGAAGAATTTCTTAAATCATTTCAACCTGAATGAGCCTTCGCCGTTGGCAGATTTTGCGGCCGCGATTACCACAGCACCTGGCCCAGATTTACAAAAAATTCTCAATACCGTGCCTTTACAAAAGCGCATGGAGAAAGTGCTCGTGCTACTACAAAAAGAACTCGAAGTGGCAAGGCTGCAAAGCGAAATACGCTCCGAGGTTGAGCAGAAAATGTCTAAGCACCAGCGCGAGTTTTTTCTTCGAGAAGAGCTCAAGATCATTCAGCGCGAATTGGGCATCGCCAAGGACGATCGTACCTCTGACATTGATGAATTCAAATTGCGCATGGAAAAGTGCGATCCGCCGGAGCATGTCAGTAAGCGCTTCGAAGATGAAATCAAAAAAATGACTGTGCTGGAAACCGGTTCGCCTGAATACGGTGTGACCCGTAACTATGTTGATTGGTTAAGCACACTGCCGTGGGGGGTGTACTCCAAGGACAAGTTTAGCCTGCGAAACGCACGTACCGTATTGAATAGAGACCATGCCGGGCTGCTTGATATCAAAGATCGCATCCTGGAATTTCTGGCGATGGGTGCCTTTCGCGGTGAAGTCAGCGGTTCAATCCTGCTGTTTGTAGGCCCACCCGGTGTGGGTAAAACCTCTATAGGTAAATCCATTGCGGAAAGCCTTGGCCGCAAGTTCTACCGCTTCAGTCTGGGTGGGATGCGCGATGAAGCCGAAATAAAAGGTCACAGAAGAACCTACATCGGTGCCATGCCAGGCAAACTGGTACAGGCACTCAAAGAAGTTGAAGTGAGTAACCCGGTTATCATGCTCGATGAAATCGATAAGATGGGACAGTCCTACCAGGGTGACCCAGCTTCGGCCATGCTCGAAGTGTTAGACCCTGAGCAAAATAGCGAGTTTCTTGATCACTATCTTGATCTCAGAGTGGATCTTTCCAAAGTTCTTTTTATCTGTACAGCTAACCAACTCGATACCATTCCACGCCCGCTGCTTGATCGAATGGATGTGGTGCGACTCGGCGGTTACATAACAGAAGAAAAACTTGAGATTGCACGCAAACATCTATGGCCTCGCCTACTTGAGCGCAATAAAGTAAAAAAAGGCCAGGTCAAAATTAGCGACTCTGCCATTCGTAGCCTCATTGAAGGCCATGCACGCGAATCAGGTGTGCGTAACCTTGAAAAACTACTCAACAAAATTTTGCGCAAAAGCATCGTAAAGCTGTTGGGCGGTAAAATAAAAAGTGTCAGTATCAGTGGGCGTAATCTGCACGAATTTGTCGGAGAACCTCCTTTTAAGCAAGAACGTCGCTTAAGTGGCATTGGCATCGTTACAGGGCTCGCGTGGACGGCCATGGGCGGTGCAACCCTGCCAATCGAAGCAACGCAGGTTCATGGCAAAGAGAGAGCGCTGAAGCTTACAGGCCAACTGGGCAAGGTGATGGTTGAGTCAGCGCAAATTGCCCACAGTTTTGTCACAACCAATGGCGAACGCTATGGTGTTGAAGACGACTACTTTATGCAAAATAGCCTGCACGTGCATGTGCCAGAAGGCGCAACACCAAAGGATGGCCCGAGTGCCGGTATCAGCATGACCACAGCCTTACTCTCACTCGCCCTAAACAAGAAAATACCCAAGGCGTTTGCGATGACTGGCGAGATCACCCTAACCGGCGAGGTTTTACCTGTCGGTGGTATTCGGGAAAAACTGATCGCCGCACGGCGTGTTGGTGTTAAAAGCGTGATTCTGCCCGATGCGAATCAGGTTGATGTTAAAGAACTACCCAAACACATCACCAAAGGCTTGAAAATACACTTTGCCAGCCACTACGACGACGTTTACGACATTATCTTCGCTTAAGCGGCTAGCTACCTGTTATGGCCTGGCAGTACGCCAGGCCAAGCGCAAGCCAATATCAGGGGCGGTATCGATCACAACATCTTCAGAAAAGCTTAACTCCCAATGGCCGCCTTTGGTCAGGATACGCAGGCCAAAAGTCGCTTGCAAGCCAGCATTACCCAACTCGGTAAGATCACTTTTAAACACAGCCGTATGCCAATCCATCTGCGCAAGCAAAGTCACTGAAGGTGAAAGCGTATAGTTCAGCGCAGCCGTTCCAAAACCCACCACACTCTGTTTTTCCGGTAAGTTGCCGGATTCACCGTGCAGCAGTAGGCCAAACGTGGCCGCAACATTAGCAGCGCTAAAGGCAAAGGGTTGCCGCCAAGCTGTATGCCAATCGGCGTAAAAATCAGTTGAATTGGATCCCGGGAAAACAGCACTGGCACCCAGCGGCAGTTTGACACCGGCGCGCGCAATCGCGCTGTTAGCGCTACAACCGAATCGATGTTGGACCTGCAAATGAACATCGCCTGCCCCGTTAGTTGCCTGATCCAGTCTGAATTGTTGAACCCCAAACTGTTGGTACTGCACCAACAGTTGATTAAAAGGGAAGATGCCACGATTGGCATCTGGCAATCCAAAAAATTCATGCCACTGATCAACCGGTTTATCAAACACGCCGCCACTATAGGCGATCCATTCAGATTCGATCCCCACTTGCCAGCATGGGTTTACACGATACCCATAATAAAATCCAAGCTGCGATATCTCGGCATCAATCACTAGCCGCTCAGTGGTAGACACGCCACCAGAAAACGTATTGCTATGTATTAGGGATGTTTGGAATTGATGAACACCCTTCCCTTCCCTTATAGCTGAGGGAAGACCACTCTGAAGCGTCAGCGGATCTAACAGTCTTTGGGAGATATAGGCGGTGTCGCTGAAAGCAATCGTTGAGGTCAATTGCAAACATAGCCACAACGACCATCGTATTGAGCACAATCTCAATGCGCAGACTGTTTTACACACAGCGTAAAAAGAGTTGGGGCCGCTTATTCAATTATTCGTGTAATCCCACCGTTACGCAATGGACTAAGCCTGATTGGAGTCGTTAGCGGATGCCGATATAAAAAGCTTAGATTTCGCTCCCAAGACGCCCTTTGGCGCGCGCCACACTACCTTGGGCATTAGCCGATTCCGGACTAATTGCGAGTACACGCTCAAAAGCATCAAGTGCACCCTCGTAATCGCCAGCGGCCATAAAAATCAAACCAAGCCCTGAGAGCGCACCAAAATGCCTGGGTTCTAGCTCCAGGGTTTTCTGAATATCAGCAGCTGACTCACGGTGATCTCCAAGCAGATATCTGACCGTTGCGCGCTTGTTCCAGCCTTCAGCGTACTCTGGCGAGCTATCCACCAGCTGATTACATAGCTTTAGCGCTAACGTATATTGCCGCTGCTGCATGGCCACGGCCACTTGCGAAAGAAGTGCTTCAGAGTTGAAATCTGGCGCTTCTAGCCAGCGTTGCCAAATACGATTCTGAATATCGCGCGTTTGCGCATCATTTTCGGCTTGCTTAAGAGAATCGAACAGATCATCGAGCTCGGGGTGGTTTTGATCAGCATGGCTATACTGCGCTGGCACAAACAACGTAACCAGTATCAACAGTGCCAATCGGGTTAGATTGACTCGTTTAACCATTGCATGACCTCTGCTCTATTGCCAGCCGTAGCTAACAGGCTTAATTAGATAGCGGTTCGGCCGAATTTATCAGTTCAACTAATGCAGGTGCAGGCCGGTAACCAGGAACACGCAAACCATTATCAAGATAGATGAGTGGCGTACCCCGTAAGCCAATTTGTTCTGCCAGTGCAACATGCGACTCGATAGGATTAGAACAGGATACAGGGTTGATTGGACCACCCGCTTTCGCTATTGTCATAGCCTCTTGCGGATCGGCAGCACACCACACGCTTTCAAGGTCTCTATGTGCCTGTGATTCTAAACCGGCTCTGGGGAATAACAAATAGCGAACCTTGACACCACCTTCAAGCAGCGTATCGAGTTCGCTGTGCAGACGTCGACAGTAACCGCAGGATATATCAGTAAATACCGTAAGCGATCGTTGAGAAGGTTTACCACTGTCGTAAACGAGCATGTCTTTTTCATCGATGTCGTTAATCATATCAGCGTGCAATAAGCCGAGCCGGGCATCGGTTAAATCTGTACCGGTTTGCAAATCGATCATGCTACCTTCGATGACAGCAGAGGCATCTGCATTGACGTAGATAATTTGGCCACCAAACACCACCTCAAATACGCCTGGAAAAGGTGTACGACCAACGCTTCCAATACGGAACTCCGGCAAGCGAGCATTGACAGCATCAAACACCTGCTGCAGTTCTTCATCGGGCATCTTGTTTTCTGACTCAGCGGACATGTCCGACATATGTGGCTTATCAGTAGATGCCATTGCGTCGTGAGTGCTATCCATTTTCGGTTCAGCATCTTCTGCAGCAAGCATTTCTTCTGTCTTTACAGCAGTATCTGTAGTCTTCGCCTGGGCTACTACGATGGGCGCTTCACTACTGCCTACGGCCGCCTTTAAAGTGGTTTCAGACTCTGTACCCGAGTCTTCCGCGAAGCATGAGCTGGTGAGCGTAAGCGCAAACAGCGCTGGTAACAGTACGGATCGCATCGTGGATGATACTCCTGCTTTAATCTAAGTTAGAACCCTAACATAGCGATAGGTTCATTTTAGCCGCAAGTTGCCAATGTTTGACAGGCTATTTAGCCTCGCGGGTGATGTGCCTGATGCAGTGATTTTAACCGCTCACGGGCAACATGGGTGTATATCTGTGTCGTAGACAGATTACTATGCCCTAGCAATAGCTGCACCACCCTAAGATCGGCATCGTGGTTAACCAAATGGGTTGCAAACGCGTGCCGCAGTGTGTGTGGGGATAATGCTGTGTTTATGCCAGCTACCAGCGCATGGTTTTTGATGCGATGCCAAAAGCTTTGTCTTGTCATGCCACGACCGCGTAAGGATAAAAAAAGCACCTCGGAAGGGCCTTTGAGCAAATGTGCACGGGCACTTCCCAGATAGCGTTCAACCCAGTCAGAGGCCGCTTCTCCCATGGGGACCATACGCTCTTTATTTCCCTTGCCCCATACCCGAACCACACCTTGTTTCAAGCTAACCTGATCAACCTGCAATTCAACTAGCTCACTGACCCGTAAGCCACAACCATAGAGCAGCTCTAACATAGCCCGATCGCGCAAACCAATGTCGGTGGTGGTGACAGGCGCCCGTAGTAATTGCCTTACTTCACTTTCAGTCAGCGTAAGCGGCAGCGGCCTGCCAATTGAGGGTGCATCAATCAGTAACGTTGGGTCCAACTCTATATGCCTTTCTCGAAGCATGAAGCCATAAAAGCGTTTAAGCGCTGAGAGCATTCTGGCCGCACTGCGTGCGCTTCGTCCTGCCTGAACACGTTCCCCTAAAAAGTCCATAATATCCGCACGGTTGGCGTTTAGTAGCGACTTGTTACTCGCCACCAAAAAGCGTACAAACTGTTTGATATCGGTTTCGTAAGCAGATACGGTATGTTTACTCAATCCGCGCTCGATCAGAAGCATATCGCCAAACTGAAGCAGCAGTCGTTTGTCAGCAGTACTGATGAGTGATGTTGGCTGTGACATGCCTCAAGCATAGGGCGTTTGAGAGAACAAGCCACCAACCTTACTGCAAAGCCAGATGAAATATCCAAATAATTCGCACAGCGATGAAGATCCATCCGCACTGAGTATCGAAGCCGCGCGTGAAAAGATCTATTCCTTGCTGCCGGATACCACAACAGTTGAGTCAATCGCCCTCTCTAATGCCTTAGGCCGAGTTGTCGCAGCTGACGTTGTGACAACAAAGGACATACCCGGCTTTAGAAATTCTGCAATGGATGGTTATGCGTTTCGCCACAAGGACGCGCAGTCAGAACTCAAACTGGTTGGAAAATCACTTGCCGGTCATCCCGCCAGTAATTCATTGGGTCATGGAGAGTGCGTTCGCATTACCACCGGCGCACGTTTACCTGATGAAGCAGATACGGTTGTGCAACAGGAAAATGTATCGGTATCAGACAATGTTGTTTCGGTAGAGAAAATGCCAGAGGCAGGATTTCATGTCCGTCAAATAGGTTCCGATTGCACACAAGGAGAGGTGTTGGTTAACGCAAATTCCAGAGTCACTGCGGCGACGATTGCCGTACTGGTCGCGCATGGAATCACAAGCTTGAGCGTAAAATCGACACTCAAAGTCGCGATATTCTCCACCGGTGATGAACTGGTAGATGCTAATCCACGAGCCGATACTGCTCAGATTATCGATGCCAACCGGTCGTTGCTTAGCGCTATTCTCGGTAATGCCAGTGTGGAGATCATTGATATCGGTATCGTAGCGGACGACCATACCGCGATAGCCAATGCATTTGAACGTGCACAGGAAGCTGATGCCGTAATATCCAGCGGTGGAGCCTCGGTTGGCGATGCCGATTTTATAAAAGCTGTGCTAGCGCAACGGGGTGAAATGCACATGTGGAAGGTGGCAATGAAACCGGGTCGCCCATTGGTATTTGGGCTATTGGACACACACACACCGTACTTTGGCTTACCAGGTAACCCAGTATCGGCCGCAGTGACCTGTTTACAGTTTGTCATGCCGTCCCTGGACAGAATGCTTGGTTTGTCGGAGGCACTTATTCCACATATCAGCGCCAGCATGCAATCCAGCAGCAGTAAATTACCTGGGCGTGTCGAATTTCAGCGCGGCGTACTTAGCAAAGACACAAACGGAGCCTGGATTGTCGACACGGCTGGTATGCAGGATTCGCATCGTTTGAGCTCACTGCAAAAAGCAAATTGTCTGATCGAGTTACCCAACTCATCTGCTGGCGTATCTAAAGGCGATATTGTTCAGGTAATTCCATATACCCTGTTTGCTAACTCCCCTGTCTGATCGAGGCAATTGATTGCACACCCTTGCTCAATTGAACGTGCTCAATTGAACGTGCTCAATTGAACGTACTCAATTGAACGTGTTCAAACGAACGTGTGCAAAGGAAAATCAGGCAGATCGGCTCGCAACTTCCGGCTAAGCGTGAGTCGCTTCAGCCCGGATAAAACTTAATTTCGGAAACAAGAAAGGGCAGCTGACGCCACCCTTCTTTTGAAACGCCACGCCAGATAAGCCTGGCGACAGCGCTACACACAAGCAAAATATTACTTCTTTTTGCTGCGCTTTTTACCTGCTGCTTTCTTCTTACCGCGCTTCTTACCAGCGGCCTTCTTCTTACCGCGCTTCTTGCCAGCGGCCTTCTTTTTGCCAGCTGACTTCTTCTTAGCACGCTTTTTACCCGCAGCCTTCTTCTTACCGCGTTTTTTGCCAGCGGCCTTCTTTTTGCCGCGCTTCTTACCCGCGGCCTTTTTCTTGGAAGACTTCTTCTTAGAGGCCTTTTTCTTAGAAGACTTCTTCTTAGACGCCTTTTTCTTAGAGGCTTTTTTCTTACTCGTTGCCTTCTTCTTGCCGCGCTTCTTACCTGCTGCTTTCTTCTTGGTAGCGCGTTTCTTGGTTACCTTCTTCTTGGTAGCCTTCTTTTTACCGGCCGCCTTCTTCTTACGACGAGCGGTAGTCTTCTTCTTTCCAGCTGCCTTCTTCTTGGTAGCCTTCTTTTTGCCAGCTTTGGCAGGTGATGCTTTCACCGGTTTGCTGATTCGAGCCATGGATAACTCCTGACGAATGAATTGTTAAACAAAAAATTCGGAGCCAGGACATCCAGACTCCTAACAGCCACAATTAAGTGGTCTGTTTATGTATATCCAAAATGCAGGCCAATGAATAACTGTTGCGCTGCATTCTGAACCCTTACATCGCTTATCTTGAACATGTTGATCAAAAAATAAACTTCAAAACAATAAAAGCGACTAAAAACAACTCATATCAAAGTCGATCTATTTAGAACAAACGACCTTGCTACTTTGTTGCTCTCGGTGCGCATTGTCCACATAGTTCAATATGATTTCAACTACAAGAGTTATTTTTATACAAAATAATTTAGTTCAAGTTTATGTTTTTTACAATAAAACGCTCTGAATCGTTGTCACCTGACATAATTAGTTGTATTTAAATACGCTACATATACAGCATATTCTTTAAATTAATCACAGAATTCACATGCACAACAATTCATCATTCTTATGGCGACGGATTGCCGCATTTCTTTACGATAGTTTTTTACTAATTGCCCTTTTTTTTGCCGTTACGGCAATTGCTGTTGCAATTAACAACGGTTCAGCGATACAAAATCATCTGTTCAAAGGGGTACTTTTACTTGTTGCATACAGTTTCTTTAGTTGGTTTTGGCGTAATGGAGGTCAAACTTTAGGTATGCAAGCCTGGCGTATACAACTCATAAACGAATCAACTGAAAACATCACGCATATGCAATGTTTAAAACGCTTTTTTTGTGGTCTTTTTTTGTTTGGAATCGTTTTAGTTACTGCATTATTCAATCAACAAGGAAAAGGTCTGCACGATAAATTTTCGAAGACTTTTATAACTTATAAATCAAAGAGTTAAGTTAATTATCTGATTTTAATTGCAGGCACAAAAAAGCGCATAAAGCAGACTGTAAAACGAGGTTATAAAGGGTGTTTTCAACCGGTTCGCTGTATAGCAAGAATTGCGATAACTAAAAAACAAAAAAGCGGCAAAGCAGCGCTTATAAAAGGTGATAAACCATTCGCTAGTGCGAGTTGTGTTAACAATTTGTTAACAAGTACGTAAACAATTCCCAACATGATACCTATAAAAATCTTTTGTCCTGCCCCGCCACTACGCTGAGAACCAAACACAAACGGTAACGACAGCATCAACATAACGATTGTGGCAAACGGGCTTGTTATCTTGGTCCAAAACGCGAGTTCAATGGTGCGGCTATTAAGCTGATTGGCTTTTAAATATTGAATTTGATCGTATAGATTAATCGCTGAGAGGCTTTCAGATGAACCTTTGAGGCTTTTTAATACATCAACACTAATCAAACTGGGAATCACAGCAGTAACACCAGAAGCATTGGCTATTTCGCTCCATTTTTTTGTCTGTGAACGCTCAACAAACACACCTTCAGCATTAAAATGAGTTATTTCGATGTCTTCCAGCACCCAGTCTTGACCTTGAATACCTGTCGTATCTTCAAAAGCGCGTGCAGCACGAACAGCTCTGCTTATTTCAACACCATCAAATTCATGTATATGCACATCCAATAAGGTGAAATCCGGCATTACCGTTGAAATATTGACATATCGCGTACCCGATTTTATCCATAAGCCGTTGCGCCCCTTCACTGAAAGCCGTTTATCAAGTGCTGTTAGGCGTAATTCTTCTGCAACTTGCTCTGATTTCGGCATAACAGTCTCACCTAACAGTGCAATAAGCACCATTAACGCAAAACCTGTCAATAAAACCGCTCGAATGATACGACCGTTAGAGATACCCGCTGCTTTCATCACGGTGAGTTCGCTATTTGAAGCCAGCGCACCCAAACCTAATAAGCTGCCAAGCAATACCGAAGGTGCAAACAATAAATAGGCTTTACTTGGCGTTGTCAGCAGGATGTATTGCAACGCCTTAAGCACGCCGTAGTTTCCCTTGCCTACATCATCCAATTCGCTAATAAAACCAAAAATGCCCGCTAGAGCAACCAGAGTAAGCAGCACCAGCATGCTGGTTGTTAAAATAGAGCGACCAATATAACGATCTAGAATGCCGAAAATCATGTCGCCAGCTTGCCTCTCTGGCTAAACCAAGCCCAGCCAACGCGTTTGATTAATAGATAGGTGATGAGTGTGATAACAGCTAAATGCACTGGCCAAAGCCCAACCCACTGAGGTATCGCACCACTTGCTATCCACTTTCTCGCTAACACAAGCAAATTGGCATAGGGAATATAGATAAGTATGGCGATCGCGATTTTTCCAAATCGCCCTTCTCTGGGCGATGTATAGCTCAATGGCACGGCAAGTAGTGCCAGTAATAGCGCTGCAAGCGGTATCGAGATACGCCATTGCACTTCTGCCTTGTCAACAAGGTCGTCGCTTTCCCAGAGCTGTCGCAATGTTTTGCTACGACGCTGCAAACGAGGTTCACCCAGTTCCTGGCGTGGCCTAAGTACGCCTTGGCGCTTAAATTCAGTAATGGTGTAGTCGGCTTGTCCGGGTGTACCGATCGTTGTCTGTCCGTCACTAAACACTAAATATTCGTTTCCGGTTTCAAAATCACGTTGGTAGGACGCGATTCGAGCCGTATCGACTATCGGTGGCAATTTTTCGCGTTTGCGGTACATAAATACGTCGTTAAATTGCGTTTTATCCGGGGTGCTTCCGCGTACAAAAAGCACAGTGGAGCCATCAGTTGATTCGATAAATTTGCCCGGAGTGAGCAAACTGATCGCCGATTGCTCCTGCAAATCGCGCTTTAAGTTCTGCTCATAGCGCGCAGCCCACGGAGATGCAAATATAGTCAAGGCTGCAATAATGATCACCCCTAACAACCCTACCATCGCTGTGGGCCTGATGAGATCGCTCCAGCCTGAGCCACAAGCTTGCATCACCGTCATCTCGTTATCTCGATAAAATCGACCGTGCGCAAGCAATATACCCAGATACAAGCCAAGCGGGATGAGTGTAACCAGCAAACTAATCGATTGAACCGCAACCAGAATCAGCAACACATCGGCAGGAATTGCCCCATCGGTGACTTTGCTCAGGCCACGCGCTAAGACGTTGCCGATCATAATAACCAACAAAACAACGGTGACCGCAACCCAGGTCACCAGCATTTCTTTCATTAAATATCTGTCGAGGATGCGCACAAATGAGTCGACTGCAATTTTTCAATGCATGAATCTAGCACTTTGTGACGAATCGCGCTGCGTGACGTCAGCTTCACAAGCCACTACACTTCGCACACTCTTTAATAAAATAAAACCATTATGGAAATCAAAGTCAGTGCAAATGCACCCACAAAATCCACAAATAGCTGCGCTGTGGTGGCTATCCATAGCGGGTCAAAACTCTTCGGCAAGGCACTTGAAATTGACAAGGCCTCAAAACAGGCCATTTCGCGCGCAATCAAGCGGGGCGATGCAAGCAGCGACGTAGGCAAAACCCTCATGCTGCATGAATTGCCTAACATCTCCAACGAGCGTATTTTGCTGGTCGGCGCTGGGCAAAACGGTAAAACATCGACTCAAAACTACCGCAAATTGTGCCGAGAAATTTCGATAACATTGCACCAAAATGCGGCCCAAACAGCCATCGTGTATGTGGTGAATGATGCCACCTCGAACGAAAATAACATCGCGACGCGCGCGCAGATACTTGCACAGGCATTGGTGGAGGGAGCCTATCAGTTTGATAAACACGAGCAACAGGAAAAGCGAACCAGCAGCGTGTTGAAAAAATGCGTGTTTGTAGTCGATAAATCAGAGCTTAAAAACGCCACGAACGGATGCAAAATGGGCGCATCGGTTGCCCGCGGAATGGCTGTTGCAAAAGATCTGGGTAACCTGGCACCTAATATTTGTACGCCCTCTTACCTTGCAGATCAGGCTAACGCAATGGGGCGCAAAAACCCTGCATTAAAAACACGTGTGCTAAGCGAAGCACAAATGAGCAAACTGAAGATGCAGGCGTTTTTATCGGTTTCACGTGGCAGCCGAGAACCCGCCAAACTCATTTGTATGGAATACAAAGGCGCTGCCAGCAGCAGCAAACCGATTGTGCTTCTGGGCAAGGGTATCACCTTTGATACCGGCGGCATTTCAATTAAATCATCAGCCGCTATGGATGAAATGAAATACGATATGTGTGGTGCTGCCTCCGTGTTTGGGGCGATGCATGCCATTTGCGAACTGAAACTTAAATGCAACGTAATCGGGGTTGTTGCAGCAGCTGAAAACATGCCCGATGGTGATGCAAGCCGCCCTGGCGATGTTGTTACTAGTATGTCTGGTCAAAGTATAGAGATCCTTAACACCGATGCTGAAGGCCGGTTAGTGCTGTGTGATGCGCTGACTTACGTTGAGCGCTATAAGCCGGCAGCTGTAATCGATATCGCTACGCTCACCGGTGCTTGCGTTGTGGCTTTGGGTAACGTGAATAGTGCCGTTATGGGTAACGATCAACCCTTAGCTGAAGCTCTAATCGCGGCAGGTAAAGAGTGTAACGACAAAACCTGGCAACTTCCGCTGGATGAGGAATACCAGGCTCAACTGCAATCCAATTTTGCTGATATTGCTAATATCGGCGGTCCCGGTGCCGGTGCGATTACTGCTGGCTGTTTTTTATCCAGATTTGCCAAAAATATGAAATGGGCACATTTAGATATTGCCGGTGTGGCCTGGAATAAAGGCGCAACAAAAGGGGCCACAGGTCGCCCTGTGCCACTGCTTGTTCAATACGTCAGCGAAATCAGTTCCGGGAGTAAGCCTGCGTGACCAAAGTCGATTTTTATGTACTTTCGGATGAGAACGCCGACAACCGGCTCATGCTCGTATGCAAGCTGACCGAAAAGGCTTACCGTTATGATCAAAAGGTTTTTATCCACTCGGATGAAAAAAACCTGCTGGCAGAGCTGGATAACGTGCTCTGGCAGTTTCGTGCAGACAGTTTCGTACCACACACATTCCTTGATGAAACAGATGCAAGTGTCGAACACAATATGGACCCTGTGCAGCTATCCATTGGCGAACCTGGCCACGATAGATGCGTGCTGATCAATCTGTCGAATTCAGTACCGCCTTTTTTTAGCCGCTTTGAACGCACTTTAGAAGTGATTAACCAATCCGAGACAGTGCGGGTTAGCGCGCGTGAGCGCTACCGGTTTTATCAACAACGCGGCTACCCACTGCAACACCACAAAATGTAGACCTATACTCCTTAATAGACGGGCCATATTAGCTGACGACCCTGCCCGCTGCGAGGAGAGATACGATGAGTCATACCGAAGAGGACGCTGTCCCGGTTCTAAACGATGTGGTGGAATCAGGCAACGAATCCATCATAAAATCCAGCCGATTAGGACGTACAGTGCTGCGCGAACTGCAAGCGCTTCAGGAAACTGCATCGGTGAAATTTGTGTTACATGAACATATCCTGCAAGACAAAGAAGAACGTGATTCAGCAATTGCAGAAGCGCAAAATTCAGCCGAGCAGATGGAAAAACTGCCATTAGAAAGCCAAATGGACCTCATCATTGATGATTCATCACAATTAAGTGCCCAATCAACAGTCGATGAGGATACATTAGAGCTTATGATTGACGAACTGGTAGATCGGCACATAACCGAACTGCGTAAAGACATCAGACGCCTATTATTGCGCGTACAACAAAATACCTGACGACACTGCAGCTTAATGGATACATCTTACGACCCCGGCTCAATCGAGCAACGCTGGTATCAGACTTGGGAAGATAACGGATACTTTTCACCCTCTGGCGCTGGCGAACCCTTTTGCATCATGATTCCGCCGCCCAACGTCACCGGCACTCTGCATATGGGCCATGCATTCCAGGACACTATTATGGATGCGCTCATTCGCTACCACCGTATGCGCGGCCATAACACCTTATGGCAGCCCGGTACCGATCACGCCGGCATCGCTACTCAAATGGTGGTTGAAAGGCAACTTGAACGCGAACAAAAAACACGGCACGACCTGGGGCGAGACGCTTTTGTTGATCGCGTCTGGAAATGGAAAGAAGAGTCTGGTGGCACCATCACCCGCCAGTTGCGGCGCCTTGGCGCATCGCCAGACTGGTCACGCGAGCGCTTCACCATGGATGAAGGCATGTCGGCGGCGGTTCAACAAGTGTTCGTCAGACTGTTTGACGAAGGCATCATCTACCGTGGCAAACGTCTCGTTAATTGGGACCCTGAAATGCACACATCGCTTTCCGACCTGGAGGTCATCTCCGAAGAAGAAAACGGTTCGCTTTGGCATTTCAGTTATCCGCTGTCAGATGGAAGCGGCAGTGTCACTGTTGCCACAACACGCCCAGAGACCATGCTCGGTGATACCGCCATCGCTGTGCACCCTGAAGACGAACGCTTCAAGCACTGGGTAGGAAAAACCGTGACCTTGCCTTTAGTTGGACGTGAAATTCCGATTGTGGCAGATGATTATGTAGACCCGGAATTTGGTTCCGGTTGTGTAAAAATTACACCTGCCCACGACTTCAACGATTATGCCATTGGTCAGCGACACAAGCTTGAGCTCATCAATATCCTCACCGATGATGCCGTACTAAACGATGCCGTACCTGAAGCCTACCGAGGTTTGGATAGATACGTTGCACGTAAAAAAGTCATTGCCGATATGGATGCAGCCGGGCTGCTTGTAAAAACAGAAGCCCACAAGCTGATGGTGCCGCGTGGCGATCGATCTGGCACCGTGGTCGAACCGTACCTAACCGATCAATGGTATGTGGACCTTACCCGTGAAGTGCAAGAGGATGGCAGGCCCGGTGGGAAGCGTGCGATTACCGACCCCTCTATCGACGCCGTCAAATCAGGCAAAGTGCGCTTTGTACCAGAGCATCATGCGAATACGTACTTCAAGTGGCTGGAAAACATCCAGGATTGGTGCATCAGCCGACAAATCTGGTGGGGGCATCGCATCCCGGCCTGGTATGACGATGCAGGCAATCACTATGTAGCTGAAGACGAACAAGCTGTTCGGAGCAAATACAAACTGGCCGAATCCGTTGCGTTGCGCCAGGACGAAGATGTGCTCGATACATGGTTCTCTTCAGCGCTTTGGCCTTTCTCTACGTTAGGTTGGCCTGAGCAAACCCCTGAACTAAAAACGTTTTACCCTGGTTCTGTGCTGGTCACCGGACACGATATTATTTTCTTCTGGGTGGCACGCATGATCATGTTTGGCACCAAATTTATGGACGGCGAAATTCCGTTTCGCGATGTGTATATGCATGGACTGGTGCGCGATTCCAGCGGGCAAAAAATGTCCAAATCTAAAGGTAACGTTCTCGACCCACTCGATATCATCGACGGAATCGAGCTTGAAGCACTGGTGGCCAAACGTACCAGCAACCTGATGCAAGATCATGTTGCCCCAAAAATTGAAGCTCAAACGCGCAAAGAATTCCCAGATGGCATTGCCTCCTACGGAACAGATGCATTGCGTTTTACCTTTGCCTCACTGGCTTCAAGCGGCCGCGATATTCGCTTTGATATGAAACGGGTCGAAGGCTACCGTAATTTTTGTAACAAGTTGTTCAACGCCACACGCTATGTGCTGATGAACACCGAAGGCATGGATGTAAGCCACGTTCCTGATAAGCGCAACACCATCGATAACTGGATTATCGCCAAACTGCAACAGACAGAAAAAACGGTGCAGGAACACATGGCGGCCTATCGCTTCGATCTGCTCTCTAACGCCATCTACGAATTTGTCTGGAATGAGTACTGCGACTGGTATCTTGAACTTGCCAAACCCATCCTGACAGGCGATGCAAGTGAAGAGGAAAAACAAGCCACGCGTATCACATTGGTCGAAGTTCTCGAATCCATTCTTAGACTGGCACACCCGGTGATGCCGTTTATCACTGAGGAATTGTGGCAGCAAGTTGCACCACTGGCCGGTAAAAGCGGGCCGAGTATTTCGCTGCAACCGTATCCGGAAGCAGATGAGTCACTTATCAATCAACAAGCACTGGATGACATCGACTGGGTACGAAAAAGCATCATGGGTGTGCGTAAAATTCGCGCCGAGATGAACATCAGCCCGGGTAAAAAATTGCCGGTTATCGTCACCGATACCAACGCTGAAGATGAACGTCGCGTTACCGCATACGCTCCTCTTTTGCACTTTGTGGGCAGACTCTCCGAAATCGAGTCGGTAAGCACAGGTGAACCCACACCCGATGCTGCTGTTGCGCTGGTTGACCAAATGCGCATTCTAATTCCAATGGCAGGCCTTATAGATAAAGATGCCGAACTGGCGCGCTTGAAAAAAGAGGTGGATCGATTGGAAAAGCAGGTATCGCAACTCACCGGAAAACTTGCCAACAAGGGCTTTACTGATAAAGCACCAGCCAAGGTTGTAGAAGCTGAACAACAGAAACTTGAGGATGGAGAAGCGGCGTTAGAGCAATTGAAGCTACAGATAGAACGCATTCAAGCGCTGTAGTGTCTCTAAAAAAGTCCTATGCAGCCTGAACACAGCATAGGATCATCATCAAGTGATGCGGCTAACTTCCCTATACTACTGATTGAAGGCGTATCGCTATGCAAGCAGGCTTATGGGTATTTAGCTGATCCTCAAAACATATTGCACAAGCAACCAGATCAACAGCAGAAAAATTGCTGTACCAGTCAATCCGCCTACAATGAAATGAAGCGGTTTTCCATGGGTAAAATCGCGTTCTTTGTTTTTGCTGGATTGGACACCGATCATGGCCGCAAGCACGCTTTGCATCACGGATAAAAAGCCCGTACCTTTTCGCTCTTGTGGATCTTTATTAACAGTCAAGGCACTGTACCGCGATAGGCTTTACAACTGAGCGATGTCGCGGCCCATGTCGTACGGAATGCGGGGTTTAAAACCGCAAACCTACCTTGGCATTGAGCGATGTGAAGTCGTCGGTTTTATCCGCTTCGATTACCCAATTGAGTCCAAGATTGACATTAAGGCCCACAAATAATCGCTGTTGATCAAATTCTTCTTCGGTAAGAGACTGTATGTCGTTGGGTGTGATCGTAGTTCGGACAATACCAACACCAGCATACGGTGTCAGAATCAGAAAGCCTTTAGAGATAGAAACATCCAGGCCCATGCTCTGCATATCAAACTGATCAACACCTGTGATCCGACTGAAACCCGCGCGTAAACCGATCGCAGGTGTTGTGATACCACCTTTCAATATGGCGTACTTGAGTTCGGCACCAATCACCCTGATATCTGTGCTCGGAACCACCGCCACGGAGGCGCCAACATCGATTCCAAACGGTAAACCCTTATGCGCACTGACTCGTGGCAACGGCAGCCCGCCAACATCAAATTCACCACCGCTGGCTTCGTCAAAATCAGCTCCCACTTCGATACTGGTGTATCCCAAGCCAAGACCAACGTCAAAACCAAGAATGCCCAGCGGCTCGGCCGGGGTCACCCCTTTATACTGAGTCGCTGCAGCAATATTTTCTCCAATGGATTTAAACTGCTCTTGGGAAACATCACCCAGCGTGTCAAATGAGGCTGCTTGCGCCGTAGATACGCACGTTAATAGTGCAATTGCCAGTAAGCGTTTCAAAATAATCTCCTTCGGACTGATCAAGAGCGGATCTCTCCCTCCGCCAGTTCCAATGTTTGCATGCATTCCAACAGTTGCTCTTCACAGGCTTCTACCTGCTGCTTTTGCGATGCTTCCAGGCTCAACTGCTTTGCTAATTCTTCTTTCTGCTCTGAATTGTATAGCTCATTAGATGCCAATCTGTCTCTGGTGTCTGACAGTTGTGTTAGTAATTGGCCAAGCTTCTTTTCCTGTTTTTCCACTGCGGCCCGCAGCGGGCGTAATTTAGCGCGTTGATCAGCCTGCTCTCGCTTACGCTGCTTCTTCTGCATTGCAGAATCGACAGGCGTAGCACCTGAAGATTTGGTCGACAGCGCATCTCCTGCAACCCGCGTTCGGTAATCGGATAGCCATTTGGCATAGCCATCCAGATCTTCCTCAAATGGCGCTAATGAGCCATCTGACACCAGCACCAGTTCATCAACAACCGAGCGTAATAGTGAGCGATCGTGCGAAATCACAAGCAAAGCACCCTGATACTCCTGCAATGCCTCAGCCAGCGCATCACGCATCTGAATGTCCAGGTGGTTAGTAGGTTCATCCAACAAAAGTAAATTGGGGCGTTGATACACAATAAGCGCCAGAGCCAGCCGAGCACGTTCGCCACCGGAGAGCGTTCTCGCTTGCTGCAAGGCCTGATCTCCGGCAAAGCCAAAACCGCCAAGATATTGTCTGGCATTGCCTTCTGATATAGCCGGGTCCTGAGCCATGAGTGCCTGCAGCGGCGAAAACTCATCTCTGAGTTGGTCAACCTGATGCTGAGCAAAATAGCCAATGCGCAGCGCTTGGGCTGGCAGGCGCTCACCATCAATTAATTCCAGTTGCCCAACAATCGCCTTGATCAAGGTGGACTTACCTGCGCCGTTGGCACCCAGAACACCTAATCGGTCGCCACTGTGTACGCTAAGGTTCACCTTGTTCAGCACGGGCACGGCGTCATAACCGACCACAACCTGTTTTAACAACACCAGAGGGTTGGGCAAACTATCTGGCGCTTTAAACGAAAAACCAAATGGTGAATCGATGTGCGCAGGTGCTAATGCTGTCATGCGCTCGAGCATTTTCAAACGACTTTGAGCCTGCCTTGCTTTTGTGGCTTTGGCTCTGAAACGATCAACAAATTGCTGCATATGTGCCATATGCTGTTGCTGCTTATTATAAGCCGCTTGTTGATTGGCGAGCCGGGCAGCTCGCTGCGTCTCAAACGATGAATAATTTCCAACGTAAACCTGCAGTTTTTGATGCTCTATGTGCAAGGTGTGTGTGGTGATACGATCCAGAAACTCACGATCGTGAGAAATTAACAGCAAGGTACCTGCACGCTGACATAACCATTGCTCCAACCAAAGCACGGCATCCAGATCAAGGTGATTAGTTGGCTCATCCAGGAGTAGCAACTCACTGGGGCTCATCAATGCCTGAGCAAGGTTGAGGCGCATACGCCAACCACCTGAAAATTGTGATACCGGGATGCGCTGTTGTTCGGTGCCAAAGCCCAGGCCATTGAGTAAGGCACCAGCGCGAGACTGCGCACGATAGCCACCAGCTTGCTCAAAATCAGCCAATAAACTTGCATGCTTTTCACCATCATCGTCCACCCCTTCCATGGCAGCTTCCAATTCGCGAATTTTGCGATCACCATCGATAACAAATTCTATTGCAGCCTTTTCACTGGCCACTGATTCCTGGGCAACATGCGTAACAGAAACCTGGCTTTGCAGGGTAATCTCGCCTGAATCAGTTTCAAGATCACCTTGAATCATGGCAAATAAACTGGATTTACCCGTGCCATTCGCGCCAGTGAGGCCAACTTTTTGACCCCGGTGTATGACCAGGTTGGCATCTTCGAACAGGACGTCCGATCCGCGCCGACAGGCTATGTTGTTGAACTTAAGCATACGATATTGTTACACGGCTGCGACA
>CAYSZH010000017.1:0-47711 GCA_964435305.1 uncultured Granulosicoccaceae bacterium
CCTGTTTTTAATTGATTTAATTAATTGATTCAATTAATTAAAATGGGAAGCCATGCAATTCTAGCCCGCATTACTATCACTGCCTATTTCACGGGTTGACAACCTGAGTCATCTGCGTGTGGTTGTACTTCTTTGTACTCGAGCTTAAAACGAAGCTCGAACATGTGAGGAACTATGAAAGAAGAAAAACCTGGCAGCATTAAGGAATGGATTATTCCGTTCCTGTTCGTGATTTGTGCGGGGTGGTCTATATGGCACACGCCAGCGTATATTCTCGACCTGTGGCCTCATGACGACACCACCAGCTTAACGGTGCAAATGACGGAGATGCATAAACGCAAAGACGTCACACCTAACTTACCCGGTTTGTTCGGTGGTATTGCAGACATTATTGATTGGGCAGCGCTGCTGTTGCTTCCTATTATCTTTTTCATTGGGGTACGAACGCTCATACCTGCCAAAATGGAATTCCCTCACTACAGCCGTGTCGATAAGATTGCCATGTTTATTGGCCGTATCGTTATGTTACTGATCATATCGATGACAACCGTGATGCTCGCCGAAGTGTTTTTACGTTACGCCGTGGAACGACCGACGCTTTGGGCTAATGAACTGACCTTATGGATCGGTGGCTTTGTGTTTATGTTCTCTGGTGTCTATGCCATGCAACAGCGCAGCCATATACGGATATTTATTATTTATGATTTACTGCCTCGATGGGCGCAACATATATGCGATGTGTTGTGGGTGATCTTGTTGTGGTTCTTTGCTATTTGCCTGGTTTTCGGTAGCTACAAACAAGTGTTCATTAATAAATTTTATAAATGGCAAACCTTTGGAACTGCTTTTGACCCACCGATTCCCGCAACCATTCAGCCAACAATTCTGATTGTGATCTGTCTTATCAGCCTGCAGGCGCTACTTAACCTGATTGCGGACTGGAATCGAGATCCGAACGAATTGACAGAAAAAGATGTCGTTGACCAGGAAGAGCTGGAAGCCATCAAGAAAAGCGTGGGAGCAGACTGATGGACGTCGGTACTATTTCAATTGTCCTGATCGTGGGGCTGGTTTTTATGCTCGCCATCGGCATGCCGCTGGGTTTTGCTTCTGCGGCGTTGGCGGCCTTGGTTATGATCATGAAGTTCGAACCTACCCTGCTTACAGATCCATCTACCTTTGGTGATGGTTTGTTGACTGGTAGGCCGGGGACAGGGCCGCTTTATATATTGACTCAAAAAGTGTATGACCTGATGACTGAATACGTTCTGTTGTCTGTACCCCTATTTATTTTCATGGCAGCACTACTAGAACGTTCAGGTGTTGCAAAACAGATGTACGACAGTCTTAACTTCTGGATGAGCCGTTTGCGCGGTGGTATTGCGGTTGTTACCTCATTAATGGCTGTGTTAATGGCTGCAATGTCCGGGATTATTGGTGGTGAGGTTGTACTGCTTGGTCTAATTGCATTGCCGCAAATGTTGCGTCTTGGCTATAACCAGAATCTTGCTATTGGAACCATTTGCGCTTCCGGTTCCTTGGGCACAATGATTCCTCCGTCCATCGTTTTGATTATTTTTGGTCTCATCACCGAAACATCAATCAAAAAGCTGTTTACTGGTGCATTTGTGCCGGGCTTTATGCTTGCAAGCTTCATTATTATTTATATTATCGTTCGCACAAGGCTTGACCCCTCTCAGGCTCCGTTACCAGAGCCACGTGAAGATGATCTTCCAGGTGGAGAAAAACTCAAAGCGTTTATGGCATTCCTGTCGATTTTAGTGGCCGGTTTTACCACCTTGTTGTTGGCTCGTTTGGCTTTTCTGACTGTGCTTGGTCGTAACACACCTGCAGCAGGTGAAGAAAATTTCGAAGAACCGGCATTGGGTATGCTGTATCACGCACCGTACATGATCGGAATCCTGGTGCTGTGTTTCATTTTAATGTTTGTGGTGTTTGGTCTTAAGCGAACTAAGCTTGGTTGGCATCATGGAAAAGGTTTAGTGCCTCCGTTCTCGGTCATATTCATTGTTTTGGGGTCCATATACGGTGGTATAACCGGTATTACAGAAGCTGCTGGAATGGGTGCGCTTGCTGTTTTCCTTATTGCTGCTGTACGTGGTGAGGCATCGGTTGATCTTGTTTGGGTCAGTTTGATGCGTACATTGCGTTCCACTGGCACCATCATCTGGGTGACAGTAGGGGCTGCAGCGTTGGCCGGTGCTTATACATTGGCAGGTGGTCCAACCTACATAGCGGGCCTTATTGTTGGTGCAGATATGCCAACAATGATGGTTATCCTAATCATGATGCTCATCCTGTTGTTTATGGGCGCGTTTATGGATTGGGTAGGAATCGTCTTATTGATCATTCCGGTTTTTCTCCCCATTGTGCAGCGTTTGCCGATTGAGGAAATCGGATTTATCGGGCAGCTTAATCCTCGTGATGTTGCCGTCTGGTTTGGTGTGCTGTTCTGTATGAACATGCAGGTCAGCTTTTTATCGCCACCCTTTGGCCCTGCGGCGTTCTACTTGAAGTCGGTGGCACCAGCGCATATATCACTAACGGATATTTTCCGTGGCTTTCTGCCTTTTATCGGAATCCAGTTACTTGCGCTTAGCGTGCTGCTAATTTGGCCATCGATTGTGACCATTTTACTGTAGGAATAGATGAAAGAGCACCAGTGCCGCTGGCCTTGCGGCACAATACAGTTGCTACAAAGGTTTGTTCGAGAAGTATTAAAAATGCGCAGGGGTTTTTACTCTTGCGCTTTTTTTTGTTTTACCAAATGATCCCGCCACATCATGTAGGTGCCTGAAATCACAATTAAACTGGCGCCAATCAACATTAACGTATTTGGCTTCTCGCCAAACACGACGATCCCGGTTATCAGTAAAAATACAATACGGGTATAGCGGAAGGGCATGACCACAGAGACCGCTGCCATACGCAGCGAAATTATCAATAACATATAGCCTGCCGCTCCAATCACGACCATAGGAACGATCACAAACCAATTTATGTATGCTGGTAAAAAGTGGTTGCCACTTAACGCTACCCAAGTCATGGCGAATGGGATCGCTGCGATCATTGTATAGGTGGCAAGGCTTGCCGATGGCATGTCGGTAGGCACCATTCTGGTTGTCAGATCTCGAACAGATAACGCTACTACGGCAAGGATCGCCCAGAGTATTGCGAAATCAAATTCAATAGCACCGGGTTGTACAATCAACAGCACACCTATAAAACCGATAATGATTGAACACCATCGCCTCCAGCCGACTTTTTCGTTTAAGAAAAATACAGCTCCGACAGTAACCAACATGGGAGATGCCTGTGTAATTGCTCCAACAGACGAGATGGGTACATTGGCCAGGGCCATAACCATGCCGGCCATGCCAACGACTTCTGCGGCATAGCGAAGTAAAAGAATCGGTGAAAACGCCCGTTTGTCGATGAATCTATCTTTCTGCAAAAAGGTGATCAATGCAAAAATGATCAGTCCTCCGCTCATTAAAAACAATAAGACCTGCGGAGCAGACATGGATGAAGTGGAAATTTTTACCAGCGTATCGGCTGTTGCAAACGCGGCCATGGAGACAATCATTAATATGATGCCTCTTAAATCATTATCCTTGCCCATATTTGGACTGTGTCTTTTTATTAATACGTGATGGTACAGGAACAGTTCATCCAGCGCTTGAATGAAAAAGTAAATGAGTGATAGCGCGGATTTCAAAAAAGGGGCATTTGCCTAAAGTTCTATTGCAATAGCAATGTTGCAATTATTTTAATTAGTCCATTGATGAAACAATGTAAACCGAGGCCTGGTATTCTTCGTTTCTAAGGTAAGGTGTAATCTCACTTTTGAAGAGAAGTAGAATGAAAGATGATCAAGCAGTGAATAGTCAACGACGTAAGCTATTACAAGGTGCTGCCTATCTAGGTGCTTTGAATGTGACTCCTGTTGCTATTGTTAGTACTTTTTCAAGCGAATTATTCGGCCAAGATGACCCAGAGCTATCGGGAAGTCTAATAAGCAAAATAGCTGATCCTGTTAAAACACTGATGTTGCGTAATCATACTGATAAGGCAATTTTTGTGGAAGAATTAGCGCAAAGCGCGCTCATGTTTGACGGCGGCATTGTCGATTGCAATGTGGCTTGTTCTGGCAAGTCGATTGTTATTCCAGCAAATCAAATTGTGTATGTTCAATTTGATAGGCGACTTCGAAATAGCGCGGCAATAGGTGTTGAAGAATATCGTCGCGTTCAATCCCGCGTTACCAGACTTAGCGAAGGTACACGTGTTATTCCGTTTACCGCAACGATGAATGGAAACATTGCCACTTTTGTGTGACCTGTAGGCGCTGAAACGCTAACACAGCGCAACGGAATGATTGCATTTACCCGCTTCTGGATGTGGGTAAATGCCTAAAATTAATTTTTTTGTACGTACTAAATTAAGCCATAAGGCTATGCTTGTAGGTTCTAACAGCATGCAGCCGATTTGTTCAGCCCCTGTATTAGCCTTGTCTTACAAATCGATCGTGATTTTATTGCATCCGCTAGCGGCCCGGCTCTGACAAGAAATAAACTGTGATTTTCGTTGCGCCATAGACAGTACAAAATCACGATGTTCTATCTCCCCATCAATAACAGTGCAGTTGCACACTCCGCAAATTCCATCTGAACACTTAACATCAATATGCATTCCCGCCTCAAGCAGTACATCTGAGACTGACTGATCTTCTGGGATGATAAATTCTTTTCCGCTACTGGCAATTTTGACGATAAATTCATGGTTAACGTATTCGGCCTGTTCTGGCACAGTAAAATATTCCAGGTGCTGAGCCGCATCTACAAAGCCCGATAGCTTGGCAGCGTCTGTAACGCTTCGCATGTAACGATCTGGCCCACAGGTATACACATGCCAACCGGGTTGATAACCCGATAAAATGGCGTTCAGATCGGCACGCGAATTTTCATCTGAAAAATGCAAAGTGACTTTATCAGCCCATGGTACGTCTGCAAGATCATTGACGTATCCTGCATCACGGCGGCTGCTTGCCGAATAATGCAGTTCAAAATCATGGCCGAGCGCGTACAGCCGATGGGCAAAGGCGATCATGGGGGTGACACCGATTCCACCGCCCATTAAGAATGTTTTGCTGGCGTTTTCGTCTAGTTCAAAATGGTTAATTGGCTTCGAAATAAAAACACGCCGGTTTTCGGAAAATATTCGATGCATCATTTTCGAACCACCACGCCCTTCATCTTCACGTAAAACACCTATTTGATACTTGCTGGTATCGGCCGGGTTACCTGACATGGAATACTGGCGTAGTAGCCCTGGCGTAACAACCACATCCAGATGGGCTCCTGCTGTCCATTCAGGCAACGGTTTGCCATCGTAGGAGGTGAATTCGAATTTTGTGACATCCGATGTCATTTGTTCTACGCGTGAGACTCTCGCCATAATGACAGGTGCATCCGTAAACGCGGGTAGCTTATGCTTAAGTGTCGCGGTAGCGCCCTTTGCCAGTCTTGCTTTGTATTCGCCTGCAGAAATTAATTCTTGATAAGCCTTGATACCGGCTTCGCGATCCATTGGGAATGGGTAAGGCCATGGCCAGGGCACAAGATTGGCCGGATACACTGCTAAGGTTTGATCTTCGAATTTCAGATCGAGGTCGGTTTGTAGCTCTCGTCGGTTTACTGGTTTTGCAGGTAACTGATACCCACCTTCAGGCTTTAATTCAAGATCCCACCACCACTTTTTTACATCGTTAAGCCCGCCGTTGCCGAGCTTGTCATCAAGCTTGGCAAGCAGGGGAGCCGCGCTTGAAAAATTCGAAGCAGCCCAGCGAAACGGTTTTTCTGAAAATAAACCTTCCAGGTTCCATGGACAGGTTTTCATGCACCGACCGCACATGGCGCCGCCTTCGGTGGAGATGCGGTAGCTTGTGCATTTCTGGCTATCTGATTTCCAGATCTCATAGCCATTAAACATGCGCTTGGGCCCTGCGGTGATTGCACCGGCTGGACATTCACGTGCGCATTTATTGCAGTTTTCGCAAAAATTTTGTAGCCCGAAATCGATAGGTTTATCGTGAGCGAGAGGCATATCAGTTGACACAGTGCCAGATTTTAAACGTGGCCCGAGCAGTGGATTAAGGATAACTTCTCCTATGCGACTGACTTCGCCAAGCCCTGAAAGTAATAGCAATGGAGGCTGCAACACTTCTCCATCAAGGACAGTATGTGCTTTGGCCGAATAGCCTAAATTTCGAATTTGTTTTGCGATTACGCCACCGAGTAAAGAGAAACGCAAATAAGCGCGCATGGACTGAGACACCGCTATCCAGTCATCACCGCTTGCGCCTTCCATAGTTTCAAAGCCCTGATCGATGATCATACTGATTGCATTGTTGTGAGGCGGAATAAGTGCTTCGCCGGTTGCATCATGGCTGTACCATGTCCAATCAGGACATGAGGATATACCTACCGCATCCGCGCCTAGAAAGTAGCTGGCAGCCTTGACGTTTTCTGCATTTCGTTGCGCATCACTTGGTTTGTTGGCGACTTCTTCTGCAGCACCATCTTGCAAAAGTACAAAAGCACCCAGGGCTCGCCGTTGCGCTGTGGCAGGTGCACTTTTCTTTGCATACCACCCACCTAACGCACCTTGCTGCACTTTTTTACCTAGATCACCAAACTGCGAACGGGCAAACATATCTGTGCGTTTGGGAACACGTGCAACGCGTGCTTCGTCAATATAGGTTGTAGGGGTATCCACACGCTTTAATTTTTCAAAAGGGTGCGCTCCTGCAACATAATCTCTGCGCGCGTACGGATCGCGATTAAGCGCGCTTTTTGACGTACGGCTGCCAATCCACCATGCAGGACCTTTTGTTGTAAACCAGGGTTGTTCCTTCCACTGAGCTAAGGGTTTATCCGTTGCGATAACCATATTCGTTGTGACAACTGCAAGGCCAAAAGCCTCACCTAACCAGGGAACGCACACACGTTCGTTTTCAACTGTTGCCAAACCTGCCGCCACACAGAGTTTGTTGGCGTCCACATCTGACGTGGTGGCCGTATGTGCTTTGGCTTGATAACCCAAGGCATTTAGATAGCTACTTAGAATGACGGCTGTTTCGGTTGCTCTTATTGCTGAGCGGTGATCTTGTGCGTTAGCAATCCAGTCGTTACCGGGTTCGTCCTTTGATGGTGCACGCCAATGCTCATCGACAATGACAATGGCATGTGTGTGTTCATCAATGGAGGAAGCTGGCCGTTCCAGCGACTCTTTTAAACCTGCCATGATTTCATCAATACCCGATGCCAGCGTTTTGGTTTGCTTGGTGCGAATATCGTGTCCGAGTCGTTCGATATCGGGGTTGTGAGTGGGTGTGTCCAGCACCGATTCCGCTGTTAGCTTACACACCCCCATCATGGATGCATCTTGAAAATAACCGAATGCTTTAAGATGATTCGCTCTTTCTTCGCGATTGTCTGGAACCGCAGCCAGATGCGGATTAACCAGGCCATCTCGAATGACATCCATCATGGCCTGATACTCGCCCATCGCATTGACCAGTGAGTGAGGGGTGTTCAGTTGATGAAAATCAAGAGTTGAAGATACTGGTACGTTTGACAGGTCGGCTGCTGATGTCAATCGATGCAAGCGTTCCAAGGGGTAAGGCCCTAAGTGTGGCGCGCGATTCTTGGTTGAAAAAAATCGTAGTCCCAAGTTGCCATCCTTATACTGGTAAGCCGTACCCTATGATAAGCGTAAAACTGATAGATTGCAGCTATTGCTCAGTGTCCGTGAACAGCCGAATAGATGCGCGGCAAGATGCCCTGCGGCAACGGCTCCAAGCTCTGCGACCACTTTGCACAGCTAACGCGGCCGATACAGCAAGTGGCCAACACATACCAGAGTGGCAACCATGATATGCGCCTGAGAAGATGACGGCCCACTTGTTTAGTGTTCACCCTTACTGTGGATTGGTTTGTTTATGTTATTAACTGACTAAGCTATGCACCCTTTAGTGGACATTCGCGCCACTATTCCCACGTCCGAACAGCGCAATAGAACCACCCATTTTTTTTGCGATGATGTTCAGCTGTTCACCAACTTTGTATCGTTCTTTTAAACCAAATCGTCGCACCGGTCCAACGGCGCCGACGCTGTAAAATGTTCCAAGCGAGCCGACCATGACTGGTGCCGCTACGCTACCAATTCCGATATCAATTTCCTGATCACAGTCAGCAAATCCACGCTCACGGATCGTTTGAAATTCTGTTTCAAGTTCATCTTCAGTTGTCTTGGTATGCTCGGTAAAACGCCGCAGGTTTTTGTTCAATATCGATTGTCGAAAAGCGGGGTCTGCAAAAGCGATGATCGCTTTTGAGCATGAGCAGGCATGCAGTGGACGCTCTCCCAATCCAGGGTGAATAAACGATCTATCTGAATGTTCGGGTGTTGTAACATGCACAATATCAACTCGGCCATTGCGCAGGCGACCCAAAAACATCGCCTCATTGATATTGTTAACGGTGGCATTGAACAGGGGCAATACAGCACGCGTCACATCATGGTCAGTTCTGCCGTGCGTGGCTATGCGAAGCAGGCGTTCTGCGATAACATATCTTCCATCGTTGTTATGATCGACGATCAGATTTTGCTCGCGTAGTTTTTGCACCAATCGGTAGCAAGTGGGTTTGGGTAGTCCGGCAATCTCGACAATATCGGCGACCGCCACCGGGCCGCCTGATACGGAGATAATTTCCAGCAATTCAATTAGGCGTTCAAATTCCATCAGATTTCGGCGTATCAAGACATGAGACAGATTACCGCGTCATGATATGATTTCACAAGGGTCTTGATGTTTTGGCCTAAATTAATTCAATTTCAACTAACTCATTAAGGATTTCTCCGTGAGAACACGAGCCGCAGTTGCACTGGCCCCTGGTCAGCCGTTAGAGATTATGGATGTAGAGCTGGATGGACCCCAGGCAGGTGAAGTTCTGGTGGAAATTAAGGCTACAGGGCTGTGTCATACCGATGAATTTACTCGCTCTGGCGATGATCCCGAAGGCATCTTTCCAGCCATTCTTGGCCATGAAGGCGCCGGTGTCGTCATTGAAGTGGGCGAGGGCGTGACAAGCCTTGAGGTTGGTGATCACGTTATTCCTTTATACACACCAGAATGTCGTGAGTGCGAATACTGTCTGCATCCAAAAACCAATCTGTGTCAGAAAATTCGATCAACACAGGGGCAAGGCTTACTGCCTGACGGATCTACACGATTCTCCATGTTGGATGGCACCGCCATTCACCATTACATGGGTTGCTCTACTTTTGCCAATCACACAGTCGTGCCAGAAATAGCGCTGGCGAAGGTACGAAAAGATGCTCCGTTTGACAAGATCTGCTATATCGGCTGCGGTGTCACAACGGGCATTGGCGCTGTAATTAATACAGCCAAAGTCGAAATTGGATCTCGCGGTGTGGTGTTTGGTTTGGGTGGTATTGGTCTTAACGTAATACAGGGTTTACGCTTGGCCGGTGCTGATCAAATTGTCGGGGTTGATTTAAATGAAGGGAAGATCCCGATGGCAGAGCAATTTGGCATGACAGATTTTGTTAACCCTACAAAAATAGAAGGCGATTTAGTCGAACACATTGTTGACCTGACTAACGGCGGTGCCGACTATACCTTCGATGCCACCGGTAACGTGAGTGTAATGCGAACAGCACTTGAATGCGCGCATAAGGGGTGGGGTGAGAGCATCATCATTGGGGTAGCACCCGCAGGTGCGGAAATTGCCACTAGGCCGTTTCAACTGGTCACGGGACGCTCATGGCGTGGAACTGCATTTGGTGGCGCAAAGGGACGTACTGATGTGCCGAAAATTGTTGATTGGTACATGGATGGAAAGATCGAGATTGACCCTATGATTACGCACAAACTATCGCTTGACGAAATTAATCATGGTTTTGATCTTATGCACGAAGGTAAATCGATTCGGGCGGTAGTAGAATATTAAATTCAGTAGTGCTCTAGCTATCTCGGGTTTTATCACCTTAGATCCAATAGACATCGATGGTGTCATAAGTACGCTGCAGTACGCTGCAAAGTGGCACCTCAAACAACCGTGTCCTGTGATAATCAATACCAGAGAAGAGGTGCCTGAGTCATGAGTAATTTGTTGATCACTAATATTGAGCATGGGCTTGTTGGTGATAAAGACGGAAATCGCTTTACGGGCGCTCTTCGCATAAAAGACGGGCTCATCGACGCCATCGGTGAGCTTACGCCCGAACCTGGCGAGCAGATTGTCGATGCCAGCGGTACAGTAGTTACCCCTGGCCTTATTAATACCCATCATCACTTTTTTCAATCTTTACTGAAAGCCATTCCCGATGGGATTAACGAGGGGCTGGATGTCTGGTTGCAAAAATGTCCCTATGCGTTCTGGCCGTTTATCGATAGCGAAGTGTTACAGATATCCGCCCGTGTCGGTCTGACGGAATTGGTGCTCAGTGGTGCCACAACTGTGTGTGATCATCACTATCTGTTTTCGCCAACTTACGACTACGACCCGGTTAGTGTTTTGTTTAATGAGGCAGAAAAATTTGGTGTGCGCTTTTTACTCGCAAGAGGTGGTGGCACCAAAGGTCGAGAGTATTTTGATGACCCTTCTTTACCTCCGACATTTAAAGAATCAATGTCAGGCTATTTAGATTCAGTTTCGAAAGCCGCTGCCAAGTGGCATGATCCACACCCGTTCGCAATGACTCGAATGGCGATTGCACCAACCACCCCAGTGTTTAATGTAGAACCCGAAGAGCTCTCTTTGTTTGCAGAAGCCGCTCGAAGCCAGGGGCTTCGCTTGCACTCACATTTGTCTGAAAACATAACGTACGTAAACTACACACAAGAGCATTATGGGCAACGTCCTGTGCCGTGGCTTGCGTCTCATGGCTGGCTTGGTGATGATGTCTGGTTTGCGCACATGGTTGAATTGTCGGATAGTGAAATTCAGCAGCTAACAGACACAGGTACTGCAATGGCCCATTGCACACAAGCTAATGCTCGCCTGGGTTCTGGCATTGCGCCAGCCGATGCCTTGCATGGTATCGGCGGTACCGTGTCGATTGGAGTGGATGGCGCTGGCGCGAATGAGGCGGCCGATATGGGGGCCGCGATGTACTCTGCTTTTGCCACTCATAGGGCGGCAAAAGGTGTGGATGCTACTACAGCAGAAACAGTATTGCATTGGGCCACCGAAGGTGGTGCCAACGCACTTGGATTTTCAAAGATGGGACGGATCGCACCAGGTATGGCAGCTGACATCGCCTTGTTTGATATTTCACATCCGCGCAATATGGGATTACATGACTCAGCATTGGCACCGGTCATTACGGGGGCGGCGGTTGTACGCGATAGCTTTGTTGCAGGGCAACAGATAGTCAAGGATGGAAAAGTACCGTGGCTTGATATTACGTCGTTGGGAGAAGATGCGAACCGGCTGACAGCGCAGCTTAAGCAAAAGCGTGCTGAGAGTATTCGGTCACTGTAGGGGCAGTATAGAAAAAATTGATCGTCCCTGATCAAATATAACGTCCTGTTCAATTCCACTTGGAGGAGGAGTGTTTAGAATAGGGAAAATTCGTTAGGTTGTCTTGCGACAATATCACAGCGTAGTGCTGCAATTAAAGAATCAGGCTTAAACCACATAACAATGATGCGATATATTCCCAGATTAGGTTGATTTGTAAGTTGCACATATAGAAGCTTAATCTCGTTCCGAATCTGAATCCGCCATGCGCTCATCGCTGTAGCGATTTCCCACAACCGTATTTTCGTTAATCAGCTCATCCAGTTTTGTCACCGTCTCATCTGTCAGCGTTACCTCAGAGGCTACTGCGTTTTCTTTCATAAATTCGATGTGCTTGGTGCCGGGGATAGGTACGCTACCCTGACGGTGCAGTAACCATGCAATCGCAAGTTGCGCCATTGAACAATTATTCTGTTCTGCAATTTCTTTGTATGGAACCAATAATTCGCTGTTCTTTGCAAACGCTTCGGGTTCGAAACGGGGCCTGGCGATGTTCGTACGCAAATCACCTTCTTCGCAGTCGTTAACGTTCTTGGCTGCGCCCGTTAAAAATGCTCTGCCAAGTGGTGAGAATGGCACCATCGAAACACCAAGCTCATCGCACACATCCAATATGCCACGTTCAGGCGTTCTGGACCAAAGGGAGTACTCCGACTGTAAGGCCGCGATAGGGTGAACCTTATGTGCTTTTCGTAGATTCTTACTACATACTTCGGAAAGTCCGATTTCGCGAACCTTGCCTTGCTCCACCAGTTTGGACAGCGCGCCAGTGCTTTCTTCAATCGGGATATTCGGATCTACTCGGTGTAAGTAATACAGATCGATAACATCGGTTTGCAAACGCTTCAGGCTGTTTTCACAACTCAACATGATTTTGTCAGGATCGCCATTGATGCCATCTTCGCGCGACAATCCACACTTGGTAGCCAGTACGTACTCATTGCGCCGATCTTTGAGCGACTTGCCTATCAGCTCCTCGTTGTGCCCCGAGCCGTACACCTGCGCAGTATCCAGAAAAGTATAACCGACATCCAGAGCTTCTTTGAGCAAGCGTTCGGATACAGCATCATCAGCCTTGCCGTAGCCCATCGACATATTCATGCAACCCAAACCAACTTCCGATACTGTAAGTGATGCTATGGTGCGTGTTTTCATTGATAAACCTTTAACTAGAGGGGTTTGTGAGTGCCTGAGCAGAGGCCATTGTGCTCGCAGGCAACAAATTTAACCTGATCTATAACGGAGCACAATAAAAATTTGCTGAAGTTTCAATGCAGCCAGCATTAGACTTCAAATTCGATGTCCAGCAATTCCTGTTAGAATCAGTCTGATATGAAAACGCTAATATTGCTAGTCGGAATGGCACTGCTGCTTGCTGCCCTGTATTTTCATGCAATCGCTCAAGCTAATGTGATCAAGAAGATTGAGAGGCAATGGTTTGAAAGGCTATTTCTTGGTAACAGGCCATCAATAGACAACCTTAACGAGGTTGGTCAGCGCAATCGAAAGTACTCAAACCTGTGCATTGCTGCCAGTTTTGTATTGATTTGTTTGTATATACTTAATTCAGCGGCGCCGTAGCGCTAGATTAAACTGGACTAGGCATCTCGATATTATTGGATTCAGCAAGTTTTAGAAGCGCCACCGGGATGGATTCCTGTAATTCTACACCGTGGCTTAATTGTTCTAATTTTCGGGCAATGGCTCGCTGCCCAGGCACACGTACTGGCGTATCTTTATTGATGGGCTTAGTTGCCATACTGCGATTAACCAGGCACTGCATTTGTCGCTCAAATTCAGATTGCCCACCAAACGCATCGCAGTCGGTTAATTGCAAATAAACCGTTGCACCCCAGCCGTCAATGCTATCGGCACGCCCGTGTCCGGAAAGCCCAGCTGTCATGGATTCGACAAATAGCGCTAGCGAGAACCCTTTATGTCCTGCCTCCATACCACCTAATGGCATGAGCGTGCCGGGCGGATCGGTTTCCAAAACAGTAGGGTCGGTGGTTGGTTTGCCACTGGCATCTAGCCACCAATTGTGCGCTCCTTTTTGACCGCTATTGTGTAAGCGGCTAGTCATACCATTAGTGGTGATAGAGGCAGAGATATCAATCATGATGGGTGTACCTTGTGTGGGTATACCGTAACTCATGGGGTTGGGCGTTACTAGTGGTTCGACACCACCAAACGGCGCTACACTTGCCACTGATGGGTCGCTGCACATTAACTGCACCATGAAGCCATCGCGCGCGGGCTGTTCCAGATAAGCCGCCAGTGCTGCAATGTGGCTGCTTCTTTTAATTACCAATGTTGCGGTGCCATAATCACGCGCGACGTTTTGAGCCCAATCAAGACCTCTTCTTACCAGCCATGGGCCGGGCAGGTAAGCACCATCCCATGTCGCCACAGCTGCTCTCTGATTCTCGATGTTAATTTCACCGCTGCCGCGCATATGGCCTTTTTTTAATACGTTCACATACGGTGCTAGTAATGCGAGGCCATGTGTGTCGTGACCCAGTAAATCACCCTCAAGCAAAACTTGCGCAACATCTATTGCCATTTCGCCGTGCATGCTATTAGCTTCGAGTACTTGCACTGCAAAATCAACTAATGAATTGGCCGAGTATTTATTCGTCATACGAGCTTTGTCCTGCAAAATATTTTAAGTTGCTTGAAAGTGCCTATTTCAAAATCATTTGTAACTGCCTTGATCTTGCGACCAATTGATCGCTCTCATCCCATAAGATACCGTCTTCAATAAACAGTTTACCTGTGAGATCGTTGACATTAAAAGCACCTTTTATCCAGCCGTTTTGTGGATGTCTGCGAATATGGGCCGACAGTTCAATTGTGGGTACCCAACCTATAGCGCCATATAAAGTGAATACAGAGGGTGGAAATGCATCGCAGAACAGGAGTAGCGATAATAAATCGCTCGGGCGCTCGTCTTTGAATCTTATCCAACCACTTATGATGGCGGCGTCATGCAGCCCACTTTGAGCATATTGTGGGTCGATGCGAATATCAAGTCGATTCATGATGGGCAAGCTTACCGCCTGCGCCAATTCTGAACGCGTGGTGCACTCTTCTGGTGGTGGTAGATCAGGTGGCGGAATCGACAGTGTACGCTGCTCGCCATCCACACTTTCTTGTTCGTTCTTATCAAGGTTTCCAAAGGTGGCGGTGCAGGTAATTCTCGGTTTGCCCTCTTGCTCCATGGTGCCTGTAACCGTTGCGGTTCGACGGCCTACACGAACAAGGCTTGCTCTTAAATCGGCAGTGGTGCCTGCTATGCCCGGACGTAAATAGTGTGTAGTGATTGCAATGGGGTGGGGCGTATCAGGCACCAGAGTTGCCATCGCTCTTACCAGGCATGCAAGCAAATAGCCGCCGTTCGGGTTCTGAGCGATATTCCAGTCTGGAGCCAGCTTAAGTTGCCAATGGTTGTCGGCGATTTTGCTGGAAATCGTTTCGCTATCGAAGCTGTAAGCCATGTTTGAAGCAAATTTTTCTACAAAGGATCTTAGTAGCTTAGACTTATCTTTGCCTCTCAACAACAAGGGGCTCCTGATGACGTCATGGCCGGACCCTTGAGCGGTTCATTGATGTTGGGTTTGAAACCCAACACTGTTTACACAATGATTAATGCTTTGGAAATTGACTCTTTGAGTCGCAATATGACAAGGTAGGTGCTTGTTCGGTAGAAAATTGAATTCGCACCCAACCGGAAACGTCCGGTGTGGGTGAACGCACGGGTAATCCGATTAACCCAAATTATGCCATCTGGGCGACTCGCAAATATAATTTGGCAAGCGTGGGGTACGCGGTGGTCATCCTATAAATAGTCAAAACAAATTGCTAGTGGAGAGTAATTATGTCAACAGTGATTAAAGGCGGTACGGTCGTCAACGCCGATCGCAGTTTTACAGCCGATGTCTTGATCGAAAATGGTGTTATTACCGGTGTCGGCAACAATCTAAATGGTGATACCCAGTTGGATGCCACAGCTTGTTATGTCATGCCGGGTGGTATCGATCCGCATACGCATTTGGAAATGCCGTTTATGGGCACCTACACCACCGATGATTTTGAATCAGGCACCAGAGCTGCGCTCTCTGGTGGCACCACCATGGTGGTTGATTTCTGTCTTCCATCTCCTGGTCAGTCGCTTCTTGAAGCTAGACAAATGTGGGACAACAAAACGTCTAAAGCCTCTTGCGACTACTCCTTTCACATGGCGATTACCTGGTGGAGTGAGCAGGTGTTTAATGAAATGGCTACCGTGGTGGACGGTGGTGTAAACACCTTTAAACATTTCCTTGCTTACAAGGGCGCCTTAATGGTAAACGACGAAGAGATGTATTCTTCGTTCAGTCGCTGCGCTGCACTAGGTGCTATGCCATTGGTACATGCCGAAAACGGCGACGTTGTAGCACAACTGCAGCAGAGCCTGATGGAACAGGGCAATAGCGGGCCTGAGGGGCACGCTTATTCAAGACCTCCTGCGGTAGAGGGCGAGGCATCCAATAGAGCCATCATGATCGCGGACATGGCGGGTGTGACACTGTATATCGTACACGTATCTTGCGAAGAAGCTCACGAAGCCATACGTCGTGCCAGGCAAAACGGTAAGCGTGTTTATGGTGAACCGCTTATTCAGCATTTAACTCTGGATGAATCGGAGTATGCGCACGCCGATTGGGATCATTCGGCCCAACGTGTTATGTCACCACCGTTTCGGAACAAGCAGCATCAAGATTCTCTTTGGGCAGGTCTTGCGGCGGGTTCTCTGCAAGTGGTCGCAACGGATCATTGCGCATTTACGACAAAACAAAAACGCATGGGAATAGGCGACTTTACGAAAATTCCCAATGGCACTGGCGGGCTGGAAGACAGGCTATCGGTATTGTGGACAAAAGGTGTTAGCACTGGCCGATTAACAATGAACGAATTCGTTGCGGTGACGTCTACCAATGCTGCTCAAATAATGAATATGTACCCAAAGAAAGGTGCCGTAATAGAAGGTGCTGACGCAGACATTGTCGTTTGGGACCCTAAACGCAGAAAGACAATAACAGCATCGAAGCAGCAGTCGGCCATTGATTACAACGTGTTCGAAGGTTTTGAGGTAACCGGGCTTCCTCGATACACCTTAACTCGCGGCCATGTTGCGGTAACTGAAGATACGGTAAATGCGCAAGAAGGGCATGGAAAATTTGTCGCAAGAGAGGCCTATCCCGCGGTGAATAAAGCGCTGTCTAAATGGAAGGAGCTTACCGATCCGCAGCCAGTGAAACGTGATCCTGCGAAAATGCCCGTTGGGGTGTAGGTAAATTACGAAGATTGCTTGGCGATTGTACCGCAAGCTTCAATGCACTTTGCTGTTACTTTGGTTGTAATCACGGACCCACTAAAGGGTCCGTGATCTTGGACTTACAAGCTATTACATCCGTTTGAAATGTCGTTTTATCCAGCCTGTTGTATCAATTCGTATTCCTGAGCGGTGAGCTTATCCAGTACGCGAATGATTCCTTCATGACTTCCTGCCAGTGAGTTTCCTGTGCGGTACTTTCCTTGAACAACTAGCGATGGCACACCAGTAATGCGCGAGGCTTGTGCCAATTGTATAGATCGACGCATGCGGCTGGTTACAGTAAATGATCCGATTGTTTCACGAAACTTATCTTCGTCAATACCCAGGGTGCCCATAAATTTGGCTAAGCTATCGAGGCTTTTTAGGTTGCGTCGCTCTTTGTGTATGGCATTAAATGTCTCGTCAAACATCTGATCTTTAACGCCCATGGCTTCTGCCGCATAAAAGGTGCGTGAATGTGCTTCCCACGAAGGGTTAAGTGGGGGCGCTTCCCTCACCAGTGTTATATAGTCAGCTTTGTTGGCATCCCATTTATTGATTGTGGGTTCAAAGGCGTAGCAGTGAGGGCAGCCAAACCAGAAAAATTTTAGGACCTGAACTTTAGAAGGGTCAGATATATTCAAGGGGGTGTGAAGTTCTTCGTATCCCAGGTTTTGTGCCTTGGCGAATGTGCCGGCACCGGATAGTGCTGTACCCGCTAAAATAGCTGAGCTGGATTTTAGAAATTCTCGTTTGTTCATGTTGTTCCTCATCAGTGGTTAACACTAGTTCCTACTAGTCGCTGTTTATGATAATGCAATATCGGGTTGGACTGAATTTCGTGCCATACAAGGGTTTGGCACTTGTCTAATTATTTGGTGCCATAGCCATGACATAAAACAAACCCGCCTCTTGCCACAAGCCAACATCAACCCCATCAACCTGATCTTGTGTAGGGCGAAGCGAGGCCAGGTCATTATCAGCACGGGTCATAAATACGCTAACACGCTCGCTGGATGTTTTATTGAGTAGTTTTACATGCGCAGCCAGCTTCCCGCTTAAGGTGCAGTAGCGGGCACCGAGCAGGTTATACTCGTCGCTCAAGATTTTAGGTATGCGAAGATCAAACTCCAATTGATTCATATCAGTATTAATAGAGTCAATATTATCAGCGGCAAATTCAAGCTCTAAGCGAGTCGTGTGATTCATGGCAACCTCATGCAAAACGCGCTCAAGCCTTTCGCTTTTTGAGCTTATATTATGAACGCCAAGGCCAATACCTAAAATTAAAACAGCAGCACATACCACCGCAATTGAACGGTTATTTCTAATCGCATATTTATCTGTTTCAAAGGCAATATCGTTTTTTCCGCGTTGTGCTCTCTTGTTAAAAAAGCGCTTACGCCACCCGAGTGGGCCGGAATGATTGCCTTGATCGCTCAATTCACTGTTTAGCCCACCAGCATTAGCCACATTTTCGGCAACAGCTTCTGTCAGTTCCCTGGTAAGCGCGCTATCCATTTTCAAACTACGGTAGTGGTTCTGCAATTGATCATCAATGTCGGTCATGAGGCACTCCTGTCACTGTCAGATCGAAATGGCAGCACGTTGGACGTGTCTTCCATCATAGCTTTAAGCTTATTGCGTGCACGATGAATAGTGCTTAAGACGGTACCGCGAGGAGCGCTAATGATATCGGCAATTTCTTGCGCTGTATAGCCTTCTACTACCGAAAGAAATAGCACCTCACGTTCCGCTTCGCGAAGTGATTTTAATGCTTGTGCCAGCTGCTTGTTTGGAAGTTCAAATACAACAGAGGTATCGGCTTGTTCTCCGGCTTCTCTTCCAAGTTCATCAACATGATTAAAGGCAATTGTTTTGCTGCGTCGATAGATGTCAATATGAAGATTTCGAACAGTCTGAAATAACAAGCGTTCATTAGGAACTGTGCCGTGATTTTTGGTAAGCCTTAGCCAGGCCTCGTGTACCAGGGCGCGCGCTTCGCCTTGATCTGGCTGGAGTGCACAGGCGTAACGATAGCCTGTTTGCAGAAGGCCTTCCAGCTGTTGCCCAATTAACTCTTTTTCTGTCAAATTATCCATACAAAACGGTGTTGTGTGGTCCGATGCGCTGTACTTCTCATTTGCACTTCTGCACTCCTACTTATAGAACGAATATCTTGTCAGCTTGATTGCGTTTCGAATGTTTCCTTTTTCGAGGCTTCGTTTTAGAGCAGCAACAACTGATCTAATTATGTGACAGAACCGGCAAGGTGATCGTTTCCGGTGGCAAGCAAACTTCATTACTGCAGGCTTGGAAGTTCGTTTTAATATGTGTAACGGGAGCGCCACCCGCGCCACTGGTCCGAATGACTACAGAACCTTCAAATAAGGAAAGTGAGGTACTTTCAAAGCCAAGTTTGCGCTCGATTGGTTCTGGATAGGTAACGTTATTAAGGGTATTGCCGCTAGCAGAATTTAACTGTGTAGCGATCAGATAGTCCTGATTAGGTTTGTGCGAGTTAATATGCCATCCATCCATAACATCAATTTTTACCAGCACCTCATTGTTATCACTCATGGTGGCACTGGCTTTGACTCTGCCTCGAGCCCCATACTGAATTGGCCCTATCTCGCCTTGTAAATGATCGCTAATTCCTGACAACAAATAGAATTGCCCGCCAGGCTGAGTGGCAATGGTGCCTGCAAAGTAGGCGATTAAGCGTGTGGTGTAGTCATCGAATATCAGGTTATCACTGCGTTTAACCAATCGTGCCAGTACATGCATGGCTACAGCATTGCCAGTGGGCATGGATGAATCGAAAAGGTGTTTTGGACGAACTACGAGCCTTGATGCTTCGCTTTCCGCATAGGACATAAAGAACCCGCCAGCCTTGTCGTCCCAGAAATGTTCGATCATATAAAGGGTGAGCGCTTCAGCGTGTTCCAGCCAAATAATGTTGTTTGTTAAATCATAGACCGACAACATCGCTTGAGCCAAATAAGCGAAATCTTCCTGTCGACCGTCTATTGAGGTTTGTCCTCGGAACTGTGTACGCCAGATACCGCCATTGTCTTTAGCAACGGTTTTCCACAATTGTTCCAGAGCTGTAATAGCCGCTTTTTTATAACGCTCTTCGTTAAGTAAAATACCCGCTTCCGCAAAGCCGGTTATCATCAGTCCGTTCCAGGCCGTGATGATCTTGTCATCACGAAGCGGCGGGGTGCGAGACAGTCGATGGTCATAGAGTTTTTGAGCGAGCTCATCGCGTTTTGCGTTTAAGCTTGGGATATCCATCTTCAGTTCTTGAGCGATTTCTTCTGAAGTTGCCCACTGATGCAGGATGCTGCGATTTTCGAGTTGACCAATATCGTTAACACCCCAAATAGTCGCCGCTCGATAGGCATCTTTGCTACCCAGTACGGCTTCTAGTTCTTCAGGTGTCCACGTAAAGAAAAGGCCTTCACCACCATCCGAATCCGCATCGGTGGCTGAGTAAAACAAGCCTTTATCATCCGTCATTTCACGCAAAACGTAGTCTAATAAACGCCGAGCAGTTCGTTCGTGTTCTGGATCGTTGGTGAGTTGATAAGCATCGGCATAGTTACGAGCAAGGCTGCCTTGGTTGTACAACATTTTTTCGAAATGCGGTACTGTCCATTCGTTGTCAACAGCGTAGCGATGAAAGCCGCCACCCACCTGATCATGAATGCCACCAGCCGCCATACGATGCAAGGAGAAGTTGGCTGCTGCAAGCTCGTTTGTATCGGGATTGCGGGCGGCCTGATTTAAAAGAAAGTGCAGCACAGGTTCTTGAGGAAATTTGGGTGCTCCGCCAAAGCCACCTTGTATGTCATCGAAGCCGCCAAGTACGGCGGTGGCTGCCTGGTCTATGATCGTTTTATCAATCCTCTGTGCAGACTGAACCAACTCATTGGACTCGGCAATCGCGTTTGATACCAGATCAGCGTAGCTAAGTATCTCTTTTCGGTCTTTAGCCCAAAGTGTCCTAACTTGATGAATCAAATCTGTAAACGTGTTAGGTGGAAAATACGTTCCACCATAAAACGTCCTGGCATCCGTGTCTAAAAAGCTCGACATGGGCCAGCCACCTCGGCCAGTCGTCATTTGTACGGCTTTCATATAGAGCGCGTCAATGTCCGGTAGCTGTTCGCGATCTACCTTTATGGAGATAACGTGTTCGTTCATCAAGGCGGCAATGGTTTCGCTTTCAAAGCTCTCACGCTCCATGACATGGCACCAATGACAGGTGGCATAACCTATAGATAAAAAGATAGGTTTGTCTTGCGCTATGGCTGCAGCAAAAGCTTCATCACCCCAGGGATACCAATTGACAGGGTTGTGGGCATGTTGAAGAAGATAAGGGGATTCTTCTAAAATCAAACGGTTTATATACTTTGGCGTATTGTCGCTTAAAAAATGTTCTGTGCGAGGCTGGTAGTCTGTGTCTTGAGATTCGTACGCTTGAAGTAGTGTGGCTGACAGCGCCTTATCTACATCCATGGCAATGACAGGGCTTGTTGCGTCGCCATGCGCTTGCTTATCCTGAGCTGCCAATGGCGTTACGACAAACAATGTGCTCGCCAATATCGCCGATATTAATGATCGGCTTCGACTCGATAACCAGTGTTGGGAACACATCGAGGCTAACGTTAAGACGAAAAATCCTGACTGATTCATGAACAGTTTCCTAAAAACGCTTTTTAAAAATTGATTTAACGTATCGGTCTATCGTTTTGCATCAATTAAAGTGAAGACTAGCCGATCTGAGCAGTGACATATTCAATAAGTTGGCCACTGTCAACATGGAAGTGGTTAAACACCACAACCCCATCAGGGTTAATCAATATTAGCCACGGTGTACCGCCTGTGCGGTAATCAGCCATAGTAGACGGTCGGCTGTGCGTTTTGCTATCACCTGGGTTATGGCCCATGGTAATGGGTAACTCGTAGCGTTCCTGAAGTTCTCGAACAGCGTCTTGCGTGTTTGAAGAGTAACCTTCGAATACTGTTTGGATACCGGCAATAGCAACTTTGGGATGATCGTAAAAGCGATCACTAAAGGCTTTGAGAGTAGGGAAACCATATTTGTGACAGCCCGGGCACCAGTTTTGAAAGCATTTCAAGAAGATCCATTTCCCCTCACCGTTTTCAGCCATTGAAAAGGTAGTGGGCTTTCCATCAGCGTCGATCCAGTAATCAATTTTTAGTTCTGGTGCTTTCATCCCCTCAATACCGGGCTTGGATTGAGCGCTCGCCAGCCCGGGTAAACCCGCCACCACGCCCGTTGCCGCCAGAGCTGTTGTGGTGCGTAAAAATGCGCGACGATCACGTGCCAACGGTTGCATTGGCGAGGTGCTTGAAGAATGTCGGGGATGTGAATTTGCCATGATATATCCTTACCGTTTGGTGCAGAAAAGGCCTGCTTATAAAAGAAAACGAACTGGTGATCGATTTGATTGCAAGTGCCAGTTCGAATGGCATTTATGGGTATTACCTGTAATTTCGATGCTTTTTCCTCGCATTTTCACCTTGAAAAAAACCAGTTTTATCAATTCAAGGCTGGAGATAGCACCTCTATGGGCCATCAATTTAAAATAAGAGGGCCGATCACTCTTATACATTGACCGTATAGCTGTTAGTTAAGTTCCGGGCCGGTATGATCAGGTCGTCGCAAAATCCCTTTGCTACTTAATGGTCCAATTAACGACGCAGGACACTCAAGAGTTGCTTTGAAAGCGGGCTGCATTTCTGCAAGACGCTGCATTTCTGCAAGACATTGTTCAACTCATTGCCTAGTATATTGGAGATAATAACGACCTCGTTTTGATGCAAGCAAATCATGATAACCCTTGATAATGTCCATTTGGCCTATCAGGCCGCAAACCGCTCAGTCCCTGTGCTAGCCGGCGCATCACTGTCTGTCGCTCAAGGAGAAAGTGTCGCCATCATTGGTCCTTCTGGCTCTGGCAAAACATCACTGCTGTTGGTTTTGACGGGCCTTGAAACACCAGACAGTGGTGTGGTTACATTCGATGGAGTTGAGTTACATGCTCAATCCAATGATGTTCGAGCCGATATCCGGCGCGATAAAATCGGCATTGTTTTTCAGAATTTTCATTTAATACCGAGCCTGTCTGCGAGGGAGAATGTGGCCTTGCCACTGGACATCGCAGGCGTCGAAGGCGCGCGTGATAAAGCCGGCGAACTGTTAGATCGTGTTGGGTTGGTGCATAGAATGGACCATTATCCAAATGCCATGTCAGGCGGTGAACGGCAGCGGGTTGCGCTAGCTCGTGCCTTGATTCATAAACCTGCTTTGATGGTGGCTGATGAACCTACGGGCAACCTGGATAATCAAACGGGTGATGCCGTAGCTGATTTGTTGTTTGAGCTCAATCAGGAAAATGACGCCACGCTCATTTTGGTGACACACGATGATGCGCTAGCTGCTCGTTGTCAGCGCCAAGTGCGTCTACATGAGGGGCAGCTTTTGCCGGTGGGTGAATGATTTTAGTTGCAGATATGATTTCAGTTGAAGTGAATCTTGCGATCTGAAAACTTACAGCGAGTAATTAACATGTTTCGGTTTCTTTGGCGTGATTTTATTGGTCAGCGGCATTCTCGCCCGTTGCATCTACTCGCAACCAGCCTGTTTTTGGGGCTGTTGATGGTGTCTGCCTGTACCGGTCTACTAGCACTGATACGAGACGGCATTGCCAGTGAAGAACGTCAACTGTTCGGAGGCGATGTTGAACTGGATGTGCGTAGTCCGCTTGATGCTGATGCCCTTGAATGGATTGATGCGCGCGGTACAGTATCGCGATTAACAGAGCTTCGTACCATGCTGGGCACCGTCGATGACGACTTTACCGTTATTGAACTGCAGAGCGTGGATAAAAATTATCCCTTGTATGGCAGTGTGAGCTTTGAACCGGCAATGACGCTCACTGACGCTACCAGTAATATGGGTGCAGCCGTTGATCCTGCGCTGGCATTTGATCTTGGGATTGAAGTAGGGGATACAGTCACGGTTGGCGAAACCACCTTAACGGTGCGTGCTGTTATACAAGGCCAGCCTGATCGTGCACTCAGTGCCGATGTTCGAGGGCCGCCGGTGCTGGTTTCGCAGCAAACACTTGATGCAACAGGCCTGATTAATCCGACTAGTCTGGTTGATTATGAGTACCGAGTAAGACTTGAAGGCCCAGGCATCGATCTTGAGCAGGGCGTATTTGGTGATACCAAGAACTTTCGTGATCAGTGGCGTGAAGCGTTTCCTGACAACACGGCTGAATTGAATACAGTTGAGGAGCGTAACGATCGTGTTACAGAACGCTTAAACGAAGTCGCCGCAGTACTGATGTTAATCGCAGTCGCCACCTTGCTGGTGGGTGGCCTCGGCGTATCTAATGGGGTTGCGGCGTGGATGCATTCGCGACGGGAAGATCTAGCCACATTATCGGCGATTGGCGCTAGAGACAGTTGGCGCGCGCGCATCATGGTCATTGAAATCATACTGGTATCCACATTAAGCGGTACGCTTGCCGCTATTCTTGGAGCTGTTATCGCTTATAGCGTATCTCGCGCTTTGGCGGGCGGCTTGCCAGTGGCAACCACACCGGCATTGTTGCTGTGGCCCACGCTTGTGACTATTATGTTTGGCACGCTCGCAGCACTTGCCTTTGCAGCGCCAAATCTTGCGCGAGACCTGTCCACAACCCCAGCAAAGCTATTACGAGGCGACACAGATCACGATGTCAGAAAACCCTTATCAGCACGTGCCCGTTTACTTTGCGCGGCGTTAGCACTAGTGGCGGCGCTTGCACTTATTGCACTCGTGCCTGATAAAATCATCGGTGTAGGGTTTGTTATTTCAATGATCCTGCTTTATCTGGCGCTTTCGGCAACCGTCGTTGTCATACGTCGCATTGCGAGGCGTGTCGTGCAATCTGGAAAGCTGGACAAGCGCTTCGCTGCCCGCAGGGCCTTGGCAGGGCTTGATCAGCCAGGTTCTCCACTACGACCTTTACTGTTGTCCCTGGGTATTGCCACCACGTTGCTTGTCGCCGCCACCATCGTTATTGTTGCGATGGTGACCCAACTGAATAATACAGTGCCATCGCGCTCGCCTACGCTTGCATTTTACGACATTCAAAAACCTGACATCGAAGCATTTAAGACAACGGTGTCGAACGCACCAGGGGTGAGTGAGGTACAAACCGTCCCGCTCGTGTTGGGCCGATTAACCGCGATTAATGCCGAACCCCTGTCACAACGCTCAGATGCTGCTGAAGCGCTAGAAGCGAATGACGAACACAAACTGAGCTATCGGGTTGAACGGGTAGACAACATTAGCGCAAGCTCTGGCGAATTTTGGCCAGTTGATTATCAAGGGCCACCGTTGGTGGCAATGGAAGATCGTGAAGCTGGTCAAATTGGTGTGAAAGTCGGCGACAAGTTAACCTTTACCATCTTTGGTGAAACGTTTGATGCAACGCTTGCGGCGATTTATGCACAAGGTAATTTTGAAACACGTTTTTGGTTCGAAGCCTTGTTCAGCCCCGGTGTGTTGGATGCCTATATCACGCGCTATGTTGGCGTTGCTTTTCAGGCGGTGGATGAAGATTCTACGTCTGACGGAACACCCATTGACATAGCCGCAGCCAATACCATTTCATCTGTTTTTCCAGCCGTTGTCACTATCAGAATTGCAAGAGGACTTGCGGAGGCCCGGCGTATTTTAAATGCGGCAGCGCTTGCTGTATCGCTAGTGGCGCTAACAAGCCTTCTTGCCAGTCTACTTGTTTTAGCCAGTGTGGTCGCGGCAAACCGTGCGCGTCAATTACAAGAAGCGGCAATTTTGCATGCCATTGGCAGCCGGCATCAGAGTCTGATGCATGCACTGGGAATTGAGTATGTGTTGCTTGGAACTGTGGTAGCCGTATTTGCCAGCATTGTTGGTTGCTTTCTGGGTTCGTTGGTTGCGGTTCGTTGGTTGGAATTACCGGTGGGTTCAACTACTTGGGTTAGTGGTATGGGTGTTGCGATGGTGATTTGCGTATTGTGTTTAAGCGCTGGTGCGATATGGGTGGCACGCTCCCTATCGATGTCCCCAGCACGCTTGTTGCGGGAAGTGGCGTAAGAGTGTGGCGTTATCTTCTTAGTTCAAATAAAGAAAAGAAACAAACGTTCAAGTCAGTCTGAAACCAAAACACAATTCGTTATCTGCACTTATTTCTGTTGCATTCGCAGGCGGTTTAGACATTGCAAACGTGGGTATTGACGCCGACAGCATTGTCAGAAAAAACATCGATATACGGTGCGAGAAGATGCCGGACGAACAATACAAGTATGGGCAAACTGTTCAACATTGAATTAATTAGGTCGCTGGGAGCTGTTCGCAACTTGCGGGCACAAATATCTGCAAGCTTCTCTGGATTTTAATTGCGGAACAGGTAATACTGATCGTAGCCAGTTCCGCATGGACATAAATGCGCTCCATTGAGTAGCTATCTGGCTACACGAGGAAAGCAAAAATGTACATAAAAAACTCGTGGTACGTAGCTGGTTGGGCTAGTGAATTTGACAATGAGCTTAAACAGGTCATTGTGCTAGAGCAGCCAATGGTGATGTACCGAGTTAGTCCGGAAAAAGTGGTGGCGCTTGAAGATCGTTGCCCACATCGCTTGTTGCCCTTATCAAAAGGCAAGCGCATTGGTGATGACATCCAGTGCGGTTATCATGGCATGACCTTCAACTGTGAAGGGGCATGTGTGCGAGTGCCTGGTCAAGATAATGTACCTTCTTCTGCCTACGTAAAATCCTTTCCTGTAGTTCAAAAAAACAATATCGTTTTCGTGTGGATGGGTGAAGAGGCCAAGGCTGATGAAGCGCTGATCTTCGATATGCCAGAATTTACTTCATCTGATTGGCATGTTCATCAAGGTGATGCGCTGCACCTAAAAGCACACTACTTGAATGTGGCGGAAAATCTGGTAGACCCTGCGCACGTTAGTTTTGTGCATCCCACAACACTTGGTAATGCCGCGAGCGAAAATGTGCCTGTGCATGTGGATACGCAGGGGGATGTACTGGTCGCCTGGCGCTGGATTCGGGATGCAGAGCCTGTTGGTTTTTTTCAAAAATTCGGCGGGTTTGATGGCAATGTCGACCGTTGGCATTACTACTATCTGCATCTGCCGTCTATTGCGGTCATTGACTTTGGCAGTGCCAGCACATCTTTAAATTTAGAAGAAGAGGATCGTGACAAAGGTGTGCGCATATTTGCGTTGCATTTTCTAACACCGGTTAATGAGCATTACACCATCGATCGGTGGCTGCACATACGCAATACTGCAATCGATGACGACGCTGCCTCCGAGCAAATGGATGCCATGTTCAGAATTGCTTTTGATGAGGACAAAGCCATTCTTGAAGCAATAGATGAGCAAGAGCAATTGCCGCAACTGCGAAAGCCAATTCGGCTTGCTATTGATAAAGGCCCCACGGTTTATCGACGCCGCATACGCGAGCTCGCGGAACAAGAAACAACCGAAGATTTGGGTGAGCCGCTACGGCCCACCTTTGTGCATCATGAATAAAAGTAGACACGTTTTATAACATCGATTCAGATACAGCTGGAGAAATTAAAATGCAAGTAGTTAAACGTTGGTTGGTTGCGAGCGCAATCACGATTTTTACGCTCGGCTCAGGTGCTGCGATGGCGCAGGACACAATAAAAATTGGTGAAATAAACCATTACAAACGTATGGCGGCGTTTGCTGGCCCCTACAAACTGGGTATCGAACTGGCTTTAGAAGAGGTCAACGAGAACGGTGGGGTTTTAGGTAAGCCGTTGGAATTCATCTTTCGGGATGATCAGGGAAAGCCAGGTGAGGCAGTTAAAATCGCTGAAGAATTAATGACGCGAGAAGGTACCGTGATGCTGACCGGAACCATTTTGAGTAACATAGGGCTTGCGATTTCTTCATTGGCAGCCGAAAAAGGCTATGTGTATCTTGCTTCCGAACCATTGGCCGATTCTATCGTATGGGAGAAAGGTAACGAATATACCTTCAGACTTCGCGCTTCCACTTATATGCAAGCCGCTATGTTGGCAGAAGAAGCCTCTAAAACCGATGCAAAAACCTTTGCTACCATTGCACCTAATTATGCCTATGGAAAAGATGCCGTTGCAGCATTCAAAAAAGCCTTACTCGCGCTAAAGCCAGATGCGACGTTTGTTACTGAGCAATGGCCAGCCTTATTTAAAATTGATGCCGGTGCCGAAGTTCAAGCCATTGAGCGCGCAAAGCCAGATGCTATTTACAACGTCACCTTCGGAGGAGACCTTGCAAAATTTGTTCGTGAAGGTACCACGCGAGGTTTGTTTGATGGTCGGCAAGTCTATGGTTTGTTAACCGGCGAACCTGAATACATCGATCCATTAAAAGATGAAGCACCTGAAGGTTGGACGGTAACTGGTTATCCCTGGTATGACTTTACTGACGGACCAAACAAAGAGTTTGTTGACACCTACATGGCCAAATATAACGAGCGCCCTGGCATTGGTTCTTTAGTTGGGTATATGACGGTACAGTCTATTGCAGCGGGCATAACTCGCGCAGGTGGCACCAACGCCGATGAGCTTATCGCTGGTTTTAAAGGGCTGGATGTTGACACACCTGTAGGGAAGATTCATTTCCGTAATCAAGATCACCAGGCCACCATGGGTGCATTTGTTGGCACCACCGCGTTAAAAGATGGTGCTGGCATCATGGTAGATTGGGCTTATAAAGACGGTGCGAATTACCTGCCATCAGATGAAGAAGTCGCTAAACTTCGTCCATCAAAATAAATCCGCTTCACACAACTGCGGCGTCACCATCGCCCCTACATTGATGTATTGGCGGTGGTGATGTTGGAGACTTAATCCATGGGATTGTTTATTGCCCAGTTGCTCACTGGGCTGGCTAACGCGGCTGCGCTGTTTTTGGTAGCCTCAGGCCTGTCGCTCATTTTCGGTGTCACCAGAATAGTCAATTTTGCACATGGCTCTTTTTATATGCTGGGTGCGTTTATCGGCTACTCTTTTATGCAGGTACTTCCCGGTGGTATCGGGTTTTGGTCATCTATATTGCTTGCGGGTATCGTCGTTGGCATTATCGGTGTGATCGTTGAGCTATTGGTGCTTCGCCCGGTGTATAAAGCACCCGAGCTTTTTCAGTTGGTGGCAACCTTTGGCGTTATTCTTGTTATTCAGGATCTTGCGCTTCTAATCTGGGGGGCCGAAGATGTGCTAGGGCCACGTGCACCTGGTTTAAAAGGTGTTGTGCGCATCATGGGTGAACCGGTTCCACAATTTGACTTAGCGCTTATTGCAATTACCCCGTTTGTTTTATTTGGCTTGTGGTATCTCATTTCAAAAACCCGTGTAGGGATTTTGGTACGTGCAGCGACGCAAGATCGCGAAATGGTAGGTGCCCTGGGTGTGAATCAATCCTGGCTTTTCACCGGGGTGTTTTTTCTGGGTGCTGCGCTAGCAGGTTTGGGCGGTGCCATTCAGCTGCCCAAGGGTGGCGCTGACTTACTAATGGATTTCACTATTCTCGCCTCTATATTTGTAGTGGTGGTCATTGGTGGTATGGGTTCATTGCCAGGTGCTTACATCGCTGCAGTACTTATCTCTGTGTTAAACGTTTTCGGTGTGGCTTATATCCCACAAAGCACGCTAGTGCTTATGTTTGTGGTCATGGCCGTGGTGTTGACTGTCAGACCGTACGGCTTACTTGGGCGGGAAGAAGTGGCAGGCGAACATGGACAAGTAGGCGAACCCGAAAAGCCGATAAAACCAGCCGGCATGCCCGTTCGGTTAATTGTGCTTGGGCTGTTGGGCGCATTATGTTGTTTGCCATTTATAGGCGAGCCTTTTTTTACGATATTAGCAACCGATGTCATTGTCTTTTGTTTATTCGCTGCAAGCCTGCACTTTATTTTAGGCTTGGGTGGTTTAGTGTCGTTTGGACATGCTGCGTATTTCGGCGGTGGGGCGTACGTGGCAGCGCTTCTGGTTAACTACGCCGATGCACCCATGGAGCTGGCCTTTCTTATGGCACCTATTGGTGCTGGGTTGCTTGCGGTCATTATTGGCTGGTTGTGTCTACGTCTATCCGGTGTTTATTTTGCCATGTTGACGCTGGCGCTGGCGCAGCTTGTTTGGTCACTGGTGTTTCAATGGGATGAATTTACAGGTGGGGATGACGGGCTGGTTGATATCTGGCCTTCCAAGTATTTATCAGATACCTCAGTTTATTTTTATTTCACACTCATTGTTGGGGTGGGTGGGATCATTTTACTTAGGCATATGGCGCATACACCGTTTGGCTATGCCTTACGTGCCTCGAGAGATTCTGCAAGACAAGCTGAAGCCACGGGTATCAATACTAAACGCGTGCAGTGGGTGGCATTCTCCATTGCAGGCGCTTTCGCGGGTTTATCGGGTGCCTTGTTTGTATTTTCAAAGGGCAGTGTATTTCCTGTTGAACTCGAGATCGCGAAATCGTTCGATGGGCTTATCGTTGTCTTTCTGGGTGGAGTGAAAACACTTTCTGGTGGTGTGGTTGGGGCGGCTGCATTAACCCTGGTGCAGGATTACATCACCCGTTTTGAATACTGGCGACTCGCTTTGGGTTTGCTGATCATCGCGGTTGTTATCATCGCGCCCAGAGGCATCGTTGGTTCCATCCGAACGCTATATGAGAAACGTCCGACCGCGCGAGGGGTACACGAATGAGCGCGGTGCTGGAGGTTAAAAGCTTAAGTAAGTCGTTCGGCGGTGTGGATGCAGTGTCAGATGTGTCGTTCTCGGTTGCCAAGGCTGAGCTGCTTGCGCTTATTGGCCCCAACGGGGCTGGCAAAACAACTTGTTTTAATATGTTAATGGGGCAGTTGGCACCCAGCTCCGGTGAAGTGCAGTTACACGGCGAAACCATCACTGGTTTGGCACCGCGAATAGTGTGGCGCAAAGGCATTGGCCGAACTTTTCAGATAACCGGTACCTACACCTCTATGACGGTGGTTGAAAATGTGCAAATGGCGTTGTTATCACATCATCGTCGCCTGTTTGATATGCGCCGCTATGCCCATGTTCAATACAAATCTGAGGCTATGCAATTGCTCGAATTGGTTGGTATGCAAGATCAAGCTGAACGCGCCTGTGCTGTATTGGCTTATGGAGATTTGAAACGACTCGAACTCTCTATTGCCCTGGCCCACAATCCAAGACTGTTGCTCATGGACGAACCCACCGCGGGTATGGCGCCCAAAGAGCGCATTGCGTTGATGGAGTTAACGGCTAATATTGTGGAGCAAAGACAAATCAGTGCGTTATTCACAGAGCACGATATGGATGTCGTGTTCGCACATGCACATCGCATCATGGTTTTAAACAGGGGGAAGTTGATCGCCAATGGCAGCGTGAAAGACGTGCGTTCAAACAAAGAGGTGCAGGAAGTGTATTTAGGTGGTGGCAGCGTGTACAACGACACAGAAAAGTCTGGCCATGCTTGAACTTACATCGATCAATAGCCACTATGGTAAGGCCCATATTCTTAACGACTTGAGTTTCAGCATTGGTGCAGGCGAGGTGGTTTCACTGCTTGGGCGAAATGGTGCGGGTAAAACCACTACCGTAAAAAGCATCATGCAATTGCTGCGACCTACCTCTGGCGATGTGGTATTTGAAGGACAATCGCTTGTTCGCATGGCAGCGCATCAAGTTGCCAAGCTTGGGATAGGTTATGTGCCTGAAGAGCGGCGTATATTCACTGACTTAACAATACTGGAAAACCTGGAAGTGGGTAAGCAGCCTGAACGAGCAGGTGTACAGCCATGGAACGAAGAACGCTTATTCGAAATATTTCCTAATTTGGCTGAACGGCGCCACAATAGAGGCAAAGCATTATCTGGTGGTGAACAACAAATGCTGACCATCGCGCGAACCTTAATGGGGAATCCGCGTTTACTTTTGCTCGATGAACCCTCAGAAGGTATTGCACCGGTTATCGTTGAACAAATGGCTAAAACTATTTTAACTCTGAAGGCGGAGGGTCTCTCTTTATTGTTATCTGAGCAAAATTTGCACTTTGCGCGATTGGTGTCGGATAGGGCGGTAATCATCGAAAGTGGTGAGAAGAAATTCGATGGTACGTTTGATGAGCTTGAGGCTAATTCAGATATTAGTGATGCGTATCTGTCGGTTTAGCGTTTTGGGTTTGCAGTTGTTCAGCTAGAGCGGTATGAGTAGGTATAATCACTAATTGATTCTCGTTTAGCATAAGCGCTTCTTAGATCTTAATGAGCACACTTAAGCAAAAACTCGCTGCAGAATTTCTTGGGACTGCTTTTTTGTTAGCCACCGTTGTCGGCTCTGGCATCATGGCTGAACGCCTGGCAGGAGGAAACGTTGCCATTGCCTTGTTAGGCAACACCATTCCCACAGGGGCAATCCTGTTTGTTCTGATCACCATGCTGGGGCCGATTTCTGGCGCACATTTTAATCCAGCTGTCACATTGGTGTTTGCGTTTAAGCGAGACATTGTTCGCCGTGACGCGATGCTGTATGTGTTAGTACAAGTTTTCGCTGGCTTGATGGGCGTCTTCGCTGCACATCTTATGTTTGAAGAAACTCTTTTTCAGGTATCACAGAAAATGCGCGCAGGCGGGGCACAGTGGTTTTCTGAAGCTGTTGCCACTTTCGGCCTGGTAGTCGCTATACTCGCTACGCTCAAAGCTCGCGAAAGTGCTGTTGCAATGGTCGTGGGCTTGTATATAACAGCGGCGTACTGGTTTACGGCATCAACATCTTTTGCTAATCCTGCTGTGACGATTGCCAGAGGGTTTTCAAATACTTTTGCCGGTATTCGGCCGCAGGATATTCCGTGGTTTATCACGGCTCAGTTACTTGCTGCAGTATTCGCATGGGCTTTTTGTGACTGGCTGTTGTCCAAAGACTAATAACCCTATATTTCGAAATATTTAACCCTGGACTACCCATCCGATGACGAGTGATTTGCCCAATATACAGACCGAGCATCTGGCCGATATCGATAGCGAAAGACTCGCTTTGCAAGGCGAATCAAACCATCCGGTTAAAGTGCTAATGTTGTATGGCTCACTGCGCGAACGCTCTTTTTCAAGGTTGATGACGGAGGAGGCGGCGCGAGTGCTAACGCAGTACGGCGCAGAAGTTCGTATTTTCAATCCGACTGGGTTGCCACTGGTTGGTGATTCTGAAGATACGCATCCAAAAGTTCAAGAGCTAAGAGAATTGTCCTTATGGTCAGAAGCACAAGTCTGGTGCTCCCCTGAGAGGCATGGCGCTATGACAGGTCTTATGAAAACGCAAATAGACTGGTTACCTCTAGCGCCAATTGGTGGTGTGCGACCAACCCAAGGTCGAACCCTGGCACTTATGCAAGTTTGTGGAGGTTCTCAAAGTTTTAATACCGTTAATCAGTTGCGAATTTTGGGCCGATGGATGCGCATGATCGTGATTCCGAATCAATCATCTGTGCCTAAGGCGTTTCTTGAATTCGACGATGATGATCGTATGATTGACTCAGCTTTCTACAACCGCATGGTGGATGTTATGGAAGAGCTGATGAAATTCACGCTGCTTACCAGAGGTCGCTCAGAGTACCTTGTAGACCGGTACTCTGAACGGGTTGAGACCGCAGCTGAATTATCGAAGCGGGTTAATATGAAGAAACTGTAGTGCCTTAAGGTGAATTGCCAAGTTGAACTCTGGGGCGCAATTGGTATCGCGCCTCAGAGTGCATTTAATTAAAAACTATTATCGTAAATAACGTTGTGCAAAATCGTTTACCGTTTTGGTTTCAGTTTCGTCAATAATGTAAAGTAATTCCACCGTGTCGCTAAAATCAAGACGTCGGTTCGGGTCTAAATAATCGAACGCTGCGCTCCACTCGTTAGAGAACTCGCTTTGCCGTGCGGTATCGACAAAGAAAGATGAATTTTGTCGAAAATTGGCCGACCCATTTCCACCATTGTTGCCATTGGGTATGGCACGATAATCTGCTACTCGTTTCACCAATTCAATGTTCTCGCTTGATGTGCGTGCCTCATTAAAACCGCTTCCGGTGCTGTGTTGAACTACATGCACGTTTTTTAGATCAAGTGATGGCATTTGATTTTGGATACGGCGCAACACCTTCGCAGTGAAGTCTGACGGGCCTCCTTCAGCAACCCAAACATCGCCATCATTGGCGAGCACATTGACCCATTGATTAGCCGAGGCTTGAATTGTTGCTTCACCAGCGTTGAAATAGTCCAGCCACTGGCTGCCCCAAGAGGCTTGTGCAACCGCTTCACCTTCTGGTTGGTACAAGTTACGAATGCTGTCTCCGCAGGTGCCATTTATCACTAGTACGTTTGTTAGACCAACTCGAGTAACCACTGATTTACCCGCCGCTATGGCATGACCGTCATCACGATCAGGGCAGTTATCATAGTGTAGTGCCACTAAGTCGTTGCCACCCACTCTACCAATAGACGGATTGTTGTTTGTTGGAACAGATGGTTCTGATGCGGCGGGCGTAGCAGGCGTGGTTACTACAACAGGCTGCTGTGGTGTTGATGTATTAGTGCTTTGGGCGTTAATACCGGGTGCACGGGCACCGATTACACCAGAACTACACAACCATCGCCCGTTGCTGGTCGGGTCACAATCTCTCCGCGGAATATTCGGACAGGTGCTTGCATAAGCTTGTTTAGCTGATGTCAGATTAGCACCCAGTGCTTCACAATTTCCGCTGTTGGTAGTTGGCGTTTCAACAGGCATTGCAGCGGCTGGCGTTGGCTCAGGTGTTGTACTTGCCAATGGTGCACTTGATGGAACAGTCCTGCCGTTAGTGATATTTTGTGTAGAGCACATCCATCGATTACCGCTGATAGGGTCGCAGTCTTGTCGAGCGAGCTGCGGACAAGCTTGGGCAAATTGCAGTTTAGCCGCTGCCAATGACGCACCTGGTTCGGTGTAAATAGTACAGGCTTCAGCTGACGTTACCGTACTATTTGGTGTTGGTGTTGGTGTTGGTGTTGGTTCTGCTGCCGATATAGTTTCAGGCGCAGGTGCAGGTGCAGGCATTGCGGTGGTGCCATTGCCATATACTGCTGCAAGATTCCAAGTGGGGCCTTTGACATTACAGCCCGCCGGGCCGATATCAACCCGGCCAGGGCACCCAGCTTCGTCAGCGGCATCGTTTGCTGGTCCATGTCCGCATTGAATATCATTATAGGGTATGCGCCCTTCTTCAGAACCTGTGCCCAACACTTCTCTAATATCATTGCAAATCTGCACAACGTTCTTAAGCCCCTCAGGTGTATTAGCACTCTTACTACTCAAGTTATGATCGTAGTTGCTGCTATCGCAAAAACACTGGCCATCTACTGCGTAACTGTCTTTCCAGTTAGGTTGCGGATTCCAATTCGCGAATGTTTGAGCACTGATCGCCATCAGTGCTATCGCTATGGTATTTGAAATTGTTCTCACATTAATATTCATGTTTCTAGTTCCTTTCTATTAAAAGGCGATAAATGTAAAACGCAAGCTAATCTATTTTTTAGGTGCAAGCAGTCTCTGGAAGACAGAATCATCAGCATGTCTAAATAGAATGATTACGTAATTTGTGCTTTCAATTGAAGAAAGCAAATCTAGCTTTACGCTAGAGATACTACTTTTTGGTCAAGGATATCGTTTTATTTTTCCTGACCTTCTCGATGGGCGAGTAGATTAACGACAAATCGAATTCCAGTTTTACATAAATATACAAACGTTAATCGTAGGTGCCAAAGAATCTGACTGGAAATAATCTATCAGATAAATAAATTGATTTAATTACAAATGACCGTGGACGGATCACAAAGCCTGCATTGTGTTTGCTTAGTAATGCTATGTTTGATCAGTAGATTGAGGCGGTTTTTTGGTCGGATAAAGAAACGCTTTGCAGGTTAAGGAGAAAGTTAAGTGTTTTACAATAATTTTGAAAAAAGCAAATATAAATAGAGCGGGTTTGAAATTTAAAGGACCAGAAATATGCTGAATAAAGAGTATAAATATATCAGTGACATATGGGCTAAATCGATATTAATCTATAATACAAGCTTGATAGAGAGAGGCATAAATTTTAGTCTTAACATAAATTCAAAAATATATACGTCAAATATTCAGCTCCAATTAATCAGCTGTTGTTATAAAGGTTAGCCGATTGATGAATTCAAAATATATGCATGTGTGGGTAAGCAGCGAAAATGTGTATGAAGCTTTAAGAACCGCATCACTGCCGGTGGATGAGTCGTTTGTCGATCTGAAATTCAATTTATAAACTGTAAAACTAAAGCGGCAGTTCTTCCAATAACACACTCATTTGCGCGCCGTGCATGTCGCGGTCAAATCGGTCGCCTTGCACAATCGCTCTTGGGAAGCTGAATTTCAGAACATAAAGATCCGGAAGTTCAAACCGTTGCAGTGAGTCCATTGGCACGCGATACAGATCGCTCACACTCTTCGCATCTAAGCGATCACACATTTGAGAATAAACAGCGTTATCGCCACAAAATACATCAACCGTAATCCAGAAGGGTCCAGCATTTTTTGATCGTATTTTCTTTACGGTATCGCCAACTGTCATGGCTAAAAGAATTCCCTCAATGTGAAGTCAATGCCATGTATACCCAACATGATGCAGCGCCTAAGCATTGATCTGATGAACGGCTAGTCGAAACGCATCCATTGGATTGTGTAGCGTCATGACGTGGTTTAGACAAAATTCATACATGGCACCGCGATTGGATTGCGCCGGTGAATAAGGGAACGCAAAGGTGGGTAAGTCTTCGTTATCTGTTAGGGGGTAGTGCAATAAGAACGGATTGATTAACTTACCCAATTCATCCGCAGTTTCTTCATCATTCGCCGTTATCAATACCAGCACGCCAACTTCAGTTGCATTCGACGTTTGCGTTTCCAGTTCTCCCAACGCTGCATCAATACCAATCAAGCGGAACTCCACATCGTACATATCAGGGGATAAGCCCATGCGCTTGTTGATTTCAGCTGCCAGAAATTGTGCCAGCCGATCCACCCATTGTTTGGCGTTTTTAACGTAGTGCGCATCCCGAAGTATGGCCATAAGAGTTGATTGGTAGCCTACGGCGCGAGCACCCTCGAGCTTCACTGTATAACGATCCGAAATATCCCAGATGGAACCTGTCACTCTGACTGTCGATTCATCTACTGAAACATAGCGAGCATCTGCCACTTTCAGTGCTCCGCCTGGCTCGTACAGGGTTAATGGATCCGAATTCTCATACAACATATGCGCAGACACTGAATGCGGCGTGCACTTCGCACCATTTGCTAACGGCCAAACTGTAAACCCTTCATCATCGACCTGTAATGCGATAACGCCGCTGGTCGGATTAGACGAGCAAAGTGCACCACACTCGGCGATTTTTGCTCCATGCCATGCCGCGCCTGCATGCTCACCACGTGTTAATGGTAGGGCACTGATGCCGGCTGTGTCGGTAGCACGTCCGGCCAACACTACATCGGCTCCGGTTGCCAGGGCTTCGTTTATCTGTTCGACACCTGCAAGCGCAACGATATGATCGATGCTCGCGATGGACGTCGTATCAACGTGGATTTCTGGCGCTAGAGCCTGCACTTTGCCTTCATCCCATTGCTTCTTAACGAAAGCAGGGGATTGCTCTGAATAAAGCGTTGCCACTTTCAGTGATAAAGAGAGTTCAACCGCGAGCTCTTTCGTGATTTCTAACATCCAATCCACCATGGCATCGGTGCCACAGGTACCGCAGGATGTAATTACTAATGGGACACGTGCTTGTTGTCTTGCCAGTAACAATTGTCGCCATTCAGATTTGCACGCTGCCCTGGAATATTTTGACGTGCTGGTGCCTAAATAAAATGGGCCGCTATCTGTTGAGCCACCATCAATAGCTATGATGTCGGGCTTTGTGGCAACACCAGCGCTTAAGGCATCAGAATCAAATCCAAGCCCTAACACCCCTGAGGGCACCAATACCGTCGTGCTCAAAAGAAGCCCCTTTTTTAGATGCGAATCAGCCTTTGACCAATTCAGGTTTTTTCAAAAATCGGGATAGAAACATGGGTGCAATAAAACCCACAATAGCAGCTATCCATAGACCGATTGCGATGGGTGAAGAAAACAGATATGTCCAATCACCACCTGAGATAACCATGGCTTGACGCAGTTTATCTTCCATATGATTACCGAGTAAAATACCTAATATAATAGGCACCGTTGGTACATCAATTTTTCGTAGAAAATACCCCAGCACACCAAAGCCGATCATCAGCAACAAATCAAAATAGCTGCCTGATAGAGAATAGATGCCCACAAAAGACACCATGGTGACACCTGGTAATAGTATCCAAGGTGGAACGCTAAGTAGCTTTACAAAGATTTTAACCAGAGGCACATTCAATATGAGCAGCACAAAGTTTGCGATAAACAATGTCGCGATCAAGCCCCAGACCATATCGGGTCGTTCTTGAAAAAGCATAGGGCCAGGCGTGATGTTCAACGTCATCAGAAGTGCTAATAAAACTGCTGTTGTGCCAGACCCCGGAACGCCCAAGGTCAACATGGGCACCAGCGCACCGCCTGCAGCTGCATTGTTGCCAGCTTCAGGGGCTGCGACACCACGCGGGTTACCTGTGCCAAAGGTGTCCTTGTCTTTCGAGATGGCTCTTTCAGACATATAAGCGAGAAAGCTGCCCAACGACGCTCCGGCTCCGGGAAGCACACCAGCAATAAACCCGACTATCGATGCGCGTAGCATGGCACCGAATGAACGAATGATTTCTTTTACAGGAATGGTGACTTTACCGAGCTTAACGCCAATCGCTGATTCCTTGCCGTGGCTTTCAATAAAAATAAACACTTCGGCAACCGCAAATAAACCGACGATAGCAACGAGAAAATCAACACCATCCATAAGGTGTAAACTGCCAAACGTTAATCGTGGCATGCCCGAGCTGTTGTCCAATCCGATCATGGCGATACTAAGACCGATACAGGCTGCAATAGCCGCTTTTCGTTGATTGTTAGATGCCATGCCGCCTAAGGTGCAAAACGCCAATAAAAAAAGCGCAAAATATTCTGCAGGGCCAAATAGAAAAGCGACTTGAGCCAACCACGGTGCTAAAAACATCAGCCCGATAGTGGCGAAGGTGGCTCCGACAAACGAAGCAACACCTGAGAGAACCAAGGCATCGCCAGCACGCCCTTGTTTCGCCATTGGATGACCATCCAATGTGGTCATTAAGGCCGGTTCATCACCAGGGATATTCAATAAAATGGATGAGATACGTCCACCGTACATGGCGCCGTAGTAAACGCTTGTCATTAAAACTAACGATTGAGTTGCATCCAGGCCAAACGAAAAAGAGATGGGGATTAAGATCGCCACACCGTTGGACGGGCCAAGACCTGGCAAGGCACCTACCATGGTGCCGATAATGCACCCGGCAATCGCCAGCATTAAGTTGGTTGGTGTAATTGCGACGGCAAAGCCGTCTGCCAAAAGCGAGAACACTTCCACGGTCACATTATCCGATTAGATTTTTTGAGAACGCCACCAGACCAAGATCTAGTACGTACTTAAAGAGAACAAACAAACCGACTGAAAGCACCACACCGGTTAATAAGGCACGCAAAAATTCTCGACCAATCAAATAACTGATAATGCCGGACGCGAACGCCGTCGGGATGATAAACCCTAAGGGTTTTAGCGCATAAGCGTAACCAACGAGCGTAAGAACGGCAGCCAAAATGGATATAAATATGCCAGCTGAAGGCCAGCTCGGTGGTTCATCGGGTTTAAGAATAATGGCAACGGCACAAACAAACGCCACACCTCCCACAAGCATGGGGAAGAATTTGGATCCAACCGGGTCTGGCATAAAGCCACTCTGTATTTGAGTGGCACTTGCGATATACGCAAGTGCCACCAATGCAGAGATTAAACCGAATATTCGGTCACTCACTATTTGATTACACCGAGCTCTTTAGACAATGTCTGAATCTCAGCGATAACGCCATCGAGGTAGCCAGCAAAGTCATCACCAACTTTTGTAAACGGTGCAAGGCCATTAGCCGCCATCGCTTCCGCCCACTCATCTGATGCAGCTACTGTCGCTAATGCATCCGACCACTTGTTGTAAGCATCGTCAGATATGTCTTTCGGGACGTAGAGTCCACGCCAGTTAACGGCGACAACATCCACACCTTGCTCTTTCGCTGTAGGGATACCGCTGAAGTCATCACCAGGAATGCGCTCATCGTTGAATACGGCTAATACGCGAACATCACCACTTTTGAGGAATCCGACAACTTCTGAAATATCACCTGTCATGGCTTGCGTAAATCCACCGATGGTTTGTGTAATCGCATCAGCACCACCATCCAAACCGATGTATTTTACTTTGGAGATATCGTTAAATCCAACACGCCCCAGTGCCATCAGTACTTTTAAGTGATCAAAGCCACCGGCAGCAGAGCCACCCGCAAACGTTATTTCTGAAGGGTTTTCTTTTACTGCATCGAGTAAATCACCTAAGGATTGGTAAGGGGAATCTTTGCCAACCACCAATACACCAGGGTCAGCGCCAATCGCACCTAAAAACTTCACCTGATCCGCTGTCATGCCGGCGAAGGCATTTTGAGCCAGACGAGTTGCAGTAGCCGAGGAGGCTGCAACAATTAATTCTTCGTCAGAACCACGCTCATTAACAACATGCGTGTAGGCGAGTCCACCGCCACCGCCAGCCATATTGGTCACCTGTATGGGTTTATCAACCACACCGATGTCGTGCATGATTTTACCGATAGATCGGCAAGTAAAATCCCAGCCGCCGCCAGGGTTAGCTGGTGCGATACACTCAGCTGCTACCGCATGGCCCATTAGCCCTGCGCTTAGTACTAGGCAGGCACCAGCCTGCTTAAATAGTCTCATGATAAAACTCCTCCGTGTAATTAGAATAAAGGCATCGAACACCACCTTGCCTTGATTGTCCCACTCAACGGAGAATTGTCAACAAGTGCTGACTAATTGCACCTAAATCGAGCTCATAGCTCCAAGAATCACGTTGCGGCGGGCTGTGGTTGGTCGGAACATTGGGGGCAAAAGGCTTAGAAGGGTCGGAAATTGGTATGGCAGGAGTAAAAAATGGTATGCATCGTACGCTGGTTATCAGTAATGCCTGGGAGACCTCGATTCATGGCGTAGACCACATCTTTGCCATGACGTGCAACCATGTAGTCGCCTATTTCGAGCGCACCGTAAGCCGAAGAAAAGTCGAACCAGCCGGCTGCTTGAGTTTCAAAGTATTTAAGCGCAGTGTGAAATGCCCAAACAACTGTGGTTAGATTTTCATTCTTGCTAAGCTTTTCAATGTTGTCGCCCTGTATTGCCGGTAACGTTTTTCGGTAAAGTAACTTAAACCACTTGAATCAGAAATTACAAGTTTCTGATGATCTAGCGGTTAATTTCTACGCGGTATTGGAGGAGCGAGCTTACCGAGTTGGAGAAGGACATAGGCTGCGGCATCATCTAAAATTAACTTGCAACTGACTGAATTTTCAAAGAATTGGAGTGCCCATGCTTTTCTAGAAAGCCTTTTATTTCGCCAAGCTCAACCCGGTGAGAAACCAAACGGTCAATTTCAGGCCCTATCGCTTCAATGGTGGCTAAGGCCTCCGGAATATTGTGATTGAGCGAATGTGTGCCAACCATGCGTATTTGACGTCGGAAAACATCGTGTGGAGATACTGCGATTGTTTCACCTGGCGGGCACACGCCAAAAAACAGCACATTTCCCCCATCGGCCGCATAGTTAATTAATCCTTCAGCTACCTTCGGTACGCCAGTGGCATCGACGACCAGATCGACCAATTTTTCAATCTTGGCCAAGTCGCTGGAACCTGCCGCAATGCCTTTTAACCCGAATGATTCGGCAAGCACAAGACGCGACTCGTCGATATCGACCATTGTTATATCGCTTACACCCTTAGTGCGTAAGGACAAGGCCATCAGCATCCCGATCGGGCCTGCGCCAAAAATTAGGGTGTTCTCTACACTGTCTGTTTCAATCGCACCAATCCCTGTCAATACGCAGCCAATCGGTTCCGCCAATGCAGCTGTCGTGTAGGATAAATTATCTGCTATAGGGACGATGTTGTCTTGGTGCACGACACCTAACTCTGCGAATCCACCGTTTCGCGTTACACCGTATGCGCCGAGCTTGTCACAAAGATTTGTTAAACCCTTCTTGCAAGCGCGACACTGACCGCAATGGATATTTGGATCGACAACGATGCGTTGGCCTTCTTTAAAGCCTGTGACCTTAGCGCCAATAGATAGAATCTCACCTGCATACTCATGGCCCGGTACTAACGGAAAAGTAGAGTTACCATAGCGGCCATGCAGAATGTCGATATCAGTATGGCAAATGCCACTGGCATGCACTTGAATAAGCACTTCTTCTGGTGCAGGCCTTGGGTCAGCGAGTTCAGTGTTTTGAATTTCACCCAGCGATAGATACGTCGTTGCTTTCATGGCGGCCCCTGAGGATTTTTAATTAATTTGGTTAATGATAATCGCTAGGAAAGGTAAGCGGATATAGCACCAGCTGTACCTTTATCCCAAATACTGTTGAGCGCTTTTTCAAAAGCCTGTGCAAATGCCTTGTCTTTGCTAAGTGGTCCATAGACATCGCTTAGCTCCAGCCACTTTATCGGATCGTCTTTAGCAAGTGTGGCTTGCGCTTTTAATCGATCCCATTGCGTGTCGTTAGCGGGAATTTGCGCATTGGAATCTGTTGTGCCATAGCAATAGCGACACCACAGGGCGCATTCCAGCGCTAAGCCTTCGATAGATTGTTTCTGTTCAAGGCGAGCCTCGATCACTGGCAAGATAAATTTAGGCTGACGGTTTAAACCATCAAAGCATAGTCGCGGTATGGTATCACCCACTGCTTCGTTAGAAAATCGTTCAGCCACTTTGTTGTAGTAAGACTCGAAACTTACGCCTGGAATGTTATCTAGAGTAGGGATTATTTCATTGTGTTCTAATTTATCAAGATAAGCTGCAATCAGTGGGTTGTTCATTGCATCGTGCACATAGTGAATATCCAGTAAGCCTGCAAGATAGGCGATAGCTGCATGGCCGCCGTTGAGAATGCGCAGTTTCATCAGTTCGTACGGGGCAACGTCATCGACAAATTCGACCCCAACTTTCTCCAATGCAGGGCGGCCGTTCGAGAACTTATCTTCAAGAACCCACTGATGAAAAGGCTCGCATACAACCGGGGCAGAATCTTCAATCCCAAAGGTGTCTTTTACAATGCCTATTTCACGTTCAGCGGTTGCTGGTGTGATGCAATCAACCATTGAATTGGGAAAATCGACGTTTTGATCAATCCAATTGTGTATAGAGGTGTCGATTTTTGATGCCAGACCAAGTACCGCTTGCTTTGCTACGTGCCCATTCTCAGGCAAGTTATCACAAGTCATGACAGTGAATGGCGAAACCTTGTTTTGTTTACGTTTTATCAAGGCAGCAATAATGATACCGAAAACAGTTTGTGGCAATTCCGAGTTAGCAGCATCAGCAACAATGTCAGCATGTGTATGATCAAACCCACCGGTATCGGCATCTACATAGTAGCCACCTTCTGTCACTGTCAGTGACACGATGCGTATTTCAGGCCTTGCCATGGCATCGATTATGGCCTGCGGATTGATTTCAATAAAATCAATCATCGCGTTTGTGATGCGAGCAGAGAGCTTCTGAGGGTCAAGTTCAACAACGGTGGTTAACCAATCTTGAGACGCAAGTTTATTGCGCATGGCCTCATCGTACTGTGTTACACCCGCGCCGATGATCCCCCAATCACGATCAATCCCCATTTCAAATAGTTGATGAAGATAGACACTTTGGTGCGCACGATGAAAATTTCCTACGCCTACATGGATGATGCCAGCAGAAATATCCTCTCTTTGGTATGTGGGTTTTGCGACTTGGTCAGTAATTTGATCTAAGTTGGCGATAGATAACCTTGTGCTCATTAAATCGCAATACCCTGTGTGTCAAATTTGTAGATATGTTCTGGCTTGGCGCTGAGAAAAACGCTGTCTCCATGATGGACATTTAGTTCTCCATTGACTCTGGCTGTTAGTGCCTGACCTTCGATTTGCACACGCAAAAAGGTGTCAGATCCCAAATGCTCAGACACACCAACCACACCTTTCCATTCTCCAGAATCTTTTGATACATTGAAATGTTCGGGTCTGATACCAATTGTGTGCGCATTGTATTTTTGAGCGTGTTCATTGGTCAAAAAATTCATTTTGGGCGAGCCGATAAATCCAGCCACAAACAGATTCTTTGGATTGTGATAAAGCTCTAGCGGAGAACCGACTTGTTCGATGTTGCCATCGGATAGCACCACAATTTTATCTGCCATCGTCATTGCTTCAACCTGATCATGCGTGACATAGATCATGGTGGTTTTCAGTTTTTGATGCAGCTCAGAAATTTCCAAACGCATGTTAACCCTTAAGGCTGCGTCTAGATTTGATAGCGGCTCATCAAATAGAAACGCTTCGGGCTCTCTAACAATGGCGCGGCCTATTGCTACACGCTGCCGTTGTCCACCGGACAATTGGCCAGGCCGCCTCTTTAAGTAATCGGTAAGGTTCAACACTTCTGCCGCCGCCTCAATTTTTTTGTTGGCTTCGGCGCGTGGTACTTTCGCCATCTTTAATGGAAAGCCAATGTTATTGCGAACCGACATATGCGGATACAAAGCATAAGATTGGAAAACCATCGCCAGACCCCGTTTGGCAGGCGGATTGCCGGTGGCATCTTTGCCGTCAATCATTATTTGACCGCTGCTGACGTCTTCCAGCCCAGCAATTAGGCGCAGCAATGTCGATTTACCGCAACCAGATGGCCCGACGAAGACCACAAACTCACCATCCTCAACGGTCAAATCCAACGGATGAATAACTTCAAGGTCACCGAAGCTTTTTGTTACGTTTTTTAGTGTTATGTTGCCCATTCGTATGTCCTATTTGACTGCGCCAAATGTGAGACCGCGTACTAACTGTTTTTGACTAAACCAACCCATAATCAAAATCGGCGCTATGGCCATAATGGACGCCGCGCTCAGCTTGGCGTAAAACAATCCTTCCGGGCTGGAGTAGCTTGCGATAAACGCCGTAAGTGGTGCGGCCTTTGCGGCGGTAAGATTCAGTGTCCAGAATGCTTCGTTCCACGCAAGAATGATGTTTAGCAATATGGTTGATGCTATTCCCGGTACCGCCATGGGCGCTAATACATGAATCACTTCCTCTCTCACGGACGCGCCGTCCATACGAGCGGCTTCAAGAATTTCACCGGGAATTTCTTTGAAGTACGTGTACAACATCCAAACGATGATCGGTAGATTGATCAGCATGAGTACGATGACAAGTCCAAAACGGGTATCCAGTAAGCCCAGGTCACGAAACAGCAGATAGATTGGAATGAGAACGCCAACAGGTGGAAGCATTTTGGTTGATAACATCCACATCAAAACATTTTTGGTATTTTTAGATGGTACAAAAGCCATTGCCCATGCCGCAGGAACAGCAATAAGTAAGCCCAGTAGTGTTGAGCCTACCGCAATAATTACTGAGTTAGAAAAGTGTTTGAAATAGTCAGAGCGGGCTTGCACTGCACTGAAACTCTCTGTTGTCCATGGACTATTGAACAGGATTTCCAATGGCGCCCTTATCGCATCATTTTCAGTTTTCAGTGAAATGATAATGATCCAGAGGATCGGGAAGAACATCAAAAACCCCAAGGTTCCTGCGATGAGCGTATTGATGATCTTGGTTTTGTTCGAAACAGCGCGTGCCATTATTCTAATCTCCTCTATATTCGCCAGTACTGTGCTTTTCTGGCGCTACGCGTCCAGGTTCTTGCCAATCATGCGCATCAAAAAGATCGCAACAATATTGGCGAGAATGATGGCAAGCACACCACCAGCGCTACCCATGCCAACGTCATATTGAAGTAGCGACGATACATAGATGAGATACGTTAAGTTAGTCGTAGCCGTGCCTGGTCCTCCATTCGTAGTGACAAGAATCTCAGCAAAAATGGAAAGTAGAAAGATAGTTTGAATAAGAATAACGACGGTAATCGGTCTCGCCATATGTGGCAGCATGACGTAGAAAAATCGATTAGACCAGCTTGCTCCATCCATTTCAGCCGCTTCAAGCTGTTCCTGGTCAAGCGATTGAAGCCCGGTTAATAAGATTAATGTTGCAAATGGTAGCCACATCCATGACACGATAAATATGATTGATGCTAATGGTATGTCGCCAAAAAAATCGATGGGTTGCATGCCAAGTGCCGATGCTATGTGCGCGAATATCCCATTGACTGGGTTCATAAACATGTTTTTCCACACCAAGCCAGACACGGTTGGCATAACAAAAAACGGTGCAATCACCATTATACGAATGATGCCCTGACCAAACATCGGCCTATCTAGCAGCAAAGCAAAACAAATTCCGCCGACTGTCGTAATAAAAAGCACACCGCCAACGAGGACCAAGGTATTGATCATGGCCGCTTTAAAGCTGGGGTCGGTCAAAAACCAATAATAATTTTCCCAACCAATGAAAGGGTTGTTGCCGGGTTGAAGCAGGTTGTAACGCAAGAACGAAAAATACAGAGTCATACTTAGCGGAATGATCATCCACCCAAGCAGCAGCAACACCGCCGGAGACATCATTAATCGCGCAGAAGTTTTGGACGCTTTGGTGGCCATATTATCTATTTCGCACTCTTAAGCTAAGTTTGGTTAAGCACCAGTTCGTTCAGTGCTAGTACTGTTTTAGTAGTAGGGGAGGGGCTGAACGCCCTCAATCACCAAAACAGTAATTTTTAAGCCTTGTATACAAAAGAGACGGCCCGAAGCGTCGTGCTTCGGGCCGCAGTACTTCAGCAATAGTTACTTGATGTAACCTGCTTTAGTCATTTCACGTACAGCAAAAGTCTGGCTGTTAGCCAAAGCTTCCTCAACTGTAGCCTGACCGGCTAAGGCTGCAGCCACTTGCTGACCAACATAGTTACCAATACCCTGGAATTCAGGGATAGCAACAAACTGCACACCTGTGTAAGGCACAGGGTCACGAGTTGGGTCCGCTGGATCTACAGAGAAGATTGCATCCTTGATAGTAGAAGCAAAAGGTGCAGCTTCCAGAAGGCGTGGATCTTCATGTACAGAGGCACGAGTACCACTTGGTACTGCTACCCAACCTTTAGTTTCACCTACAGTTGTGAAGTACTCTTTAGAAGTTGCCCACTTTAGGAAGTCCTTAGCGGTGTCAACTTTCTTTGAGCTAGCTGGAATAGCCAGTGCCCAAGACCAGAACCAACCTGTGCCTTTATCAGTAACTTGTTTAGGCGCTTGGAAGAAGTCAGTCTTGTCTGCAACTGTCGAAGTTGCTGGGTTACGAACGTCGTTCGCAGCTGAAGTTGCATCAACCCATGTTGCACATTTGCCGTCTTTGAACAAAGCA
>CAYSZH010000018.1:0-47608 GCA_964435305.1 uncultured Granulosicoccaceae bacterium
GCAGGTCTTTACACTCACAAGCTTTGGCGAGAGCCACGGCCCCGCAATTGGCTGCATTGTCGATGGATGCCCGCCGGGTGTGCCGATATCCACAGACGAATTGCAAATAGAGCTTGATAGGCGCAAGCCTGGTCAATCCCGCTACACCACACAGCGCCGTGAAGCAGATGAAGTGGAAATTCTTTCAGGTGTGTTTGGTGGTCTTAGCACTGGCACACCTATTGGCTTGGTCATAAAAAATACCGATCAGCGCTCGCGCGACTACGACAAAATAAAAGACCGCTTTAGGCCAGCCCACGCCGATTACACCTACCAGCAAAAGTTTGGTATCAGAGACTACCGTGGTGGTGGGCGTTCCTCAGCACGAGAAACCGCCATGCGTGTGGCAGGTGGTGCAATAGCGAAAAAAGTACTGCAAAAAATCTACGGTATACAAATTAGCGGTTACCTGTCTCAGCTTGGCCCAATCGAACTCGACCGCTCGCGTTTTGATTGGCAAGAGGTCGAATCTAACGCGTTTTTCTGGCCCAACCCGGATCAAGTAGACGAGCTGGAAACGTACATGAAAAAGCTGAGTAAAGATGGCGACTCTATTGGTGCGCGTGTCACGGTAGAAGCGCACAATGTACCGGTTGGTTTAGGTGAGCCCGTGTTCGACAGGCTGGATGCGGATATTGCTCATGCGTTAATGAGTATCAATGCCGTTAAAGGTGTTGAGATAGGGGCAGGTTTTGATTCCGTCGCGCAGCGCGGTACTGAACATCGGGACGAAATTACGCCAGAGGGTTTTCTATCAAACAATGCAGGTGGTGTGCTTGGGGGTATTTCATCTGGCCAGCCGATAGTGGCATCGATCGCAATGAAACCAACATCCAGTGTGCGCTTACCGGGGCAAAGTGTTAACACCAGTGGCGATGCTATAGAAGTTATTACGACTGGCCGGCACGACCCCTGTGTTGGTATCCGTGCCACACCCATTGCAGAAGCCATGCTGGCGATTGTATTGCTCGATCATGCATTACGTCACCGTGGCCAAAACGCCGATGTAAAATCCGATACGCCCGTTATTCCGGCACAAGGCTAAGTTTTTCATCGTCACTCACACTCATTTTTAAGGTTTTCGAATGGCATACAAAGCAGAAGGTCGTTTACACAAAGTGTTTGATACCGAACAAAAATCGGCATCGTTTCAAGCACGCGAATTTGTCATTGAAGTAACCGATGGCAAGTTTCCGCAAATGGTGAAATTTCAGCTAACGCAAGACAAATGCACCTTGATTGATGACTACTCAGAAGGTGATCAAATTGCGGTGGACTTTGACTTACGTGGCCGTGAATGGAACGAGCGCTACTTTACTAATTTGAATGCTTGGCGCATAGCGCGTGCTGATGCGCAAGATGGGCAGGGTGCTCCGGCCGATGCTCAATATGATGGGCCGCCTGCTGGAATGACAAGCAAAACCACCGCTGACTTTGATGATGATATTCCGTTTTAGGGTTAGCCGAATTCAATAAAGAAAAGGCCTTGATCGGGTTGATGGCTGGTGTCATACACCCCCGATGTGGTGTTATCGGCATTGTTATTACCAAGTCCTCAGGGACAGCCCCGAAAATCACAGCATAGCCATTTGCTTCTTTCCTAGCTCAGTTAAATCAGCCTCAACAGCGCGTCCAACGAAATCAACTTCATAATCTTCTGCGGCAAAGTCTGGCGCACTTCGTCCCAGTTTGAAGTGCTCTGATTGAAGCAATGCATAAGCGCGGTTTTTGGAACAGGCCGGGCTTGCCCCAATGTAAATGACACTGGCGTATTCATCACCGTGGTGTTCGTTTCCAACTGAGTGCACCACATCTGGATGCCACCACACTGTGTCGCCCGGCGCTACGGTTTGAATAGGCACAATGCCAGGGTAGATATCGGGGTGCCAGTGTTTATCTACACCTAATGCTCGACCAGGCTTTGCCAGGCACAGTTCATCTTCAGGCACATCCTCTTGTAAGGAACGCATAAGCACATAGGCAATGGCCTTGGAGATCGGTAATAGCTCTAGTGTGCCATCGCCTGGCCCTTGTTCGGTTAACGCTGTCCAGCCTTGAAAGGTACGAAACATGGAGCTGACCGCAGGGGATTCAAACTCCCTTGTTTGTGTTCGGTAAGCGGCTTTCCAGGGTTCGTATTGATCAAACCTGCCATTAAACACATTGGCGTATATTTTTTGAAATGCAGGGTCTACCCAACGCTCGTACGATCCTGCATCCATGTGAGGTGATAAACCTAACGTGGTATCACCTGGTGCGCGCCTGCGAGTACGATCTGCATAGCTATAGTCAAGGTCGGGGTTAAACTCATTGCCTGCCGGTGCATTGATATCCCATAAATTATTTAAAAAGCGTTTCGTTTGCGCCATGGATTCAGCTTGCCTTGCCATGACTTGGGGGCGCGACCAGTACACTCCAAAAATTTGTGGTGTGGCGTCTTTTAAATCACCAAAGTAATCATCCATCCCGGCTTTGGCTTTGGCGTGCTCAAAATAATTATTACTGCTCAGGTAGCTGCCCAGTTCCTTATTCCAATCTTCTGCTTGCTGTCTATCAAAAACGTTTCGGATAATGACGCATCCATGCTCACGTATGGCATCGATGTCTTTGGTGTTGACCTTATTGTTTTTAATCGCGCTAAAATTCAATTCAGGCACCACGTTTTCGGACCGTGAGTGCAGCGTGTCAATGCGCTCAACCTTGCGCTTCATGTCATCGCTAATCGCTGCAAAATTTTTTGCCGGATTATTGCCTGCAAGCAATGCCCGTTTTGCATCGGTAATAAATGGCGCTGCATTAAATGGTGCTTGTGTCATAAGAAGCCTTCGTCCAATCTCGGTTAGTCGAAATTTACTTCGTCGTCGTTTTCGTCATTATCCAGCATTAACTGACAAAAGGCGTTTGGTTTGGAAGCATGTCAATCAATGTTGAGGCTGCGCGGCTGAGTGTTCTGCCTTGCAAACTGACATACCCCAATTCACGCTGCATGGTTACCCCCATAACCTGCACTGACGTTAGCGTATCGTCAAGCATATTTTCGGGTAAAGCACTCCAGCCTAGCCCTACCGACACCATCATTTTTATTGTTTCAAGGTAGTTGGTTTCAAGGGAGGTGTTGATGGTGACATCATGTGGCGCCAGCGCTTCCAACAAAATAGTGCGCGTTACGGTGCCACGCGCCGGCAGGACAGCGGCATGTGCATTCAGTGCTTTGGGCTTGATGTTACGCTGTTGTGCAAGTTCGTGATCCGCTGCACACGCAATAACCAGGGGGTCGGGCCACACCAGCTGTGTTTTCAGTCTTGGCAATTCCTGGCGCGGTAGCGTCACAATGGCAAGCTCCAAACTGCCTTCGGCGATTAAGTCGCAGGCTCTTTCAGAGTCCATGAACATTAAGTCAAGATCGACTTCGGGGTGGGCTTGTGTATATCGTTTTAGCACTGGCGGTAAGCGATGGATACCAATATGGTGGCTAGTGGCCAGGCGCAGTTTGCCACCGACAGCTGCGCTCATTGAACGCACTTCTTCTCGGCTGGTGGCGATGTCGGCAAGGATGCGGCGCGCCGATATCAATAGGCTGTCTCCAGCCTCAGTTAGCTGACAACGCCGCCCCAAACGATCAATGAGCTGCACGCCCAATTCGCTCTCAAGCGCTGCCAGCCGTTTGCTAATCGCAGGCTGGGTCATGAACAATTGTTCAGCAGCGCGGGAGAATGAGCCGGTTTCGGCAATAGCGACTAGTGCTTGTAAGGCGGCGATGTCCAAAATCTACTCCAATTCGGCTCAGATCTATCAATATCTGATTGTATTCCAAAGTGGAATGAATAAAATAAATATTATGAATTTGAGTTATTCAAATGCAGCCGTTAAAATGCGCATAAATTAAACAATGGACGACAGCATGGCCGGTAAAACCTTATACGACAAGGTCTGGGAATCGCATGTGGTTACCAGCGAAGACGATGGCACAGCACTGCTCTATATTGACCGTCACTTAGTGCATGAAGTGACCTCCCCACAAGCGTTTGAAGGGCTGCAATTGGCCGGAAGAGATCCGTGGCGAATTAGCTCCATGTTGGCCGTGGCTGATCATAACGTGCCCACAACAGCTCGTGATGCCGGTATTGAAGACCCAGTTTCGAAGCTACAAGTGGATACGCTCGACACTAACTGCAAAACCTTCGGTATCACTGAATTCAGAATGAATGATTTACGTCAGGGCATTGTGCATGTCATTGGCCCCGAGCAAGGTGCCACTTTACCGGGTATGACAGTTGTGTGTGGTGATTCGCACACATCCACGCACGGTGCTTTTGGAGCGCTTGCCTTTGGCATAGGCACCTCTGAAGTTGAGCATGTGATGGCAACGCAATGTTTAATGCAAAAAAAATCCAAGTCCATGTTGGTATCGGTAAACGGTCAAACAGGCCCGGGTGTTACCGCCAAAGATATCGTGCTTGCCATCATTGGTGAGATTGGCACCGCTGGCGGTACGGGCTACACCATAGAATTTGGTGGTGATGCCATTCGTTCGCTTTCGATGGAAGGGCGTATGACGGTATGCAATATGTCGATTGAAGCTGGTGCAAGAGCCGGCATGGTCGGCGTAGATCAAACCACCATTGACTATGTTAAAGCACGTCCGTTTGCTCCTAAAGATGAGCATTGGAATGCAGCGGTTGATGCATGGAAAACATTGCACAGTGACAGCGATGCAAAGTTTGACAAAGAAGTGCAACTCGATGCAGCCACTATCGAACCACAAGTGTCTTGGGGTACATCCCCTGAAATGGTGACCGATGTAAACGGTCAAGTGCCAAACCCATCCGCCGTTAGTGACGCTAGCAAATCCGAAGGCATGCAACGCGCGCTTGAATATATGGGCTTAGAGGCTGAAACCTCCATTGTAGATATAAAGCTTGATCGAGTGTTTATTGGCTCATGTACCAACTCACGCATCGAAGATTTGCGCGCCGCCGCAGCTGTAATCAAAGAACGTAAAGTGGCCTCGAACATAAAACAGGCTATGGTGGTTCCGGGGTCAGGTCTTGTAAAGCAACAAGCTGAAAAAGAAGGTCTTGATCAGGTGTTCTTACGAGCCGGTTTTGAATGGCGTGAGCCGGGTTGTTCCATGTGACTTGCGATGAATGCGGACAAACTTGAGCCGGGAGAGCGATGTGCTTCCACCTCTAATCGAAATTTTGAAGGTCGGCAGGGGCAAGGGGGGCGTACCCATCTTGTCAGCCCTGCTATGGCAGCAGCGGCGGCTATTGCCGGGCACTTTGTTGATGTGAGGAATTTCTGATGAAAGCATTTACTCAATTGGATGGCTTGGTTGCACCGCTAATGCGATCGAACGTTGATACCGATGCCATTATCCCCAAGCAATTTCTTAAGTCGATAAAGCGCAGTGGTTTTGGTGTGAATATGTTTGATGCATGGCGCTATATTGATCCGGGTTTTCCGGGGCAGGATGCAAGCACGCGTCAACCCAACCCCGAGTTTGTTTTAAACGCGCCACGCTACAGCGGTGCACAAATCTTACTTGCCGGTGAAAACTTTGGTTGTGGTTCATCACGTGAACATGCGGTATGGGCGCTGGATGATTATGGTTTTAGAAGTGTCATCGCACCGAGCTTTGCCGATATCTTTTTTAACAACTCATTTAAAAGCGGCTTTCTGCCCATTGTTGTAGATGAGTCTGTTGTCGAAAAATTTGCGGCCGAGTGTGAAGCTACCGAAGGCTATCGTTTAAACATTGATCTTGAAGCGCAAACGATTACCACACCAGCGGGGCAGGTGACCTCGTTTGAGGTTGATGAATTTAGAAAGCATTGCTTGCTTAAGGGCCTGGATGATATTGGCCTGACATTGCAAAAGCGTGATGCCATAGAACAATACGAAGCGGCGCGAAAGCAATCTGCACCCTGGTTGTTCTAAGTAACAGCAAAACGCTGTTCGACGAGTATTGAATGCCACTGGAAGGCCGAAGCTTGCGAGGACGATTCGCTCGCAAGCTTTAGCTTGCACCACTTTATTTAAAAACTAACACTAAGGAATAGTTATGAGCCAACACATCGTTATATTACCCGGCGATGGGATTGGGCCTGAAATAATGGCTGAAGCGCAAAAAGTGCTGGATGCGCTGACTAAAAATCATGGCCTTGCGCTCACCTCCGAAACACATGCATTTGGTGGTGCCGCTTATGACATCAGCGGAGAACCACTCACCGCTGAAGCACTGGCCGCTTGTAAAAAAGCCGATGCGCTTTTACTCGGTGCCATTGGTGGCCCTGAATACGATAAGGCACCAAGAGATAAGCGGCCCGAGCGTGGTCTTTTAGCGCTTCGATCAGAATTAAAGCTGTTTTCAAATTTGCGACCCGCTTTGCTATACCCAGAACTTGCAGATGCAAGTTCATTAAAGGCAGACCTGGTAGCGGGCCTTGATCTTATGATTTTGCGTGAGCTTACGGGTGGAATCTACTTTGGAGGCCCCAGAGGGATAGAAGAACGTAACGGTGAGCGCGTCGGGTTCAATACCATGGTGTACAGCGAATCTGAAATTGAACGCATTGCCCGTAGTGGTTTTGAAATTGCCATGCAGCGTGACAAGCGCTTGTGTTCTGTAGATAAAGCAAACGTATTGGAAGTATCCGAACTGTGGCGTGAGATCGTATGCAAAGTGGGCGAATCTTATCCAGAAGTCAAGCTTAGCCATATGTACGTTGATAACGCGGCAATGCAACTTGTTAGAGCACCTCTGCAGTTTGATGTCATTGTGACCAGTAACCTGTTTGGCGATATTTTGTCTGATGCCGCGGCTATGCTTACTGGCTCAATAGGTATGTTGCCATCGGCATCGTTGGATAAAGACGGCAAAGGCATGTACGAACCTGTGCACGGGTCGGCGCCGGATATCGCTGGCACTGGCCAGGCCAATCCACTGGCAACGATTTTATCCGTCGCCATGATGTTACGTTACACGCTTAATCAAGCAGCGGCTGCAAGCGTTGTTGAAAATGCGGTGGCCTCTGTCATTGCGGCAGGTTTACGCTGTGCCGATATCGCAAGTCTCGATACCGCAAACGACAAACGGGTTAGCACCTCACAAATGGGCGATGCCGTGGTTGCAGCCATGCAAACCGCCAGCAGCTAACAAAAACGTTCCTCACAAACGACTTAGACGCATTAGTTTACAAATGACAATGCGTTGTCAGCAAAGAGTTTTCAATTTTTCATTTGGTCGTGGTCTGTAAGCCACACAATATAATGTGCAGGTATTAAAATGAGCAAACAGTTTGATGTGGCTGTGGTGGGTGCAACGGGTGCCGTTGGCGAAACCATGTTGTCAATTTTGGCAGAGCGGGAGTTTCCCGTTCGCAATGTGTATGCGCTCGCCAGCGAACGATCAGCTGGTAAGCGGGTCGAATTTGGCAGTAAGCAATTGGTCGTGCAAGATCTGGCAAAGTTTGATTTTAGTCAGGTGCAAATTGGGCTTTTTTCACCGGGTGCGTCGGTGTCCAAAATTTATGCACCAATTGCAGCCGCAGCGGGTTGTGTGGTGATCGATAACACATCGCAATTTCGTTACGACGACGATAAACCGCTGATCGTTCCAGAAGTTAATGCACATGCCTTAGAGGGATATAAGGTGACTAATATTATCGCTAACCCCAATTGCTCTACCATTCAGATGCTGGTGGCGCTAAAACCAATACATGACGCCTTTGGTATCAAGCGCGTCAATGTAGCGACGTATCAGGCGGTCTCTGGTACCGGAAAAGACGCAATTGAGGAGCTGGGAAGGCAAACGGCGCGTTTGCTAAACGGTTTGGATGCTGAAACAAAGGTGTACCCAAAACAGATCGCGTTTAACGCAATTCCCCATATTGATGCGTTTCAGGATAACGGCTATACCAAGGAAGAAATGAAGATGGTGTGGGAGACGCACAAAATCATGGAAGATGACAGCATTATGATGAACCCGACCTGCGTCAGAATTCCGGTGTTTTTTGGGCATTCTGAGGCCTTGCACATTGAAACTAATAAGCCGGTAGACGTCGATCAGGCCCGACAATTGCTGGAAGTCTCTCCAGGAGTGGTAGTCCTGGACGAACAACGCGATGGTGGTTACCCCACTGCCGTGACCGAATCGGCCGGGAACGATGCGGTTTACATCGGTAGGATGCGCAAGGATATCAGCACGGAAAATGGTCTGAATATGTGGGTTGTTTCTGACAATGTGCGTAAGGGCGCCGCGCTAAATAGTGTGCAGATTGCCGAATGCTTAGCTAAGGACTACCTTTAGTAGGCTGAATTGTGAAAATTTTCAGCTATAGAATACGATTGAGACAGTTAATCTTGCATCGTTGGGCTGCAGTCACTTCCGGAAGTTAGCCCTCGATGTAATCACTGGGACGATAAAAGTGCGAAAACTAGCAACGGCAGCAGCCGTGAGTCTGGCATTGGCTTCAGGTGGCGTAAAAGCGCTTGGTTTGGGCGATATAGAGATGCGCTCAGCCTTAAACCAACCAATGAATGCGGAAATCCGTTTAACCTCAGTTAAGCCTGGCGAAGCTGATGGCATGATCGTCAAATTAGCATCACCTGATGCGTTTGCCCGCGCGGGTATTGATCGCACCAATGCCTTAACCGAATTGCAATTTTCCGTAGACACAGATTCATCTAACCCTGTCATACGGATAACGAGCCGTAGCCCGGTGGTAGAACCGTTCTTGAATTTTCTTTTAGAAGTCGATTGGCCATCAGGCCGTATGGTCCGCGAATACACAGTGCTTCTGGACCCACCTGTGTTCATGTCGCCGAGCGCATCAAATCGTAATACCGGAGCAGATCAGCCTGTACTCGTACAACGCTCTGAATCTCTGCTTGCACCGGCACCAATCGAGCGAAATTCCAATGCCTCGGTTGCCGATTCATTTGAAGTTGAAATTGTTGGCTCAGCAGAGGAAATCAGTAATAACGCTGTGATTGCCAGTGACACCTTTTCATCGGATGTTGTTTCTTTGGACGGCGATGTCGTTTCACTGGAAGGTGATGTTGTCTCTCTAGGTGATCTTGAGACTGGTGAAAGTGCCGATTTCGGTACTGTTGTTGAGTTGGAAGGCTCGGAAGTGTCGTTGGATAGTTTTGCAGATCAAGGTGAGGTTGTTGTTCTGAGTGATCTGGGCGAAACCAACACGGCGGCGGCTGGTCAATTCGCATCTGACTTTGAATTTGAAGTTGAAGTGGTGGGTGATCTCACCGAAGTGTCTGATCTGTACTCGATTGAAGGTGGTGATCAAGTCATCAGCATCGAAGGTGAGTCGGAAATAGTTTCACTTGAATCTCTCGACAGCACCGTAGGTTCGTCAGCGGGCGGCGGTGAAGTGGTGGTGCAACGGGGTGATACCTTGGGTGCGATCGCAGCAAACAACGCAGTGGCTGGTGTATCCGCGCAGCAAATGATGATGGCTTTACTTAATGCCAATCAAAGCGCATTTATCAATGGCAATGTTAATTTGGTGAAAGCCGGTGCCATTTTGCGCATTCCCGACGCCAGTGAAGTCAATCAGCTCAGTCAGGCGCAGGCCTTGGCTCAGTTGTCAGAACAAAATCAGCTCTGGCAAGAATACCGAGACGGTGTGAGAAGCTCTACCGGTACTCGTGTAGCGCAGGCATCTCGGTCTGCAACAAGCAATGATTCTGACGCAGCTGGAACACAAGCAGATGCATCTGATGCGCCATCAGCTGATAATGTCGCGCAGGAAGCGCAACGCATTCTGGATTCAGCGCTAAACGAAATTCAAAGCCGCGATGAGCTTAAAATTGTTGCGGACAACGACTCAACATCGAAAGTGGCAAGTTCCACCGCCGATAGCGAACAAACGGATCAGGATTCTCAACTGAGCAACTTGAATAGAAAAATTCAGCTTGCGAAAGAAGAGCTTGCATCGACACGGCTTGAGAGCGCAGATCTGGCTGATCAATCGTCTGAACTAAAGAGTACTTCTGAAAATCAGGAGTCATTGGTCAGCATTCGACAGCAGGAAGTGGCCAGATTACAAGAGCAACTCAAAGCGGCGTCAGAAGATGCCGATGCGGCTGGAAATGCTTCCGATGCGGCGAGTATGCTTGTCGCGAACGCACAGGATGCGGTATCCAACGGTGCAGCTGATGCTAGTGACGCATTGGCTGGTGTGGCTGGCGATGCATCTGATGCAGCGGGTAACGCGGCTGATTCAGCTCAAAATGCACTTTCTAACACGGGCGAACAGCTTTCAACTGTCGAGTTACTGCCCGATGCAAATGTAGCGCCTTTAGCAACTGAAATTACACCGCCTGTTAAACAGACACCTTGGTACACCGATCTGTTGCAACAGTACGGTAAGTTTTTAGTGATCGGTATTGGTGCCATCTGTGCGCTGATGGCCGGTTGGTTATTGTTCTTTAAGCGTCGCCGCAAAGAAGAAGACATTTTGGATTTTGAAGACGATGTGGAATTTGTAAATGATGATTCCGAATTGTTTGCAGAAGTTGATGCGCCTGAGACCTCTACTCCAGGTGCGGGTACTGCAGTCGCCGCAGGTGCCGCGGGTGCCGCCGCCGTCGGTGGTGCAGCAGCTGCCGCGTTCAATAAAGATGACGAAGTATTGAACGAAGAGTTTGCTACTGCTGGAGAAGAAACACAGGCGGTTGAGCAATCCATGTCAGAAGATGAGCTTGACCCAGACGATACTATTTCAGAAGTGGATGTGTACCTTGCTTATGGCTTGCACGGCCAGGCAGAAGAGTTGCTGCAAAAAGCGATTGAGCGTGAGCCTAACAATCCTGAATACGCGCTTAAAATGTTGCAAACACACCATGCTCAAGGTAATGGCGACGCTTTTAATGAGGCGGCTGCCGAATACCACCAGCGTTTTGGTGGTGACGGTGCGCCAGACTGGAACACCGTGTCTGAAATGGGTTACGACCTGCAACCAAACAATGCGTTGTTCTCAGCCTCAGCTGATGACGTGGCGTCGGTAGGAAAGGGTAGCTTTGATTCACCCAAACTTGAAGACAAGGATTTCTTAAGCGCTGATGCATCTGATGGTGCTGAGAGTATCAGCCGAGATTTTGGTGCAGACTCTGCAGCTTCAATCGACACTAGTGATGAATCTCAGCTGATGGATCAAAGCCTTGATCCGGCATTCGCTTTTGACGAAACTGACCTTGAAGCCACTGGTGATTTTTCACAGATTGCGAATGAGATTGCCAGTGAAGAACCTGCAGAGCTTGATTTGCCTTCATTGGACTCTTCAAGTGCAGCTCCAGATTTGACGTCTGATGATGGCTCGCTGGATTTCCCAGGCTTTGATGCAGATGGCCCTGTAGACAAGATTGGTGATGCGGCTGCATCGGCAGGTGCAGGTGCCAAAGGCGCAGCGGCCGGCCTTGCTGGCGGTGCCGCAGCGGCCATGGGCGTTGTAGGTGCAAAAGCATCGGCAGCGAAAGACAAAGCGAGTGATGCACTGAATTTTGATGATCTTGAAATCGGTGGTTCAGATAAAGCCGCTAACGATGTTGTGGACTCCACAGCGGGCTCTGTTGCAGAAGATCTGACATTAGACCTTGATCAGCTATCAGGTGATCTTGAACTCGATAGCACAGACTTAATGGAAGACCCAACCGCTTCGGTTGATTCACTTGAAATACCAGACCTCACTAGCGACAATGAATTGTTAGATGGTGGTGGTGCGGCGGCAGTCGGCGGCGAATCATCAGATGAGATGGACACCATGATGGATTTGGCCAAAGCCTACATTGATATGGGTGATAAGGATTCAGCGAGCAGTGCCTTGGGTGAGATTGTCAAAAGTGGCAACCCAGCTCAGGTAACTGAAGCCGAGACGTTGCTGCGGAAAATTTCTTGATGACATAGTAGTCCGGCTTGATAAAAGCCTGCTCAGCCATAAAATAAGGAACGCCAGAGCGATGAAGCTTTGGCGTTTTTTTTGTCTTCAATATTGCGTCTAAGCAAACCGAACAATCAAATGCGAATAGCATTGGCAGTTGAGTACGATGGCAGTGCATACTGCGGCTGGCAGCGGCAGCCTCATTGCCACTCTGTGCAAGCGGAAGTGGAGCAGGCGCTATCTCGTATTGCAGATGAACCGATTTCGGTTATTTGCGCGGGTCGAACTGATACAGGAGTGCATGCGCTGGCACAAGTGATTCATTTTGATACCCAACAAGAGCGGCCGCTGCGTGCCTGGACATTCGGCGCTAACACCCATCTTAGTAAGACAGTGTCAGTGCATTGGGCCGCGGCGGTTGCAGATGATTTTCACGCGCGATTTAAAGCCGTCAATCGCAGCTATCGATACACCATTATTAATCGTGACACGCGCTCGGGATTATTTGGTGACAGGTTAACCTGGGTTAATCAGCCACTGGATGTTGAGCTTATGCACAAGGCCGCTCAGGCGCTACTTGGAACACATGATTTTAATGCATTCAGGTCGGCTGACTGCCAGGCTAAGCATGCCGTGCGCGAATTGCTTCGGCTGGATGTAAAGCGCCATGGGCAATGCATCGCGATTGATGTGTCGGCTAATGGTTTTCTGCACAATATGGTTCGCATACTGGCCGGCTGTCTGATTCGTATTGGTAAGGGTGAGGAAACGCCTGAATGGCTGCTTGATGTACTTAAACAGGGGGATCGTCGCCGTGCTGGTATGACAGCACCGCCCCATGGCTTGTGCTTTGTCCAGCCACAGTATCCAAAACACTTCAATATTCCTGATTTCAGCCTCAATATGCTTGAACCTTGGCAGAGCGTGCACCAGTAGCACCTGTAAAGGCCTTACTTTGGGTCAATTTCTGGTAAGGTCAACGGGTTATGGAGCAACGTACACGCATCAAAATTTGTGGCATCACGCGAGCGCAGGATGCGCGTTTGAGTGAGCAGCTTGGGGCTGATGCACTCGGGTTTGTTTTCGTTCCTAAAAGTGCTCGTTATATCGATCCACACAGCGCTCGGGCCCTGTCTGATGAGTTATCGCCTTACATCACGCGAGTGGGTCTTTTTCTCGATGCGTCAGAGTCTGATGTGCTCTCTGCACTCACGATCATGCCATCGATGGTGCCGCAGTTCCATGGGCGCGAAACACCGGCCGAATGTGAACGGTTTGGCGTACCCTATGTCAAGGCGATCGGACTGGGCGAAGGCATGCCCAGCCGGCAAACCCTGTCTGAATTTGAACATGCTCAGGCGTTTTTATTCGACAGTAACGAACCGGGTAAATTAGGTGGAACTGGGCACACATTTGACTGGAATAAACTGGAATCCGATCTGGGACGTCCTTTGGTGCTGGCTGGCGGTCTGAACGCAGATAATGTGCGTACAGGAATAGAGCAGCTGCGACCATATGCCGTTGATGTGAGCACCGGTGTGGAGCAATCTAAGGGAATTAAGGATGCGCAAAAGCTACGAGCATTTTTTGCAGCGGTAGCGGCCGCGTGATGATGCAAGCCACACCTAATTAACATCACTTTATAATGTAATTCTTCAGGGTATTCAGTGCAAAGAAACCTGAAGCTGAATCAGTGAAAGAGGAAGCAGTATGAACACACCGACGAGCCAGTTTGATGGCAAAGTGAGTGAGCAATTTCCAGACGATAAAGGTCACTTTGGAATTTATGGTGGCAGCTTTATCGCTGAGACACTGATGGATCCGGTGAGAGAGCTACAGGCCGAGTATGAAAAGTATCGTCTCGACAACGAATTTATTACCGAGTTTGAATGGGAGCTGAAAAATTTTGTTGGACGCCCCAATCCGCTGTATCACGCCAAACGCTGGTCGGATGAACTTGGTGGCGCGCAAATCTATCTGAAAAGAGAAGACCTGAACCATACCGGTGCACATAAAATCAATAACACCGTTGGTCAGGCCTTGCTCGCCCGACGTATGGGAAAAAAACGCATCATCGCTGAGACCGGTGCGGGTCAGCACGGTGTGGCCACCGCAACCGTTTGCGCCCGCTTTGGCATGGAATGCATTGTTTATATGGGTGCAGAAGATATTCAACGTCAGGCACCGAATGTTTTTCGCATGAAATTACTTGGGGCCACCGTCGTGCCGGTTACGTCTGGGTCTTGCACGTTAAAAGATGCGCTTAATGAAGCTATGCGCGACTGGGTCGGTAATGTCGACGATACGTTTTATATTATTGGTACAGCCGCAGGGCCGCACCCTTATCCAACCATGGTACGAGATTTTAATAGTGTCATCGGCAAAGAAATAAAAGAGCAGAGCTTAGAGCACACAGGTCGACTACCTGATGCAGTGATTGCCTGTGTTGGTGGTGGGTCCAACGCGATTGGTGCCTTCCATCCGTTTTTAGATGATAGCGAAGTGGCGCTATACGGTATTGAAGCAGGCGGCGATGGAATTGAAACCGGTCGTCACGCAGCTCCGCTCACGGCGGGTAAGCCAGGTGTTTTGCATGGTAATCGAACTTACCTGATGGAAGACGAAGGCGGGCAAATTATCGAAACACATTCGGTTTCTGCCGGGCTCGATTATCCAGGTGTTGGGCCTGAGCATTCCTGGTTAAAAGACATTGGCCGAGTTCAGTATGATGTGGCAACCGATTCTGAAGCATTGGATGCAACCCATAAGTTGTGTCGTCTTGAGGGGATTATTCCTGCTCTCGAATCGGCTCATGCATTGGCTTATGCGATCAAGCTTGCGCCTGCTCTAAGTAAAGAGAAAAACATCGTGGTGAATCTCTCCGGTCGTGGAGATAAAGACATCAATACATTGGCAACGCTTGAGGGTATGACACTGTGAGTGAGGCCGCCAATCGACGTATTGCCAAAGTATTTGAAGCCGCAGAAAAGGGTGAGAATGGCCGGCATAAGCTCATCATTCCGTTTATTACCGCTGGCGACCCTGACCTGCCCAGCACACTCAAATTGATGAACACGCTGGTCGAGGCTGGCGCCGACATTATTGAACTGGGTGTGCCGTTTTCTGACCCTATGGCCGATGGGCCGGTTATCCAGGCTGCCAACGAGCGAGCGCTGGCTAAAGGTGCTTCTCTGTCGCAGATTATCGATCTGGTGGCTCAATTCAGGCAGTCCAATCAGCACACGCCCGTTGTATTAATGGGCTACATGAACCCGGTTGAAACAATGGGCTATGAGCCGTTTGCAAAAGCCTCAGGCGCGGCTGGTATCGATGGCATACTCACAGTTGACCTGCCGCCCGAAGAAGCCTCAGATTTGGTCGCGGCTGCAAATCAGGCCAACATCGATACTATTTTTCTATTATCACCGACATCGCCAGATGAGCGAATTAAACAGGTGTGTAAACAGGTCAGCGGCTACGTGTATTATGTGTCTTTAAAGGGCGTTACCGGTGCGGCGAATCTGGATACTGGCGATGTGGCAAAACGTGTGGGTAATATAAAGTCCTTAAGTCATATGCCGGTGGCTGTGGGTTTTGGTATCACTGATGCCGCGTCTGCAGTAGGTGTTGCAGAAGCTGCCGATGCTATTGTTGTTGGCAGTGCCTTGGTTAAGCTGGTCGCTGAACATGCGAACGCGCCAGACACCATGCACGACAGCTTATTTAAACTGGTGAATTCTATGCGTGTCGCCTTAGATAAGCGATACACCGGGTAACATTCACTGGGTAACATTCAAAAAGCAAAGATTAAGAGACAACAGCTTACGTGAGCGAAGAAGAGAAAAAAGATAAAAAGCCAAACCTGGTATCAAGCCGGTTAAGCTGGTTTGAAAAACTCATACCGGCACGCATTGGCAAGCCAAACGAAGGTAAAGGGAATGTACCTGAAGGGCTATGGGTAAAGTGCGATAAGTGTGCAAATGTGCTTTATCGAGCCGAGGTGGAACGGGCGCAAGACGTGTGCATAAAATGTGGCCATCACATGATGATCAGTGCGCGTACCCGGCTGGATCGTTTGCTGGACCCTGAGCACCGCGTAGAAATTGGTACGGATATAGAGCCAGTCGACATGCTTAAATTTAAAGACTCTAAAAAGTACCGCGACAGGCTGACACAAGCGACAAAAGATTCTGGCGAAAAAGATGCTCTGGTTGTGATGAGCGGTGAGCTTCACAATATTCCAGTTGTTGTGGCTGTGTTCGATTTTAATTTTATGGCAGGTTCCATGGGGTCGGTTGTTGGCGAACGGTTTGCACGGGCCTGTGATATTTGTCTTGAAGAAGATCGCGCCCTGATTTGCTTTAGCGCCAGTGGCGGTGCTCGCATGCAAGAAGCGCTGTTCTCGTTAATGCAAATGGGCAAAACCAGCGCCATGTTAACCAAGTTGGCCGAAAAGAAATTGCCGTTCATCTCCGTACTCACGGATCCCACCATGGGTGGCGTCTCTGCAAGCCTTGCAATGCTGGGCGATATCATCATTGCCGAGCCGGGTGCACGTATCGGCTTTGCAGGCCGTCGTGTCATAGAACAAACTGTGCGTGAGAAGTTACCAGAGGGGTTTCAAAGCAGCGAATTTCTGCTCGAACATGGTGCTATCGACATGATAGTTGATCGGCGCAAAATGCGTGATCAACTCACGGGCTTGCTGGCTAAGCTACGTGATTTACCACCGGTCATGATTGAAACCCTGCCAGAATTACCCAAACCGCTCGGATCCTGAATTCGATCATGAATAAACCATCGCCCAACGACAGTTTGGCGAGCTGGTTAGACTGGCTGCTGCACCTGCACCCCAGCGAGATCGATATGGGGCTTGAACGTGTCGCAAGCGTCGCGTCGCGAATGCAGCTTAAACCTGCGACGATGCCGCTTATTCTTGTTGGCGGCACCAATGGCAAAGGGTCTACTGTTGCTTTGCTCTCCGAAATTTATTCCAATGCGGGTTACAAGGTGGGTGCTTACACCTCACCACACATTGAGTTGTTTAATGAACGGATGCGCGTCAACGGTGAAATGCTTGCCGATGATGTCATCGTGGAAGCACTGGTTCAAATAGAGCGCGAACGACTGCCTGAAACGCTCACGTATTTTGAATACACCACCTTGGCTGCCATGCTAGCCTTCACACGTCTGTCCTGCGATGTGGTGTTGCTGGAGGTCGGCTTGGGAGGGCGCTTGGATGCGACTAATTTGTGGGATTGTGACTGCGCCATTATTACCAGCATCGCGCTGGATCATCAGTCCTACCTTGGTGACACACGTGAAGCCATTGCATTTGAAAAAGTGGCGATTGGACGATGCGCTAAGCCATTGGTGCTAGGTGAGCCTGAGCCGCCAGCCAATTTATTGCAGATCGCAGAGCGTGAGGGCATGGATCTTAGAATGATCGATTTTGATCATCTACCCCAGTCGGCACTGGCCGGAGAGCATCAGCGACGCAATGCGGCTTGTGCGCTAAGCGCTGTTGATGCCTTACAAAACCTGCTGCCAGTTGCAGGACGCCCTATTCAAGTGGGGCTTACTCAGGTACACGTACCCGGTCGTTTTGAACGCTTAATTGTCGAAGGTCAAGAAGTGGTGCTGGATGTGGCACATAACCCGGCGGCGGCCATCACTGTTAGAGAAGCACTGCAACAATACCTCCCAGATCATCAGGTTTATGCGGTTTTTGCGGCCCTAAAAGATAAAGATATTGTCGGGGTGGTGTCAGAGCTGGCGCCGGTCGTGACGAACTGGTACTGTGCCGGGCTTTCAATAGATCGAGCAACTCCCGTGCTTGAGCTAAGCAATCAGGTTGCAATGGCAGACGAACAGGCCCTAATTGACTCCTGTAAGGATGTGGCATCGGCATGGCAGAGTGCCATGGATGCCGCGCAGGCCTGCACCGGCACTAAAGTACTTATATTGGTGGCTGGGTCGTTTTTCACTTTGCAGGCGCTCATGGATCATTGGCGTCAGCAGGCCATTGAAACCCGGCCAGGGACGCCGTTGTGACGGTCATCGATCCACTGGATGAACAACGCGCGATCAAGCTGCGTCAGAGGCTTTGGGGTGCTGCGGTGCTTATTGCGCTTGCGGTGATATTTTTGCCACTGATGCTCGATGGCTCGGGTAGTGAAAGCCAATACAGACGCGTTGAGCGGCTGCGTGAAGAACCGCCGCGCATTATAGATTCGGCTGGTAATGTAGAACCACAGCCAGTGATCGAAACACAACGGCGCGAGCTGGTCGAAAAGCGCACACCTGCGGTGGGTGAAGAGCCAGCTAACATCCCGCAAACAGCCGAACCAATTGCAGCGGAGCAATTGACCGATGCACGTTCTGCTGCACCGCAAAACGCCCAGCAAAGATCGGCCGCTACAACACACTCCTCACTTAGCCGTGAAGAGGGCATCAGTGCCTGGGTTGTACAGGCGGGGAGTTTTGGTGACGCGGCCAATGCTATTGCAGTGCGTGACCGACTTCGTAGAGCCGGTTTTCCGTCGTTTGTTACACCTTCAGTTGATGGTTTGCTGCATAGGGTTAGAGTAGGGCCAATGATCAGCGAGGGCCAGGCAATCGCGACAAAAGACAAAGTCGTGTCTTTACTTCAGCGTGACGCTATTGTGGTGCGCTATCCTTAATGCTATCGCGCGACTTTGCTACCATGCGCATCATCAAGGCTTAAACGGGCCGGAGGCATAGTGCTTTTTTCAGGAATCGATATCTGTATTTTGTTGCTGATTCTGATCTCGGTCATAATCAGCGCAATACGTGGCTTCTTCAGAGAAGCACTGAGCTTGGCAACATGGGTGGCGGCCATTCTCATCACCCTGATGTTTACATCCCGTTTTGCCACTTTGCTGCCTCGAAATTCAATCGAAAGCCCTGAGGCGCGGTTCGCGATTAGTGCGCTAGTGTTGTTCATTGGCTGCCTGTTACTCGGCGGATTAATCAACTATCTGTTTTTGAAGATTCGCGTACCAGGCAAAGGTAAAGACTGGACTGATTTTTGGCTTGGAATTGTTTTCGGCACATTGCGTGGCATCGTAATAGTGGCTTTGTTGGTACTGCTTGCTAACCTTAATTCTTCTTTCAAGCAGGAAAATTGGTGGCGTACATCATTATTTATACCGCCATTTCAACGTGCCGCTTTTTTCCTTCATGCGCAGCTACCTACTGAGTTAGCGCAACACTTCGATTTTTCAGCAGCGAGCTAACACTTTATATGTGCGGCATTATTGGCATCGTCGGATGCGAAGCGGTTAACCACCGACTGTATGATGGATTAACGCTACTACAGCACAGAGGGCAGGATGCCGCGGGCATTGCCACCAGCGGCGATGGTCGCCTTATGCTGCGTAAATCAGCAGGGCTGGTCCGCGATGTCTTTAGCGCAGAGCATATGCAACGATTGCAGGGGAACATGGGTATTGGCCATGTGCGCTATCCAACGGCAGGTACATCGGCAAATGCCGAAGCTCAGCCGTTTTACGTTAACTCGCCTTATGGCATGGTAATGGGGCACAACGGCAATTTAACCAATGCTGAAGTATTGCAGCGAGAATTATTTGAATCAGACCTTCGCCATATCAACACGCGTTCAGACTCTGAAGTTTTATTGAATGTGTTTGCACATGAGTTGCAGGCACTATCACCTTCAACCGTGGTGACGCCAGAACAAATATTTGCCACTGTTGTAAAAGTACATGAGCGTTGCAACGGTGCTTATGCCGTAATCGGAATGTTGGTTGGCCGTGGCGTGTTTGCATTTAGAGACCCATTAGGTATACGACCAGCGGTGATTGGTGTACGCCATACAGATAAAGGGACTGAGTATGCTGTTGCATCGGAGAGTGTGGCGCTGCAGGGGCTCGGCTTTACTCTGCTAAGAGATGTCGCACCTGGTGAGGCTGTGTACATCGATGTCGACGGAAATCTGCATTCTCGCCAGTGTGCGGCAAAATCAGAATTATCGCCTTGCATTTTTGAGTACGTGTATCTGGCGCGACCAGATAGCATTATTGACAACGTATCTGTGTATAAATCGCGTTTACGTATGGGTGAAAAGCTGGCTAAAAAAATATTGCGTGAACGCCCCGAAAACGATATTGATGTGGTTATTCCGATCCCGGATACCAGCCGTACATCCGCGATGGAAGCGGCGTATCACCTCGGCGTGAAATACCGCGAAGGGTTTATAAAAAACCGCTATATCGGCAGAACGTTTATTATGCCCGGGCAGCAGCTACGTAAAAAATCCGTACGCCAGAAGCTCAGCCCAATTGATCTGGAATTCAGCGGTAAGAATGTCTTGCTTGTGGACGACTCCATTGTACGAGGAACAACCTCAGGGCAAATTGTGCAAATGGCAAGAGATGCCGGTGCTAAAAAAGTGTACATGGCATCAGCAGCACCACCGGTTCGCTTTCCAAACGTGTACGGCATTGATATGCCGGCACCTGTCGAGCTTATCGCTCACGATCGTACAGTTGAAGAAATTGAGGCACTGATTGGAGCCGACTGGCTTGTTTATCAGGACCTGGAAGACTTGATTGAAGCAGTGCGCTATGACAAACACCCTATTGATACGTTTGAATCATGCTGTTTTAACGGTGAATACATCACAGGCGATGTAGATAGCGCGTATCTTGAAACACTGCAGCAAACCCGCTCGGATGAAGTGAAGAAAACGCTGGGTGGGGGTGACGATCTGGTGGTACTGTGAATGATCGAGTCGATGGTGACTCGCTTTTGCTACGACTACCTGGAAAAGGAATTTTCCGAAAGTCTTTTAAACAGACACTTAGCCCATCCGCAATCCGGCACGTTGGAAGTCGGCGACATCGATACCATAACTGCCGTCACTCAGTGTCGTTTTGATTTGATAAACCTTGCCTTCGCAGTCAACATCCATTTGAGATAGATCAACGACACGCTGGTGTACGGGCTCTTGCTGTGAATCCAGAATGATAATGACGCGAGGGCGAAGTTTGTCAGCAGTGTTTGCCAACACAATACCAATTTCGCCGTTAAGTAATTCAACGATACTGCCTGGAGGGAAAATACCCACTGCATCGATGAATTTGATCACCATATCTTCATCGAACTGTTTTCCACGAAGCGCGTAGAGTTCCTGTAAGGCCTCTGATGGTGAGCGGGCTTCGCGGTAGGTCTGCTTGGTGGTCATCGTGTCGTAGGCTTCGGCTATAGCCACGATCTTTGCAAAAATTGGAATGGATTCGGAATCCAAGCGCCTGGGATATCCTTGTCCGTCTTCCCGTTCGTGATGCGAATGAGCGACGTCGGCCGCTCCTGACATAACACTCTTTGTTGAGAGCAGGATGTCGCGTCCGTACCGAGTGTGTTTTTGCATCTCGATCGTTTCTTCGGCAGTCAATCTACCCGGTTTTGACAAAACCTCAGTTGAGATACTGGTTTTGCCGACATCATGCAGCATGCCACAGACCCCGACGTCTTCCATCTCTCGCTGGGTCATATTAGCCGCTTTCGCCATGACGATGCTTAAGGCGGCAACATTCAAAGAGTGCTGTGCTGTGGCTTCGTGTTTGGCTTGAATTCGGGTTAACCAGACAGAGGCATCTGGGTTTCGAAGGATACTATCAACACAGCCATTAACTGCCTGCTTTACCTTGCCGCCATCGACTTCGGCACCCAGGCGTATTTCTTCGAATAATGTACTGATCGCCTCATTGGCAAGTGAATGAACTTCTTTTGCTGATTCAAACTCATCTTCAACGGTGACCCCAGTATCCATTGCGGAGTTTGCGTTTGCGGGTAATCCGGTTCCCGGTTTTGCACTCTTCTTAAGAGAGAATTCATCATAGTCCACCCAGACGAACTTACATTCTTTTTGCACCGCCTGGATATCGGCCGTGGATGTTATTTCCACGCCCTGAAACATGAACCCTGACTCTTCCCAGGGTTTGTCTAACTCAACCACAAACATACCCACGCGTAAGTCAGCCACATCAATTTTCTGGTGCTGCTTACGTGTACGTTGAGTACGATCACCTCGCTGGGCACCACCGCTTTTGCGGCGTCGTGCCGCAGCGGTAGCTGATGATTCTTCCTCAGATTTGAATAGCTTGTTAAAAAACATCTTTTTGCGGTTGTTAATCCTAACTACGCGATGAGTAAAAACAATTCCGTTGTAGTAAAAATCGGCCAATTTTGGGGTGACTTGAAGCGAATATGCCAAGCTGTAATTACGCTAAACGCAACGGATCAGCCTGCTTTGACTGGTTAGTCGGGATGGATATTCCGTTTAGAAAGTGGAATGGCGTGTTATTTGTCGATTGCTTCACACAAACTTGGGCGTACCGGAGGCTAGGGTGCCGGAAATACCGGCCAGTGAGGGTATCGCTGGATCTGTGTCGAACTTAACAAGATCGACCTAAAAGGGTTTGACCGTTTGAACAGGAACTGCTGATTGTAGAATATCGGGCCTTCAGTCTACTCTATTTTTTCCCTAAAAATTTCCCAATACCCATCATGTGATTGAGCCCAGTAAAGGGTCACTCGCGAAGGAATGGCTTCCTTAGTTATAAAGCTCATGATCAGGTGGGCTGGCGTGTTGTGTGACCCAATTTCAGGATTTTCCAATATGGAAATATCGGACGCAGAAATCGCGCTTAGTGCGCTTAAATTTAAACCCTCAGGTTTGATGGATGGCGCATCCAAATTAACCCGCTGGAATGCGCTTTTCTGGTACGCGTGACGCACTTGGGCCGGTATGGCGCTTTTTGAGTAAATGGCGTTCAAATCAGCCACGTTTCCACCCAGCCATGCGCTCTGGTATTGCTTAAAGAGTTCTTGCAAGCGCTCCTTGCGCAACTGCTGCTCGCTAAGCGGTAACCACTGAATTTTATCCGTCAGGATGACGTGTGTGTTCACGGGCTTTATCAAGCGGTGTAAATCGATGAGATGATCGTTAGCCATGGTGACGCAGCCTTCGCTTGATCGGGGTGAGCGGCTGCGATCGGTTTTGGGAACCCCGTGTAGCCAAATACCGTAACCGGTTCTACCTAATGCCTTGTCGAGCGTATTGGGGTAATCGAGCATCAAGGCGCCGGCGCCATACAATTCCGGTAGTGAAGCATCGCTTCGAAATCCCTCAATGTTGTAGATGCCCAGTGGCGATTTTAAATCACCTTCGGTGGTTTTGTTAAATCCGCCTATACCACTGCTGATGTAGTGTTTTTTCAAGAGCCGCGGTTGCAATGGTCCGTTTTCGTATAGATAGATCATCGAGGTTTCGAGATCGGCCAAAACAATATGATCAATATGGTTACCAACTTGGATCAGTTCTGCAGGAATAGTCGATGCTGCGGCGTCGGTCTTGTGCTGGTGTAAACGCGTACGAGCTTCTAACAACAATTTGAGAAGATCGGCAGAAAAGGCTGGAGCATCGAAGAGCAGACTATTTTGTAAGCTTGAAACTCGTTTTATATCAGCCAGTAGTAAATGCCCCAGCGAGAAGTCTGGAAAATCAGTGACAAGCGTATATGCCAGTGATTCAGCTTCAGGCCAGTCTGCATTGACTATGCTGAACAGCGCGAGTTCGGTGAGTCTGTCAAGCTGATCTGAATGGTTTAATTTGACATCAGCTTGTTGTGCTGCAATTGCTGTGTTTGTCACAATCGTCATTGCAAGCAGGGCGACCCCTATTGAAAACGGGCCGTTTTTTCGTTTGCTGTTACGACAGGATTGAGTCAATTTTAATAGTTTAGACGGCATCAAATAAGACAACATTAAAGGTGCGCCTCACGATAAATTTTCCAGCGATTTTCATGAAGCTTCATTAACAACAAGGTATGTTTTTGCTGTTTGCCTATACGGTAGCGAATAACGACCACGGCGTCTTGTGCTGTGAACGATATATCGCGTTGTACAGCGCTCCAATTTACCCGAGGGGCATCTGTATTTTCCAGCGGTGGGTAACCCGAAATATAGTGCGCTAGCCATTGTTCTTTGTTGTTATCTGCGGCGGCCAACCACCAGTCGTAAAGTTCATAATCGACTGTGCTAACAGTGCGAAGCGCAGGGCTGGAGGTGCCATCGGCTTCCGTGTCTATTGTGGCTGAATTTTGCATTTCAAATGTTGGCGGCTCTAGCTTGCCTTTGAAATCCAGTGCTTCTCTGTAGGCCACGCTAGCTGAATGCCGATGAACAGATTGAAGTTGGTGTAGAGTATCCGAAACTCTCGAATCTAAGGACAAGGCCTGCTGGAAGTGTTTGCTGGATGCCGGCCAAAGGCCTTTGGCTCCAGCGATGACACCCAGGTTGTGGTGCAATTGAGGCATTTGCGAGCATTCCTCCAACATGGCGTTAAGCAAATCGGCAGCGGCGTTAGTATTGCCATCGTTAAAGTGAGTGACTGCTGTATCCAGACGTTGTGCACATGCCGCCAATGGTAGAGTGGCATGGGAGCGTGTTGAGTGCAGTATTAGTAATGGCAGAATCATCACCAAAAACGCTACCTTGAAAACTGGTGTTAAGGCTTTGGTCCTTAGAAGGCGTATTGGGTTGCTACACATCATTGTTATTTTTGACCGCTCTCATTTGTAACAAGACAGAGCTGTAAGAGGGCAGAGCTGTAAGAGGGCAGAGCTGTAAAAGGGCAGAGCTGTAAGAGGGCAGAGCTGTAAAAGGGCAGAGCTGTAAGAGGGCGGACAAATTCGGCACTAATTTTATTTTGATATCTGGGGCTGAGATGCCTGCAGCCTGCACAATATTTGAATGAATGTATTGTGAATATTAAACATTGCACTTTAGACTTGCTTCAACCACTGTTTTGATGCAGTGATTATAACGTAACATGTTACTTTAGGTTTATTTTGGAAAGTTCAGTGACGGAAGATCGAACAGATAAAGAAACGGATTCGCCTGGGGATGCCACGCTCGCTGTTCGCGCAGGGTTTGAGCGCAGTTCATTTAATGAACATGGCGAGCCCATCATGACCACCTCTAGTTTTGTGTTTAAAAATTCAGCAGAAGCCGCACAGCGATTTTCGGGTGATGCGGATGGTCTCATCTACTCGCGTTTTACTAACCCAACAGTACAGACATTTGAAAAACGGCTGGCGGCGCTCGAGAAAATGCCCGCTTGTATTGCAAGCGCGTCCGGAATGGCGGCAATCAATATGCTGTTTATGGGCACAATGCGGCAAGGTGAGCACATTGTTGTCATCCGAAATATGTTTGGCAGTACCGTCAACCTGGTAAAGAATTTTTTGCCCCGATTTGGCATCGATGTCAGCTTTGCCAATACCTTTGACCCTGCTGAATGGGAATCATTAATCACCGATAAAACACGCTATTTGTATTTGGAAACACCGACGAACCCTTTAACTGAAGTTGCTGATATCAAGGCAATGGCCGCCGTGGCCCATAAACACGATGTCGAGCTGGTGGTGGATAACTGCTTTTGTACTCCAGCGCTACAGAAACCGGCTTTATTTGGAGCGGATGTGGTGATTCATTCAGCCACCAAGTATCTTGATGGTCAGGGCCGTTGCGTTGGTGGTGCTGTGGTGGGGTCGCAAGCGCTCATTGATGAACTAACCTCGTATATGCGTAGCGCAGGGCCTTGCATGAGCCCATTTAATGCCTGGGTATTTCTGAAAGGGCTGGAAACATTATCTTTACGCATGCATCAACACTCGCGTAATGCGCTTTCAATAGCACAATGGCTGGCCGAGCAATCGACGATACGGCGTGTATTTTATCCTGGTTTGTCAGATCATCCTCAACACACGCTGGCGAGCGAACAACAGAAAGCGTTTGGTGGCGTTGTAGCATTTGAAATGGAAGGTGGTCGCGCTGCTGCATGGAATATGATTGATTCGACGAAACTTTGCTCCATAACAGCCAACCTGGGCGATGCGCGAAGCACCATCACGCATCCTGCGAGCACAACTCATGGGCGTATGACTGAAGAAGATCGAGCTCTGGCAGGTGTCACCGATGGCCTGATAAGGCTTGCGGTAGGTCTTGAAGATGCCGAGGATATTAAACGCGACTTGATGAGAGGGCTTGCGCCCTAGCGTGGCAATTGAAGCGGTTTGAAGCGGTTTGAAGCGGGGAGTCCAGTAATTGCAACTCCACCGATCAACAAATAGTTTAGGTTTGTTTGCTAAAAGCGCTATTTAATCGCAACATCAGCAGTGTTTCTTATTGAGTCAACTGTTGCAGCAAGTTTTTCACGCATCAGTGTATTAAAAAGGCCTGCTCTCACTGAATCAAAGTCTGGTTTTGCAGCGCCTCGTGTTTCGTTTAGTTGGATAACGTGCCAACCGAATTGTGTTTTTACCGGTTTTGTACTGACATCACCGGTTTGCATTTCACTGACTGCCTGGGCAAATTCTGGCACCATGTTACTGCCTTGGAACCACCCGAGGTCGCCGCCATTTGGGCCGCTTGGTCCGGTTGACTTCTCTTTCGCAAGTGCCACAAAATCACTGCCTTTTTCCAGCTGTTCGATTACAGCGATGGCGTCGGCTTCGCTCTCAAGCAGAATGTGTGCAGCGTTGTATTCGCTTGTGGTGATATTGGCAGCTTGCCGATCGTATTCTTCGCGAATTTCTTCATCGGAAATTTCTATGGTTTCGCTGATACGAGCCAGATACGCATTTGCCATTGTTTGAGTGTATTGAAGGCTTAGTGCGGTCGCCACTTCAGGCTCCTTATCCAGCCCTATTTTTTCGGCTTCTTGTGTGAGCAATTCAAGATTGATGAGCTCCTCAAGAATACGTTTAGGATCCGCTTGTTCCCCTCGGGCGGCGATTTGTTGCGCCACTCGATTGGCTGTCATTTTTGCAATCGGTTTTCCATTCACTGTTGCCGCAACAGCATTTGGATCCATCTTATGGTCGTGCGAGCCTGTTCCATCTGCCACAGCAACCGATAGCAGCAGCTGTGCCAATGAAGAGCATAGAAGCAGGTGTTTGAAATTCATATTGGTTTGTCCGTATCTATCGTTGTGGTTGAGAGCCGAGCATGCGGGCGTAGATGTCATGGGCAGGTAATGCAATCTACGCACCGCATCAGCTCATGCGAAATTAAGGCGGACCCAGACGATCATGGGTGCTCGCAAATTCGTTCGAATAGAGCTTAATAGTACCTGTTCAAGACTTCAATGCATGAAAATGCGCGCAAACGGGCGCGTCAATGGCGGTGTTTTGTGCCTGCCGAAGGAATATGCACGTACAATCGCGTTATTACGCAACGTTATCAAAGACATGAGTCAGTTTTTCGACATTCACCCAGATAATCCGCAAAAACGCTTGATCGGGCAAGCTGTGGGAATTATTCGTGACGGTGGTGTCATTGTGTACCCAACTGATTCGAGTTATGCATTGGGCTGTCATATCGGTGACAAACAAGCCATGGAGCGCATTGCGCGAATACGCTGTACCGACGCCAAGCACAACTTTACCTTGGTATGCAGGGACCTTTCCGATATTGCATTGTATGCAAAGGTTGATAATGCCACTTATCGAACGCTTAAATCGTTAACCCCAGGGCCTTACACTTTTATTTTAGGCGCCACCAGTGAAGTACCTCGTCGCTTGCAAAACCCGAAGCGAAAAACCATTGGAATACGTGTGCCTGATAATGCGATTTGTCAGGCTTTGCTGGGGGAGCTTCAGGAGCCGATGATGAGCAGCACGCTGATCATGCCGGGGAACGAATTACCTGAGACAGAGGCTGATGATATTCGCGACAAGCTCGAGAAACAGGTGGACTTGATCATTGATGGAGGGCATTGCGGCTTTGAGCCAACGTCGGTGCTGGCTTTTGATGCTAACGGGCGGATAGCGGTTGCCCGCTATGGCAGAGGTGACCTCTCATTTTTGGATAGCTGAACCCGATCACATTCGCCCCGCTGGCGGCGATATCTCGGGATCAGCTCTAAATTCGAGCATTTATACGCTGGATTTTGTAAACATTGCTCATGCAAAGGGTTAATTAGGGCCTGTATCTTTTTGGTTTGCGGCCTTCTCAGCTATAATAACTGTAAATTAGGAACGCAAAACCTCATGCACTCCAATCCGCCAGCAGCCCACGAAAGCAGCCCCGTTCCGGATCCGGTTTCGATTGCACCTCCGGTTGCGCTTGTGTCTGGCGAGCCGGTGATCGATTTACCGCAAGATTTGTACATCCCACCTGATGCTCTGGAAGTATTCCTTGACACTTTTGAGGGGCCTCTGGATCTATTGCTGTATCTGATAAAACGTCAGAATCTGGATATTCTGGAAATTCCGATAGCGCAGATAACCGATCAGTACATGAGTTATATCGCGTTGATGGAAAGCATGCGTCTGGAACTCGCTGCTGAGTATTTGCTAATGGCTGCGATGTTGGCTGAAATCAAGTCGCGAATGTTGTTACCGCGTGTTGATGACGACATTGATGACGAAGATGATCCACGCGCCGAGCTGATTCGTCGTCTACAGGAATACGAACGCATCAAAGAAGGGGCGGAGTCTTTGGATATTCTGCCTCGCATGCAACGCGAAAACTACCAGTTGCAGGTAGTTCCACCCGTTATTGAACGCGATATTCCGCTGCCAGATCTAACGCTAAAAGAGTTACTGCTTGCGTTCAGAGATGTTGCGCAGCGGGCGAAGCTGGCTGAGCATCATAATGTCGATAAAGAGCGTTTATCAGTACGGGCGCGTATGACACATCTTCTGTCAGTACTGCGTACGGGTGAGTTTTGTGAATTTTCTTCAGTTTTTAACGCTGAAGAAGGTAAATTAGGGGTAGTTGTAACCCTGTTAGCGGTGCTGGAGTTGTGTAAAGAAGGTTTAATAGACATTGTGCAATCCGAGCCATTTGCACCAATTTATCTACAAACAAGCGGTGGTTCGGCTGATTCCGTGGTTAAAACAGACGATAAAACAGACGCTACAACTGATGCCGCTACACCCGTTTTGTCAAAAGCAGATGCGGAGCAGTCTGACGCACGTAACGCTAACGGGTCGATTAAACAGGAATTATCAGCTAAACATGATTGAAGCCGATTTTTTGATTTCGGTTAATTGATGAATCTGCTGTTCCACACATCAAACATCTTGCAGAGTGAGTGATGGACACCAAACAAATAAAGAATATCCTTGAAGCAGGGCTATTGGTAGCTGGTCGGGCCATGAGCGTGGCCCAACTCGAAGCCCTTTTTGCAGACGACCCAGATAAACCCGATCGCAAAGCCTTGCGAGCCGCATTAGAAGAATTACAAAAGGAGTATGAGGGCAGGGGCATTGAACTTGTTGAAATAGCCAGTGGCTTTCGATTGCAATCACATGCATCAGTTTCCGATTGGGTTGCCAACCTGTTTCAGGAAAAAACACCACGCTATTCGCGAGCGCTGCTTGAAACGCTGGTGCTAATTGCCTACCGGCAACCCATCACACGTTCGGAAATCGAAGAAGTTCGTGGTGTGGCGGTGAGCTCTAATATCATTAAGACGTTACAGGAGCGCCAATGGGTAAAGGTTTTGGGCCATAAAGAAGTGCCTGGGCGTCCTGCCTTGCTGGGTACCAGTAAAGAATTTTTAGATTACTTTAATCTTAAAAAGTTGGATGACCTGCCATCGCTAGCAGAAATTAAAGATCTTGATCAGTTCGATGCCATCCTTGAAGAGGAAATTGGCGTAGTTGAAGGCCACGGTGAAGCGGCGAATGACGGTGAGTCTGGGCAGACTGATGCAGGTTCCTCTGAGCCAAGCGTTTCTGAGGCAGGCGATGCGGTTCAATCTGGTGCTGCTCAAATTGACGATGAACATCACCGAGACGCCTCCGAAGAGGCACAACCTGGTAATCACGGTGCGAATCAAGGCTTAGAGCGCGATGCCATGCCATCCGGATCAGGTCCTGAAGCTGCTGGTAGCAACAATACTCAGGGTGACTCAGCATCAAATTCTGGTGGCGCACGTACCGACGCTTCGAGTGCCAGCTCTGATCAATCAGCTTCAGATGAACAGCATGATAGTCGTGCTGACGATCAAGATGAAACAAGTAACAGTGGCGATGACGCCCAAGGGCAAAATGAAACATTGTCTGTTGCTGAATTGGATCTGATGCAAGTGATATCCAATTTTGCGGATGAACATCGAGAAGAAGTTGATGCGCGTAATGCCGTTGAAAACAAGCATCTCAGTGGCCATTCCTCTGACGATGATACAACGGGCTCCGGTGGGTTAACAGTGAAGGCCTCTAATGACGAAGAGGTAGAAACTGAATTGCTTGCAGAGTCTTCGCAGGAGCTCGAAGACAATGTCAGCGAAAATTTGCCCAGTGCTGATTTTTCGCAAAGCGTTTCTAATGACGATCTCCCAGAACCAGGTGATACGCTACATTGACTAGCTAGACGGACCGATCAAACGCGACGGATCGCGGGCAATCAACAGGCGGAAGGTCAGGCGACTGATCAAAATCCTGCTGTTCCTCAAAACGTGGTGCCGACGATACACGAACAGGGGCGACACCTTTCCTTAGATTCTGCCACTAAAACTGATTACACTTTTTCTGCTCTGATGCGCGACGTGAGCAGTGGCGGTAATGAGAGTAGTACTGTTAACGTGGTTAATCCGGCCAGCGAGCACCCAGAAGGTGCTAAAGAGATAAACACTGATTCGCCTGAACGCATCGAAGCGAATGCAGAGCAGCTTCGTCATGCTCATTCCAACACCGTTGAAGGTGCTGGGGCAATACATATAAATCTCGGCGAATCACAAGCTGCACAATCCGATACAGGCGCAGAAGCGCCCACTACTTCCGATATAATTGAAAAAGCGGCTGCAGTGAATGTGGTCGAAATACACCTTGTTGAACTTGACCATGAAGATGGTGCTGAAACACCACAGACAGTTGCCAGAGAATCCGTCTCTGAACCTGCACAAGTTGAACAAACTAAAGATAGGCAATATTCGCCTCCTAATTCAGCTGAGGTGGGTGAGCAATCACAAGAGAATCAATCAAGTGCAGATTCGCGAACCCCAGCTATTACACAAATTTCCATACCGGAAATAAAAGAAGATGTGCTGGAACGAGGTAGGCGACGTGCTGTAGCCAGTGCAAGTGAGCATTCTGACATACCTGAAAGCCACATTCAGGGTATGCAAGGGTTTGCAAAAAAAGTGGATGCAAAACTTGCTGATGAAGCGGACAACGATTTAGACAAAAGGATATCTGGAAGTAACGAATCTATCGACATACTGGAAAAAGCCATCAGTATTGAAGATATCGATGAAGCAGTATTGGACGCTGCAGCGGCCGAAATTGCAAGTGATGGCCAAATGAATTATGACTCAACATATGATGGCGGCACTCTCAATACCGAGGTTGATATTAATTTCGGCTTAAATTCACAAAGCACTGATCGAGCAGTTGTTTCACTCGTGCCAGGGCGTGTTAACGCCGAAAACATCGATTCACAACCCGGCAGTTTGTTAGTAGAAGAAACTGAAAGGGAATCCGACGATGACGATGATGGCATCGATATTATTGTTGCAGATTCAACGATTGATGAAATGGAATTACTGGCTGCGCATCTTGCAAAGAATGCAGGGCTGGAAGTAGTTGATGTAAAAGACTTGAGCCTTGAAGACACCGTTAACGCAGATTCTGACTCAAAAGTGGTTGAGACTGAATTTGATGCGCTGGCTGAAGAAAAAGCGGCAGAAGCCCGTGCTCGTAAAGTGGTTGCAGCTGAACTAAAAGCCGCTGAAGAAAAACATGCCAAAGCCAAGGCGGCTGAGGCTAAAGCTGAACAAGAGAGAGCGGCACAAGAGAGAGCGGCACAAGAGAAAGCGGCACAAGAGAAAGCGGCACAAGAGAAAGCGGCACGGGAGAAAGCGGCACGGGAGAAAGCGGCACAGGAGAAAGCGGCACAGGAGAAAGCGGCACAGGAGAAAGCGGCACAGGAAAACAAGTTTGACGCGGACGCTTTAAACGAAAAAACAAGCGACGTTCCGGTTGAAGGTGTTGGTCTGATTCCGGCTGTTATTCAAGCAGGGCTAGAACAAAGTCAATTTTCCACAGAACAGCTCGTGGTATCTGAATCGGACAATTTTGTTGATGAGGAAGAAGACACCCAAGATATTTCATCAATGCTTGTCAAGTCGGACAAACAGGGTCTTGAGCCCGATGTTGATCATTTAATTACCGTTTCAGAAGCGTCTTCTGATAGGTCCAGGGCGGTGACAAGGTACGAATCTGATGTTTCCCTGGTTCCGGGTACCGATGCGGATGATGAGTTTCTTAGTAACTACGATAGCCTGCCACCATTGGGCCCCTCTCAGCCCAAAGGCTTTGTTGCACGATCAATTACCCGTATGCTAGCCATTGCCAAAAATATCCTGGGTCTACCTCGCCGATGGTGGCGCCGTTCAAATTAGAGTGGAAGGCTTTTCGCGGCGCAACACGATTAGACCAGCAGCTACTATCAGAAACATACCCGTCACTGACAACAAGGTTGGTGAATGACCAAAAAAAAGGATATCCCAAACTGCAACGAATACTAAATAGCTGTATTCAAAGGTCGACACGATTGATGGTGGGGCGGCCTGATATGCGCCGGCTAGTAGCATGCCAACAATAATTGCAAACAGCGCCAGCAAGGCGAGCACAAGCCAATCGTATAAGTTCATGCTTGACCACAAGCCAAAGATATAAGGGTATGCCTGGGCGATATTGCTTTGAAGTTGAAGCCAAACCATAATTGCGCTTACGATCAAACCTGCGAGAAGCATAATGACATTCTGCGATAGCGCAAGCGCCGCGACAGGGACTTCCTGACACCTTGCGCGTGTTGTTATATGAGCAAGCGCATAGAACGCTGCGCCAATGACCGGAAGAATTGCCCATAACGAAAACGCGTCTGACCCTGGCTGTAAAAGGATGATCACACCTGAAAACCCAAGAAAAACGGCAAACCATCGAACCGTCCCAACGGTTTCTCTAATAACATAAGCTGAAAGCAGTGTTACAAATATGGGCGCGATATAATTGGCTGCTCCTACAGTTGATAAGCTCAAAAATGGAATGGCTGCATAAAACGCAAGGAACGTTGTCGTAATAAAAATTGAGCGCAGGATTGGCCATTTGCCCATGGCAGCACGAATGACAGCGTACGGCCCTCCTTGTACTGTTGTCAGAATCAATAACATCGGAACGGCTAATACACCCCGAAGTGCAAATATCTGCCATAGAGTCAGTTCACTACTGAAAAGTTTGAAAACGGCATCTTGAATCGATATTGTTAGTGCAGCGGCCAACACTAGTGCTACACCGCGTACGATATTATGCGGTCGAGTTTCAGCGCTTATGTTCAAGGCATCTCTCAAGAAAAGGCGTACGAATATTTGTACTGCAGCAGCTAAGCGCTACGGATTTATCCCCGAAGTATTGGGATTTAGCCAATCGTTACGTTAACAGGTCTTCTTCAAAAGGAAAACGAGACAGTAATTCTGTACCCGTTTTAGTCACGATAAGTTGTTGCTCCAGCTTGACACCTTCCGTACCAGCTTCCGCACCAATATAGCTTTCGACGCACAGCGTCATGCCAGGCTCGAAAATGCCATCGTATCCTGCATGCGGAAAGTCGCCATGATGGTAGAGGTACGGATATTCGCCAGTCATGCCGCAGCCGTGTGCAGACAGGTAGTAGCGGTTAGCGTAGTAGGCTTCTGGGATATCCCAGGCTTGATCGGCATATTCGCGAAAGCTCATACCCGGTTTAATGATCGCCATATTGTGGTGTACTTGTTCATAAGCAACTCTATAAAGCGACTTCTGAGCGTCACTGGGTTTATCTGGGCCTGCATGAAAAGTACGTGAGAAGTCTGAATAATAGCCGTGGCATCCTACGACATCCGTATCCAGTGCGATTAATTCGTTTGCATGAATTTTATTGCTAGAGGATTCCTGAAACCATGGGTTAGTGCGTGGACCTGCGTTGAGTAAGCGTGTTTCGCAGTAATCACCGTTTTGTTCAATGACCGATTGATGAAGAACAGACCACAGTGCGTTTTCAGTCATGCCAGGTCTGATTGAATCGCGTAGTTTTGCAACACCGATTTCGGTTGCGCGCAATGATGCCTTAATGCACTTCAACTCTTCGTCAGATTTGATTGCGCGCGCCATCTCGACAGACTGTTGCGCGTCCACAATGTTAAGGCCACAGGCGTTTAGCGCAATGACCGTGCCGGCGTTTAAACGCTCGATGCCAACCGTGGCACCTGTACCGACAAGTTCTGTGATGATGTCTGTTATCTCGGCTGCCCAGGATAACTCTCGTTCGACAATGTCAGGCCCTGCTGCCACAAAGCTTGCTGTGCTTGCCGGTCGAACTTCATCAACGGTTTCGAATCCATCCACGAGATGATCGCAACCGGTAAATTCGAACAGGATCGAGCGGCTGGCGGTAAGCAAAAGGTATCGCGAGGGTGCATTGCGCTGGCAAAACACCTGCATATTACGGGTGCCGGTGGCATAACGAATATTGATTGGATCGGTAAGAATTAATGCATCCACGCCAAAGCGAAGCATCTGGGAACGCACGCGCTCGAGTCGATACTGTCTAACGGCTTTTAGATCGATGCCATCGCTCTCGGGTGCTCGATCTAAAAGCGCAAGATCGGAGAGATCAGCGCGATCCGCATGCCAGTCGAAGTTTGCCATTTTAGTCAGTTGGTTTTTTTAAAAGCGCATACACAGCGCCAGTGCCACCATCGTTTGCTCTTGCAGAGCAAAATGCAAGTACTTGTTTATTACTACGCAACCATTGATTCACGGCGGGTTTAAGACGCGGAGACTTATCCGCCTGCTTTCGACCTTTGCCATGAATTATGCGAACACAGAGCAGGCGACGCGCTTGTGCATCATTTAAAAAGCTGGATAGCTCGCCTCTGGCATCTTTAACGTACAGACCATGTAAATCGATTTCCGCCTGAACAGCATACTTGCCTGATTTAAGTTTGCGCAGCAGCGCACGTTGTACACCGGGTGCGGTATAAGAGAGATGCTCGCCTGTTTCGAGTAAATCATTTTCGCTGAGTTCGCCCAATAACTGTTCCATGACAGAGGCATCATCCTGGCGGCTGGATGTCACCGTTGCCCTTTTGGGCGCACGAGTGGATGGGGCGCGATCATTGTTGACGATGCGCACCTCTCCAACAGCGTCACGGAATAGCGCTTTATCTTCATCACTGACTGTCTTTTTATCGCTCACAGGGCATTATAAGACCGTGTTGGTGGAACTCCAACGTATCTTGGGGTCAAATACCGATATCCACTACTATCTGTGACATGGATACTACTAATGACGAAGACACACAGCACGCGAGTACGCTCTTTTAAGGCCGTTTCACTGTCGATCATGGCGATGGCAATAATCTTAACAACGGTACCGCTACAGGCTCAGCAGGGCCTTCTAACGAAGATAGATCGGCAAGTTCCAGCCTTCTCGCTCAACAATATTGATGGAGAAACGTGGGATCAGACTGCTTTTGAGGGGAAACCCTGGGTTATCAATTTTTGGGCTACCTGGTGCGCACCGTGTATCAAAGAGCTGCCGGCGTTTAACAGGGCATGGGAGACGTTTGAAAAGGAAGGGGTAGGACTCGTCGCCATTAATATTGGCGAAGACGCGGATGGTATTAAGGCATTTAACGAGGATGTGCCGATAGATTTTCATTCATTGGTTGGTGATCCGGTAAAAACCTTGGGTAACTGGTCGGTTCGTACTTTGCCAACCACGCTGATTGTCGATCCTGAAGGCAACATTGTTTATGAAGCACTTGGCGATCGCGAATGGGATAGTGCCGTACTAATGGATGAAGTCATAAAGTTGAAAACGGCAGAATAAAAAACTTCGGCCCTTAGCTTGTCACGGTAAATAGAAACGATCACTGCAATCTGCCCCAGCGTCAGCCAGGGCAGCTGTCAACTTAAGCGTTGGCGCGATTTTCTACCAATCCATCAACCACACCTGGGTCTGCAAGGGTTGATGTATCTCCCAAATTGCCTACATCATTCTCTGCAATTTTTCTTAATATACGACGCATAATTTTTCCGGATCGTGTTTTGGGTAAGCCCGGCGCCCATTGAATAACATCAGGCGTCGCAATCGGTCCAATCTCAGAACGAACATGTTTGACAAGCGTTGCACGTAATTCTTCTGAAGGCTCGAGATCGGCCATTAACGTGACGTAGGCATAGATACCTTGCCCTTTGATGTCATGCGGATAACCGACAACCGCGGCTTCAGCAACCGCATCGTGCAACACCAGTGCGCTTTCAATTTCAGCTGTACCTAATCGGTGCCCCGAAACATTTAATACATCATCCACGCGGCCTGTAATCCAGAAGTAGCCATCTTCGTCGCGCCGCGCACCGTCACCTGTGAAGTAGTAGCCCGGGTACATCTGAAAATAGGTTTCGTAAAAACGCTGGTGATCGCCATATACGGAGCGCATCTGTCCAGGCCAGGGGCGTGTAATAACCAGATTCCCTGAGGTTGCCCCTTCAAGAATATTGCCTTGTTCATCCACCAGCTCCGGCACTACACCAAAAAACGGTTTTGTGGCCGATCCAGGTTTAAGGTCAGTGGCTCCAGGTAAAGGCGAAATCAAGATGCCACCTGTTTCTGTTTGCCACCAGGTATCCACAATAGGACAGCGCTTATCACCAACAACCTTGTGATACCACTCCCAGGCTTCCGGGTTAATGGGTTCTCCAACTGTGCCCAGTAAGTTTAATGACTCACGGCTTGTGGACTTCACTGGCTCATCGCCCTGGGCCATTAGTGCTCGGATTGCGGTAGGTGCAGTGTAAAAGGTGTTGACCTTATGCTTGTCGATAACTTCCCAGAATCGGCTGACGCTGGGGTAGGTGGGTATGCCCTCAAACATCATGGTCGTGGCACCGTTTGCCAGCGGGCCGTAGACGATGTATGAATGACCCGTTACCCAGCCCACATCGGCTGTACACCAGTAAATGTCGCCATCTTTATAGTCAAAGATGTATTTGTGCGTCATTGCAGCCTGCAAAATGTAGCCACCGCTGGTGTGTAAAACACCTTTTGGTTTTCCAGTAGAACCAGATGTGTACAAAATAAATAGAGCATCTTCCGCGTCCATTTCCGCAGCAGGACAATCGCTTGAGGCGGCATCCACAATATCGTGATACCAGAGATCGCGACCGTCTTTCCATTCAACCGGTTCGCCACCACGTTTGACAACAACCATTCGTTTAACCGAATCCGCTTTTTCACAGGCTGTATCGGCATTGGTTTTCAGTGGGACTTTTTTACCACCGCGCAAGCCTTGGTCCGCTGTAATAACAACTGAACATTCTGAGTCGTTGATGCGATCTTTAAGAGCATCAGGTGAGAAGCCACCAAACACGATGGAATGAATTGCACCGATACGCGTACAAGAGAGCATGGCGACAGCGGCTTCTGGGATCATGGGCATGTAAATACACACGCGATCGCCTTTCTTTACACCGATTCCCTTTAGCGCATTCGAGAAGCGGCACACTTCTTCGTGTAATTCACGATACGAGATATGGCGATCTTCGCTGGGGTCATCGCCTTCCCAGATAATCGCAGTCTGATCGCCGCGTTTTTCCAAATGTCGATCCAGGCAGTTGTAGGATACATTCAGCTTGGCGCCCTTGAACCAGGCTATTTCGGCTTTGTGGAAATCCCATTCCTGGACCGTATCCCAAGGCTTAAACCAGTCTATAAAAGCGTCGGCTTGCTCCGCCCAGAATTCATCTGGCTGATCCACAGACTGAGCGTACATTTCATCGTACTTTTCCTTGTTGACATGAGCATCTTCTGCAAATGCTTCTGGCACAGGATAGATTTTTTGTTCAGACATATTTCGGTTTATTAAAGTTTTTGCAATGTGCGCAGTTTACCTTCCAGACACAATCAGTCAATGGTGTATTCGAATGAATGTAAGTTATTGTATTTATTGGATAAAAATGCGGGCCACTGTGTTAACTGCGTAGCAAGCCCATTTTTTGTCTGCGCTCCCATAGCGCTTTTCGGCTAATTCCAAGCCGACTGGCCAATTCTGTTTCAGACAGTGTGCCTTGATGGCGCATCACCACATACCGAAAATACTCATCGAGGCTTAAATCTCTGCCAGTGTCTTGCTGATCGCCTTGTTCTGAAACAATGCCAAGATCGTGAGGTTGAATTTGCTTTTCAGAACTGATGAGTACGGCTCGCTCAATGACTGATTTAAGTTCATCTGTGTTACCCGGCCAGCTGTAAGCACGCAGTGCTGCGATAGCATCGTCTGAAAAATGGCGTTCTTTTTTAAAATGGTAGTGTTCAAAGTACCCAAGGTAGTGTTGCGCCAATGCCGGAATATCATTAGGCATACTGCTTAATGCCGGCACGGGGAACTGATGTTCTTCAAATAACTCGGCAAAGCCTGGATGTATCAATCCATAGCTTGCCTGAACCGAAAGCGAAGCATCCGAGATTACGATCGTTCGCACATTGATATTACGAACCCCTCCGGATGCGGGCAGGCCTCTTAAGGTCAGCGCGCTCGCCAGTGCCTCCTGCACAGGCAACGGTATGGCAACCGGGTGGCGTAAAGTTAACGTGCCGTTGTGCGCCGCATGTATCTGCCCGCTTTGCAACAGGGCGATTTTATCGTTACGGTTTTCTCCGCCTAACAACAATTCCTGTATCTGATCGGCATCAATAGCAGGCAAATCGATCACAACAAACGGTGCATCCGCCCGTTCGCTATTGGCGTGCAGTTTGCGGGCAAAGAGTTCTTTTCCGGTACCGTGTTGCCCGTGCAGATTGATGAACCTGTGCTGTTCGTTTAGATCGCTTAAGTTTTCCAGTAGTGGTTGTGTGCCTGCGCACTGTGCAACGTTCTGCGATGGAACCAGTCTGGCAAGATCCTGTTTAAGAGACTGGTTTTGTGCACGTAAGCGGTTTTGCATTAACGAGCGCTCAATAATCAGTAGCAACTCATCATGATCAAACGGCTTTGCAATGTAATCTATTGCGCCCGAGCGCATCGCATTAACGGCAGAGCGAACGCTTGCGTGGCTGGTCATTATTACCACTGGAATTGGGTCTGCTAACGGGATTATATCCGTTCCTTCTGCGCCGGGCAGCCTTAAATCGGCGAGCACCAAATCAAACGATTGGGGTTCTGCTTCTATGGCTTCTTCGACTGTGGTTGCGGTTGTTACTTCAAAGTGATTTCGCTCAAGCAGACGCCTTAAGGCCTTTAAAATGATCTCTTCATCTTCGATGAGCAGAATTCTATTCATAGTTTTGCAGAGGTTGGCAGATACAGGACAACGTGTGTGCCGGATGAATCACTTTGTTCGATTCTAATTCTGCCACCCATATTTGTGACGATACTAAAGACCAACGAGAGCCCAAGCCCAGTGCCATCACCTACAGGTTTTGTCGTAAAAAAAGGCTCAAAAATCTGATCCCTAATATCACTTTTAATGCCGCTACCCTCGTCGATCACGCTAATTTTATATTGTCCTTTTACGGTTTTGCCAATGACCGAAATGCGATCTCCCGATTCAGAAGCATCCACCGCATTGTTTAGCAAGTTGACGAAGACTTGTACCAGCTGATTCGGATCACAAAAAACGGTGGCTTCATTCGGAATGCCAACAACAAATTTAAAGGCGCGTGTGTCGGGTGACAAAGTAACCAGTCGTAAGGCTTCATTCACACTGTCCTGGACGTTCACATGCTCATTGGAGTCACCAGAGATATCGTCAGCGTGTGAGAAATTCAGTAAGCTACGTAAAATACCATTGATGCGGCTAACTTGATCAAGAATGTCATCAACCTGTTCAACCACAGGAGACTGTTGATTGTTCTCGGGCTGGTCATGACGTACATCGTGCCCCAGATTTTGCGCGATGCTTGCGATACCAGTCAGCGGGTTACCTATTTCGTGCGCGACCCCTGCAGCCAGGCGCCCAACGGATGCCAGCCGTTCACTATGTGCAAGTTCGGCCTCTAGCGTATCAAAATCAGTTCGATCTTCCATGAGAATAACAAGGCCGGTCAGATCAGGGTTTGAATCGTCCGGAGCGCCGATATCGGCTTTGTGTATATTGACCGATACGGTTTTCCCGGCATGATTAAGAGAACAACGAAAGCGGTGGTTATCATCTGATTCTGCAAATTCTGCCAGTAGCTTACTCCACGGTTGCGTTAGTGATGTTAGTGTTTGGTTGCGGGCAATGCGTTCGTCAATACCGGTGATGGTCTGCATAGCAGAATTCCATAAAAAGATGTTGCCATTTGCCGATAGAGAGCAAGCGCCAAGGGGGAGCTCGCGTAAAATATCGCGCAGGTAGCGTCGCAGATCATCGAGCTGTTTTGTCATTCCGCGCATTTGTTCGCGTGAAGCTTCGAGGCGCATTTCGAGCAATCGAGAATCACTTTCATTGCTTGATTCAAAATCACCAGCTTGCTTTAGCCTTAATATAGATCGTGCCAGCGTGGGGCCGACCAAACCACTCATGTTGCGTTCGAGCTGCTCATGTAATAAACGCAGTTCTGCTGGTCGGGTTTCTTCGAAATCGATGCCAGTTTCCTCCAGCGCCCGGTGTATTTCCTCTTGTGCAACTTTATTTCCGACCACTTGTTGCATGGCATACAAGTAGGTATGTACCGAGCGTGCCGTGTAGGGTGTGTTCAGTGCAAACGTCGCTTCATCAATAGTCACCTGACTCGCTGTGACCCCATCAAGTGTTGGTTTTGATAATAAGGACCCGAGCACAAACAGCAACACGTTCGCTGTCAATGTACAAAACGTAGACAAGGTCCAGATGTCTGTTTCGATCGGTAGCGCAGCCATAATGTTGGCGCTTGGTGAGAGCAACGGCAAGATGAGCATCAAAAACCACACAACTGCACCGCCAAGAAGGCCCGCGATAAATCCTGCCTGCGTCGCCCGGTTCCAGTACAAAACGCCAAACACACCAGGCAGTAGCTGTGCTGCTGCAACAAACGAAATAAGCCCAAGGCTGGCTAAACCTTCATTGAGTTCAATGACAATATGAAAGGCATAGCCGGCGGCAATGATCAGTGCGATCATGACACGTTTGCTCCACAGCAGGCGTCGGTAAAAATCGTCCGGTTGGTTGCCAGAGAGTGATGCGGGTAAAAGTAGGTGATTCAGTGCCATGTACGACAAGGCGAGTGTTGTCACAATCATCATTGCACTGGCCGCCGATAATCCACCTAAAAATACCAATATCGCCAGCCACTCCTTGCCAAGGCTGAGCGTAATGCCAAGAACATAAAAATCCGGTGCCGTATTAAGTTCGAGATAGCGCCCAGCAAATAGAATCGGAACGATTGGCAGGTTTAACAGCAGAAGATACAGTGGAAATAACCAATAGGCTGTTTTCAGATGCGCCGGGTTTTCGTTTTCGACAAATGCCATATGGTATTGACGTGGCAGCAAAAAGGCGGCACAAAACGCCAGAAAAAGCAGCGTTGACCAAAAGCCCGATTGCGCAGGCTCATACAATTGCGAAACCGACTCTGGATTTTTCGCCAGCCATTCATTCATGGCCATTGGCGAATCAAACACCTGTGTTAGTACAAAAGCCCCCGCCACTAATAATGCAAAAAGCTTGATCGCAGATTCAAAAGCGATCGCAAGCACAAGGCCATGATGTTTCTCCCTCGGAGATAAATGCCTTGCGCCAAACAAAATGGCAAATACCGTGATCATCAAACAAAATACCAGCGCAAGTAAATTCGGTGGGACCTGCTTACTCAGTACTTGAATCGATTGCGTGACCGCTCGAATCTGCAAGGAGATATAAGGCAGTAATCCGATCAGCATAAAGATGGTGACGATAAAGCCAGTTCCCCTACCACCGTATCGAAACGCGAGTAGGTCAGCAATTGATGTCAGTTGATACTCTCTGCAAAGAGATAGAATCGGTTTAAGTATGTAAGGGCCGAGCAGGAACGCACCGGTTAATCCAAGGTAGATAGTCAAAAAAGCGTAGCCGTTGCTGTCTGCCAATCCCACGCTGCCATAATAAGTCCAAGAGGTGGCGTATACCCCGAGTGAAAGGGCATAGACCAGCGGGTGGCTCACTATACGAAAAGGAATAAGACCGCTGTCGGCGGCATAGGCTACAAAAAACAGAATTGCCAAATAAATTATTGCAATGGCAAACAGCCACCAAAGTTCAATCCCCATCGCTTGAACTCTTCTGTCGCAAATTAAGAGCAACTAAGGCAATGAAGATGGCCCAGAAAATAAATATGGCATACCAGGGCAACTGCAGCGACGACCACCAATTTGTTAACGGGGAGTTAAATACAAAAAGTGCTGCAAAAAATATCAGCAGTGTGTGATCATGCCGTGGTTGTTCTTTCATGGTGGTAAATTCAACCGGCCAGTTCTGAATGAGGTGTCATTTCATGCACAGAAGGTACGCGGGATAAATCCCAGCTATTGATGGCCATGTTCCAGAATTCTTGTACTGATCCAACATTAATTGGGTTTTGCTTGAGCGTAAGCCAAGCGTTGTTGAGGGTATCCATCACTGGCATCGAATCTATTGGTTTTGCCAGAGTTTGTTTGCTGAGCTTTTGTCCATCGGCGTTAATGGCGACTGGCAGATGTGCATAACGTGGAACGGGCCGCCCCAGTGCCTGCATTAAAGCAATTTGAATTGCAGTGGTTTCTAACAAATCAGCTCCCCTAACGACATCGCTAATTGAGTCGCTGTCGTCAATAGCGCACGCTAGTGCATACGAAAAGAGCTTATCACGGCGCAATAGCACAGGATCACCGATATTTTTATCTGTTGTGCGCTGCTGCGCACCCTGTAAGCGATCGTCAAACCGGTACTCACCGCTGAGCCTCATACGCACCGCAACAGTTGAATGCGGTGCTCTAGTGTCGCTTTGCTGTAGTTGTTTTAATTCGAGCGTTGGCGCTTTTTCTCGGCAATAGCCTGGGTAGTGTTTATGATCGGCCCATTTCGCGCGGCTACAAGTGCAAGCGTAGAGTTTGTTTATGCTACTGAGAGCTTGCAGGGCGTCTCGGTACTGATCACTCCGGGTGCTTTGATACAGCGGTTCTTGATCCCACTCGAAACCATAGCGTTTTAATGTATTAAGGATGCTTAAGTCAGCACCGGCCTGGGCGCGCGGCGGGTCTATATCATCGATACGAACAAGCCAGTTACCATTGCTGGCACGCGCATCACAGTAGCTGCCCATGGCGGCAAGCAGTGAGCCAAAATGTAAATCACCAGTAGGGGAGGGAGCAAACCGGCCAGTGTACTTAGCCGGTTGTAAAATCATGGCCCAGACTTAAAGCCGTTTGATGGATTTAAGCAATCTGCTTTTCGCGAATCTCTTCAAGTGTTTTGCAGTCGATACACAGTTCGGCTGTGGGTCTTGCTTCGAGCCGGCCTACACCAATTTCAACGCCACAGGTTTCACAATAACCGTATTCGTTTTCTTCGATACGCTTCTGTGCTTCGTTGATTTTCTTGATGAGTTTACGTTCGCGATCGCGAGTACGTAGTTCCAGGCTGAATTCTTCTTCTTGTGTGGCGCGATCATTGGGATCGGGAAAGTTGGTTGCATCATCTTTCATGTGGCCAACGGTACGATCAACTTCTTCCATGAGTTGCTGCTTCCACTCAGCCAATTTATTGCTGAAATGAGCTAGCTGCTCTGTGTCCATGTAATGGCTATTTTTTTCACGCTCGTACGGCACTACAGTTTGCGAAGTTTGCTCACCAACAGCGATGGTGGGGGCCGCTGTTTTAGCGCTGGCCTTTTTCTTGGCTACCTTGGCATCAGCGTCGGCTTTCGGTTTTTCAGCAGCAGCTGCTTTCTTTTTTGCAGCAGGGGCTTTTTTCGCAGTCACTTTTTTAGATATTTTTTTAGCAGTGGTTTTCTTAGCCGTGGCTTTTTTGGCAGCAACTTTCTTGCTGTCTTTCTCAGTACTTTTGACAACAGTGGGGCTAGCGGCGGCTGCCTTCTTTTTTGAAGTGGTTTTTTTCGCAGCGACCTTTTTGGACTCCGCTTTTTTAGTGGTCGTTTTACTCACCGTCTTTTTGGCTGTTTTCTTTGCAGATGTCTTGGATTCGGCCGCAGCAGCGGCTTTTTCCTTGGCGCTTGTTTTGGCTGCAGCTTTTTTTGCAGCGGTTTTTTTCGCGACCTTTTTCGCACTACCAGCCTTGGCAGTTTTGCCCGTGGCGGTGCTGGCGGTTTTCTTCGATGTTGCCTTGGCCATGTTGGGCCTCTTCAAAAGTTGTCATGCTTGACGCAGCGCGGTGTTTTATCAAATCGAGCGCGGTTTTGCAATCATTTAGTTGGGTTATTTTTTCATCTTACGTATAACAATTGTCCATTATACTATTGATATTTAAGGTTTTTATTGGTTTTTTCTGTCTTCAATTCCAATTGTAATTTAATCTGTTTGTTCCACGATACTGCTAATTTCTCCGTCGGCAAGCTGTGTTTGTATTCGGTCTCCTGGCTTAACGTCGGCGGCTTTTGTGATTATTTTTTGACCTGATTTTACGACCGCAAATCCTCTGTCAAGCGTTGCAAGCGGGCTAACAGTATCAAGTGAATGGGCGGCCAGTTTCCAGCGATTTCGAGTCTGCGTTAAATTGCGTTGCATCGCATTAGCTAATCGTAAATGAAGCGTTTCGGCAAGGTTTTGGAACCGTTCAATTGTGCCTGTGGGTGAGTTGGCATGTAGCGCAAGATCGGCATTGCTTAAAATTTGCGCATGTTGAAGCAGTGTCTGTTTAATGGAATGGTGCAATCGAGCCTCCAGCTCATCCACACGCTGGCCTCGATCGTTTATCAGTCGTTTTGGGTGCCTTGCGTTGAGCCGCTGTTCCAGTGATCGAACCTTTTCGACTGCGGCGGTGATTTTATTTTCTGTTAAGCGCAGCAGTGAGCGTGCATGTTGCTGCGCCTGCATCAATAACGCGATGCCATCGGGCGTGGCCATTTCAGCCGCGGCGGAAGGGGTGGGTGCGCGAACGTCAGCAACCAAATCACAAATAGTGGTATCGATTTCGTGTCCAACACCGCTCACAATTGGCAAACGACAGGCACGTACGGCCGCGGCTACCGCTTCCTCGTTAAATGCCCAGAGATCTTCCAGCGAACCGCCACCGCGCACCACTAATAATAGGTCGGTTTCGGCGCGCCTGTCGGCACTCTCTATCGCCTTGACAATATTGGGTGCGGCGACACTGCCTTGAACCAATGTGGGGTACACAATGATTTTTGCCTGCGGGTAACGTCGGGATAGTACCTGTAAAACATCTCGAATGGCGGCACCGGTCGGCGATGTCACCACGCCGATAGTCTCAGGCATCGCTGGCAGTGCTTGCTTGCTTGCCTGATCAAACCAACCCAGTTCGTTCAACTTGTGTTTACGTTGCTCGAACTCCTGCTGCAGCTTGCCAGCCCCCGCAGGTTCCATATGCTCGACAATCAGTTGGAAATCGCCGCGTGCTGTGTACAATCCCAGCCTGCCCCTGACCAAAACCTCATCGCCATTTTCTGGCTGGAAATCGACATATCGATTTTTATTGCGAAACATGGCGCAGCGAATTTGCGACTGACTGTCTTTGAGGGAAAAATAGAAGTGCCCACTGGCTGGACGACTAAAGTTAGACATCTCACCCTGCAGCCACAGCATGCCAAAACCAGATTCGAGTGCTTGCTGCACTTCCTGATTAAGGCGAGAAACGGTGAAGACACGTCGTTTTTGTTGCAAAGCTGCCATGGTTCAACAAGCATACCTGCAAAATTCAGCCACAGGCGCTTTGCGGCTTATTTCATTAGTACCAACGTTAGTACGAACATTTCGTCATCAGTATTATCTTTACTCATTACGTGCGTAAAAGGGCCTCGTTCAATGTACAATTAGAGCGCATCCTGATCCTCAATTGGACATGCACTATGCCGGTTATCCAGGAAGCGCTAACGTTTGACGACGTACTGCTTACCCCTCGCCATTCCACCGTTTTGCCCAAGGACGTCAGCCTCAAAACTCGTCTGACTAAAAACCTCAGTCTGAACATTCCACTATTGTCGGCTGCTATGGATACAGTCACAGAATCGCGCCTGGCAATCGCTTTGGCGCAAGAAGGCGGCATTGGCATTATTCATAAAAACCTGTCGGTAGAACGGCAGGCGCAAGAAGTCATGCGAGTGAAAAAACACGAGAGTGGTGTTGTCACCGAACCGATCACGATCAGCCCGAATACCTCCATTCACGATGTTGTCAAAATGACACGCGAACTTGGCATTTCGGGCTTACCGGTTGTCGATGGCGCAAAGCTTGTGGGGATCGTGACACAACGGGATTTGCGATTCGAGACACGACTTGATGATCCTGTGTCGAGCATCATGACGCCACAGGAACAACTCGTTACCGTACCTGAATTCTCAAATCGTTCAGCTGCGATCGAAAAGTTGCATCAGCATCGCATCGAAAAAGTACTGGTTGTTAACGACAACTTTGAGTTGCGTGGCATGATCACAGTGAAGGATATTCAAAAAGCGCACGACTTCCCCAACGCCAATAAAGATGCACAACAACGCCTGCTGGCAGGCGCGGCTGTGGGCACGGGTGGCGATACTGACGAACGCATTACAGAGCTGGTTGCAGCAGGTGTTGATGTGCTGGTTGTGGATACGGCGCATGGGCATTCCCAGGGCGTGCTCGATCGTGTTGAGTGGGTTGCCAGCCGATTTCCTGATGTAGATGTTATTGGCGGAAACATCGCAACCGCCGAGGCCGCGAAAGATTTAGTTGCAAGAGGTGCACACGGGGTCAAGGTCGGTATTGGGCCAGGCTCTATTTGTACAACTCGGGTTGTAGCAGGTGTTGGCGTACCCCAAATAACAGCCGTCACGCATGTTGCAGATGCGCTGGCTGACACCGATGTACCGTTAATTGCCGATGGTGGTATCCGTTTTTCTGGTGATATGGCCAAGGCTATTGCGGCGGGCGCAAGCAGTGTGATGGTTGGTAGTATGCTGGCCGGTACCGAAGAAGCGCCGGGTGAAGTCGAGCTTTATCAAGGGCGCTCATATAAATCTTATCGAGGTATGGGTTCTGTGGGTGCGATGCGCGCAGGTTCCAGTGACCGATATTTTCAGGATGATGAAGATGCTGAAGATAAGCTTGTACCTGAAGGTATAGAAGGGCGTGTACCTTACAAGGGTCCAGTGGCGGCGATCGTACATCAGATGCTGGGCGGTGTTCGTTCCAGTATGGGGTATTGCGGGGCCGAGTCCATCGATGTAATGCGTCGCGACGCGAACTTTGTTCGCATTACTGGTGCTGGTATGCGTGAAAGCCATGTGCACGATGTGCAAATGACCAAAGAAGCACCTAACTATCGATATCCATAAGCATAAAAAAATTCAAAGATATAACACTCATGCACGACATTCAGGCGCAATGCATCTTAATTATCGACTTTGGTGGGCAAACCACTCAGCTCATTGCTCGGCGTGTGAGAGAGTGTGGTGTGTATTGTGAAATTCATCCCTGGGAT
>CAYSZH010000019.1:0-47549 GCA_964435305.1 uncultured Granulosicoccaceae bacterium
GTTCACCACCTTTTTATCACTTATGTGTTTTTCGATCAGATCATATACAGGTGGCCCTTCGACATTTTCATTTATAGATGCCCAACCCGCTACCACATAGTTTCGGCCAGGATCTATCGGCTCACCCGTTTTTAAGTACGTCATATCGCTGATTCGGCTCCCCATGGTTTCTTTCGGAGAGCAACTAAAACCCATGCCGCCAACCCGAACCATATCGCCACCTTGCTGGAAAAAAGGATCAGGGTTAAACAGGTTGTCGCATACATCTTCCAATATTTCTTTAATCTGCTGGCCTGAAAATTCCTGTCGGTATACTTGGGGGTACGTCATCGCCGTTTGGTTATAGAGATCATCTATAGTGATGTCTTGCTTTGGAAGCAGTGTACTGCCCCAGCGAAATCCAGGGCTGAAAGAGAGTTCTGCATCCCTCTGCTCTATTAAACCCTCACAGATTAAATCATCCCAGGTACCATTAAAATTGCCGCGACGATACAGTAAAGATTCAGTTTGCCCAATGACTCTAGTGACTTCAGCCTCATAGGGAGCTCTGACGGAATCAATTTTTTTGGCCATGTCCGGGTCGGGTTCTATGACATCCGAAAACACCGGAATTAGAGTTGAAGCATAATCCACTACCTTACCGTTCTTGACGTCTAGATCAACTCGGCCCAGATATTTCCCATGTGAGCCAGATGACAATACCAGTGTGTTGTTTATGTTGATAGCTTCAGGCACAGCATCGTGTGTATGCCCGGTTAAAATCACATCGACCCCAGAGAGTATGGTCGCCAGCTTTTGATCAACATCAAACCCGTTATGCGACAACAATACAACAACCTCAGCACCATCATCGCGAGCGGCGTTCACGTTCTCCTGAAGCGTTTGAGCGCGTATACCAAAAGACCACTCCGGGAACATGTATCGAGGGTTTGCAATCGGTGTATAAGGCATCGCCTGCCCAATGACCGCAACCCTCACACCACCACGTTCATAAAATGCCGTGCTTTCAAACACGGGTTCTTCCCAATCTGTGTCGACAATATTACTCGCCAGAAACGGGTACCCCATGCTTTCGATGATCTCGAGCACACGATCTGTACCTAGCGTGAATTCCCAATGACCGACCATGGCATCGGGCTTAAGTAAGGCCATGCAGTCGACCATATCCTGCGCATCGGTTTTCAGAGCCGTATACGAACCTTGCCAAGTATCGCCACCATCGAGTAACAGAACATTGTTATCACCCCGATCGGCACGAATGGCCTGCACCAGGGTTGCCATGCGATCCAATCCACCCAGACGACCATAGCTTTTTGCCATATTGATGTAATCAACCATGGTATGGGCATACGCAAGGGCACTGCCTTTATCGATATTAAAATGCTTAAGAAACTGCTCACCAACTAAATGAGGTGGAATGCCCTCAAATGCACCCACTCCGAAATTTTCCGAAGGGGGTCTGAAGTAGACAGGCTTTAGCTGAGCGTGGATGTCAGTGATGTGCAGCAAGGACAGAGTGCCCTTGCTGTTGAAATCAAGTAATTGATCTTGGCTTAACTTCTGCTGGGCGGCGACTTTGGTCAGCGCGCCCGAGAAGCCAGTAGCTGCAGCGCAAACAGATGCAAACTGCAGAAAGTCTCTTCGTGAAGTCATTTGGCTCTAGAGTGCCGTGATAACTACTGCCGAACCGCCGGTGTCTCTATCGCCAAGCCGGTGCTGCGCCAGGTGGTATATACCTCAAGCCCCATTAGCACGTCCGAAAACGCAGCTGGAAATTCGGCTCGTGTATCGCGTATGCATCCACGAAAACGGTTATGCAGTGAGATCAGTTTGTTTTGCTTAAGGCGATAAGTTGGAAAACCATTTACATTGCCCTGGCTCAGATGATCAGCTCGGATGTATTTACCGTGGTTTTGTTCATGGCAAGACGCACAAGATAAATTTAGCTGCCCTGTTCTTAAATAGTAAGTCTCTTTACCATCCTCCCACCAGGACTGCATGGCACCTTCAGAGAGATCGAGCTCTACTGGCATACCAAAGGACTGATGTTTGATATAAGCCGTGAGCGGTTTCTGACCACCTTTGTCGAACGCATACGGCTCAGCTCCCATATTCTCAACTCGACACTTATTAATACGACCTTCAATGTTGATAGGACGATTAGCATCAGCATCCCACTTAGGATAGTTGGAACCAACACCCTTCATGGACACTGCCGCATCATCGTGACAGGATGCGCATGATTTACCAGTCGTACCTTCAACGGTATTCCAGATTTCCTCGCCTTGCTCAACTCCCAGCATTCCAGGGTTTGCAAATGAATCAGCTTCTAGCGCACGGGTTTCAGGTGTGCGGTAATGCCACCCCGAGTAAACCGTTTCGATCGGGTGCCCTTCCACTGACTTGGTTTTGGTGATCAATTCGATTTCATCGTCAATGATTAAGGTCTCTTCTACAGGATCAGCGAAAAGTGGTGCGAAAAGTGAGAGCACGATGCCAATAGACCCGCCGAAAGCCAATCTTTTTTTATTTGATAAGATCACAAACTTCTCCCCAAGAAGAATCGTTTTGCACCGCGCCGATGCTATACAGGTCTCAACCCAAGTCACAACCAAAGCCTCAACCAAAGCCTCAACGTTACGGCTGACAATTTAGTCCTATGAAACTTCGATATTCTTTTCTGCCTCTATCACTGTTCCATCATCGTCTGTCCACATGAATTTAAATGTGCCCGACTCAGTTACTCTTGCCCGAAACTCAAGAAACGGGTTAGCAGCAATCGCCGGATCAATATCGCAGGAAAAAACCGACTCACCATTAAACTGGCAATCGAAGTTGTTGATAATTTTGCGCGGAATGACGTTACCTTCTTTGTCTTTTCGCTGCCCGGACTCCATTGTGTGGCTCACAAGCGACTTAATCTTTATTACGTCACCAGCTGCCGCTGTCTTTGGAACTTTAATACGTGCTTTAGCCATTTTTTTGCTCCCGATTATCCGCCACAACCGCCAATAGTGACCTTCACATTTCGTGTGTCACTGATGATGGACCCATCACTCATCTTGGCGACGGCAATAATGTTTTGAGTTTGTGCCAAACGCATACGAGTAGAAGCAAAGGCTTCACCACTGGCTGGCGTAAAATTAAAGGTAATGACGTCTGGCAATGGATTGCCTTCGGCAAACAAGGCGATGGATTCGACATATGAATCCTCTGTCATTGGGCTATCGACCATAACTGAGACAGGCACGCTATTGCCGTTTTCGGCAATCTCCGGGGTCTTTAGTGTCAATTCACCCGAGCCAATTGAGGCATCACCGGCTATCTCTTTTATGGCCATGGCAACATCTTCTGGAGATGCGAATATACCTGAGGCTCCCAAAAAAGACGCTACGCCAGCCGAACTTGTCAGTAATTTTCTTCTGCTGAGATTCATCAAAATCTCCTGATTATTTAAGTTGAGCGAGATAAGCAACAAGATCTTCAATTTGTTGCGCTTCCAGAATAGTTTTGCCTATGAGATCTTTTCGGACATTGGCACCAACGTCGAGCGAGTAAAAACCCGGCATCACTGTTTGGTCTGAAAAAACAGCTTTCGCGTTAACTAAAATGGTACGAAGCTGGCCTTCAGACCAACGTGCACCCGCACCATCCAGAACCGGTCCGACCTGGCCGTGGAAAAGTTGATCGTTCATATCGCTATTGGCATGACAAGCTAAACAATTGCCCTGCTTTCGATTAATGAATATCGCTTTGCCTTTTTCCGGATCGCCGGCAACGTCGGTGAGCGCTTTATCAATTGAAAGGTTTTTGATGACAACGTCATCCGGCGCAGTAGTGCCTGCGCAGGCCAGTGTAACGATACAAGTTGCGGCAGCCATGCCCACAAGCAATCGATTGACAAGTTTCATCATCGCTCCTCTTAATAAATAAAACTATAACTGTAACTATATGCCGGTAACGCTATAGCAGTACCTCTACTACGGGTGTAACGTTACTACGGCTGTATTGCAGCTAAGGGAGCCGCTACCGTATTAACAATTGGGGCAGCTACAGCGATAATTTTTGCGTCTGTGGATATTCTTATATGACTGAACTGAATATAATCTATTTCAATCGTATTTCCCAGCAATAAAGCACTGGTTTAGCGCATTAAGCCAATACCATCATCATCATCCAGTATGCAACGCACACCCGTAGAGTGACGCCGCAGATACACCCGAACCCTACTGGCCTTAGCGTATTTGCGCGTGATATTCAGTGCTTCACCAATATTGCGTCGCTACATGGTTTCTTCATGTGGTGAAAACTGTGTGTTTGGATCGTCAGATTGGAAAAACGTTGCCAAGCCCATGCTAACCATGGATTTACCACTAGAGCGCCACGGTGCAGAAATAAAGCGACCCATAAACGCTTCTGTTGCAAAGGTTGCACTCATTGGAGGCCTCCTTCCTGTTTTAAAAGTGCTTCGGGTACCAGCGGAAGCACACGCATTAAACATAAGCACATTAAAATTGCTAAAGACACGCCGCCAAAACCTAATCCCCACTCCCATATACTGGGTTCGTATGTGGGAAAGCCTGCATCACCAAATCGACTTTGCAATACGGTTTTTCCAGGAAACAGTACTTGCGGTGTACTTTGCGATCCGATGACGATGACATAAAGCAAAGCCATAGCGCCAAGCAACGCGAGCAAGGAACTCACGACAAGTTGATTAACAGGCGCTATCGTCTTCGGAGATGCCCTAAGAATGCACAGTGGTAACACGACACCTAACACAACATGACCCACCCAAAACATACCGGAAAGACCACCCCGAAGTGTGAAGCTCTCTGTTACGTGATGCTCGGTTATGTATAAATTAGTGAGGTGCTGCACTATTGAAAAATACGCCAAACCTAAAAGAAACCAGCTGAGTAGACGGTTAATGGATGCCACCAATTGAGCCGACATTATTTTGATTCGCCAGCGATCTAGCACGGTTAACACGAGCGCCAACACGGCCATGCCCATGACCAATGACAGTGCGATAAATAGTGGTGCCAATAGTGCTGAATCCAGTGCATTGCGACCGACCAAAAACCCAAAAATACTGCCCGTACCCGTGGTAAGCACGATACGCCAGGCAAATGCAACCTTACCAAAAGCACTGGCATGGCAATTAAACCGTCTTTCCATCATCATCCACAAGTAAACGCTGCAGATACACAAAAAACCTGTGTACAGAAAAATGTTCCAGGTAAAAATAGAACGGAAGTTATAGTGTGTCATCGCAATGATGAGCCGATCCGGACGACCAAGATCCAGCACCAACACCAAAAGCCCCCCACTCAATAAGGACATTGCAAGTGCTACCGATAAACGGGCAATAGGTTTGTAATGCGCTAATCCAAAAACGGAAGCTAGCGATGCGCCATTAAGCGCACCGGATGCACAGACGATAAGCGATACCGCAAAAACATGCGGTAAGCCCCATACAATATGGTTATTCATACCCGTAATGATGTGACCTGCATGTTCCATCTGAAGCGCGCAATATCCGCCTACCCCAAGCAGTGCAGCACACACCAGGAGCAGCGCAAAATAGCTGAACTGTTTCGGTTTTAGCTGTTCGTATCGATGCTGATCAATCATGCCAGCACCATTTATTGCGCAGCCGCGTACACTGTTGCAAAAGCCATTGCAGAATGTGTGCATCAAATAGCATTTGGGGAAATTGTTTCATCACAATTGCGTATACCTTACTGCGGTATTCAGTGCCAGATCAGAGCGCACTTGCTGAGCGCTATTTTCAGCCATGGCCTTGGCGATCTTGCTTGAAGGATCATTAAGATCACCAAACAAAATGGCATCATACGCATCATTTGTACACGCTTCTGCACATGCAGGTGGCTGCTCATTGCCAGCATCAATACGATGAACACATAAGGTACAACTCTCTACCGTACCCTGACCTCTGGGTGCTGTTGAAATTTGATCAGTAATGGGCTCGTGTATAAACGACCTAGCCTTGTAAGGACAGGCCATCATGCAATAGCGACATCCTATACACGTGTGCTTATTGACCAGTACCACACCATCGGCACGTTTGAAAGACGCACCCGTTGGGCAAACGTCTACACACGGCGCCGATTCGCAATGCTGGCAGAGCATCGGCAAGGACGATAGCGAATTCGTTAGGTTGTCCTGTAAGTCTATCTTTCGGATCCATTGTGCATCGGTGTGATCGTTACCAGAGCTAGTAATACCGTGCTCCTCGTTACATCCACGCACACAGGCATCACAACCTGAAGCACATTTTGTAGTGTCAATGAGTAAGCCCCAACGGTGCTCGCTAGATGCAGCAGTTAATGGGGTAACAGTAGCCTTACTCAAGGCCGGCAACACCGCGGGTGCTGCAGCAACTGCCACACCCACCAAGCCCAGACGCTTTAAGAAAAGACGCCGAGCGGCATTCGCGGTGCTCTGATATTGAGTTTCCGGATTACTCATTTCGATTTTGATCCCGACGCAACGGTTTGTCGTGCCAGGGCACTGGTTCGTTCATCAGGAACCCATTGCATCTCATCTACACGCGCCTTCTTTTTAGCACCGATCACTGAATCCGAATCGGGTACCGCCGCATGACACGAAAAACAATCTATTTTTGCAGCGACAAACTGATGGCAGCTAGCGCAAAATTGCCCTTCTGCATCGATACGAATCGGCACATTGTTCGCATCACGCTGTACATGGCAATCAACGCATTCAACCAAACTAAACGGCTCACCCCGTATGCCCTTTACCACTGTGTTATCGCGTTGATGCACAATCAGATCCATATGGTTTCTGCGCATAAAATCGGTGTCGGCAACACAGTGCTCACCTTTGCCTTTAGGAATTTGGGGACCTCGATCACCGGCAAGCACTAGCGCACTTAAGCCAAAAATGACAAGTGTCATAAATATAGCCAGGCAACGTGATGAGCGAGACCTGTGCATAGCTTAGTGCCCTAATCCCATGTCGATGTATCCAGAAGGGCATACATCTGCACAGACATGACAGTCAATAAATTTGTGGTAGTCTGTATCAACGTATCGGCCGGTTGTGCTTTTGTCTTTCCTTACGCGAAAAACCGCATCTTGCGCGGCAATAAATCACACAGTTATCACACTCAAAACACATACCGCAGCTCATGCATCGATTGGCTTCCGCCATCGCCTTTTCCTCCGTTTGCCGCACCATGCGTTCTTCTAAAAGACCGAGAACTTGCTCACCTTCTGGCACAGGTTCCTCGCGCATTTGCCCGTTCTCTTCTTTCCAATGCTCCAAAAATAATTCATCTGCCGCCGCGATCTCGTATGCAGAGCGATCTTCATAGTTATGCACAGCCCCTGCCGATTGATCCGTGCCCCATTCCTGCGTTTCAATGTTGTTGGCAGGCGCAAGGTTAGATTCTTCCAGTTTTTGCAACAAATTAAAATAATGAGGCCGAAAGATGTCGCCTGCTACAAAGTGCCCAGGCCTGTCGGTGATGTTATAGAAAGCATCACTATCGATCAATCCACAACCGTTGTCCAAGGCGTCAAGCCATTTACGTGATTCGTCAGCAATGACTATCTGCTGAGCCCAGTTCTTCCAGTTAAAGTCACCGTCTGCATACGTTCGCAGCGTATGTTCTTCGCCATTGTGCGTTTTGCTCCAGGGTGTCGTCATAGTGTCTCCCCCAGAATTAAATTTCTGTGTCCATCACCAAAGCATCGCCAACCAGTTGATGCACACTGATAATCTGATCCATCTCAAAACCGTAATAAGGCAATACTTTCGCAAACTGGCTTTTACAAATCGCGCAGATCGCGGCCATATGTGTGATCTGATGTTGATCGTTCACCTCTTTCAGTGCTTGCATACGTGGCAAAGCGCCTTTTGTGCGAAGCTCGATGAGATCATCAGTTAACAAACCACCACCGCCACCACAGCAGAAGGTACCTTCTCCAATCGTGTTTGCTGGCATGTCGTAAAAGTGATTACAGGCCGCTTTAATAACTTCACGAGGCAATACAAACTGACCACCTGCTTTACTGCCCATACGTGAGGCTCTTGCAACATTGCATGAATCATGAAAGGTAACGCGCTTTTCATCATTGGCTTCAGGATCGAACTTGATGCGTTTTTGCTGCAAAAGATCGTGCGTCACTTCAACAATGTGCTGCGGCACAGGATAGTTTGAATCCAGGAAATCGAATGGGCCAGCCAGTGTATTAAGAAAACTATAACCTACACGCCAGGCATGCCCGCACTCTCCGAAGACGATGCGTTTAACGCCTAGTTCCAGCGCCGCTTCGCGAATGCGCAAAGCCACTTTCTGCATATTGTCGTAACTTCCGATAAAGAGGCCAAAATTTGCAGCTTCCGATGCGTGCGACGAAACAGTCCAACTCAAACCCGCCTGATGAAATACCTTCGCATAGCCAATCAAACCGTCTATGTGCGGTTCGGCAAAAAAATCGGCGGATGGCGTGACCAATAAGATATCGGCACCTTTTACATCCAGAGGAAATTTTACGGCTACGCCGTCATCTTCGAGTACGTCCTCTTCCAAGCCTTCCAGGGTGTTTGCAAGCGCAGCCTCCGGCAATCCCAGGTTATTGCCAATTTTATGGACCTTGCCAATAATCTCATTGCAGTATTTCTGGCCCTTGCCAACCGTATCCATAATTTCACGGGCGGCCATTGATACTTCCGCTGTATCGATACCATAAGGGCAATACACCGAACAGCGTCGACATTGCGAGCACTGATGATAATATTTATACCAATCATCAAGTACCGACTCAGTTAGATCTTCTGCGCCCACAAGCTTTGGAAAATATTTTCCGGCTACGGTGTAATAACGACGATACACTTTGCGTAATAAATCTTGCCGCGCCACCGGCATATTTTTAGGATCGCCCGTGCCTAAAAAGTAATGGCACTTATCTGTGCAAGCGCCACACTTGACGCACGAATCCAGATACACCTGTAAGCCTCGATACTTTTTCGTGAGCTCTCCGAGTTTCTCTATTGCGACCTCTTGCCAGTTATCAATTAATTCACCCGGGAACCCAATAGCCTCTTGATGCTCAGGTTTCGCGACAAATGGCTGGCTATGACGCATTGAATCGGGCAGGACAGGTGGGGTGACCGAGTATTCTCCCAACTGGGGAGTTTTAAATTCAGGGGGCTTAGCCACGCGAATTCTCCGCTCGGCTCGCATCCGACTTTTTAGCCCATCGCGCAATATGCCGACGTTCTCGCGGATTATCTATCTGGTTACGCGCTGGGCTGAAAAAGAGCCCCGGCGCATGCAATAGCTTTGAGAATGGAAAGATCAGCAGGAGTATTGCCACTAAACCAAGATGGATGAGCAGCACAGGATTAAATGAGAGAAAACCAAATTCAAGCGCCATCAAACTTAACGCAAATTCTTTTACCTGCACGATATCAGCGTGCACCCAATGCCGCATCGCTAAGCCAGAAGCCGCGATGGCCATCAAGAATACCAACATCAGGTAATCTGATGGCGCTGAAATATAGCGAACTCTGTCAACCAGGAAACGCCTCGCCAGCAATCCAGCCAGCCCAAACAACATAAGCAAACCCGCATAGGGGCTAAATTGCGAGAGCAGCGCGACCCACCACCAAACAGGGTCGGTGAAATAACGAAGATGTGCAAGCAAGGCCAAAAGAAGCCCCGCATGAAAAGTCCAGCCAAAAATCCAGGTCCATTTGGATGCTTTGAACAAGCTTTCAAATAGCACCACTTCTCTTGTTAAGCGAAACACCACACCGGTTCGTGTGGTAGGCGCAGGAGTTGTGGGGATCTTTAACGGTGCTGGCGTTGTGGCGTATCGCAGCACGCGCTTTAAAGTGCCAACGACGAACACGAATGCAGTGAGGTACAAGAGCAGACTGAGTACGGTTCCCATAATTTGGCTTTACACTCGCGATACTAAAATCTTGATATACGAACTTTTTCAAACACAACCAGTTGGCTTGGGGAGTCCAGCATACTTACAAGCCTGCTTCGCTGGGCCATAAGGGTAGAGTTCATAAAGATATTTGCTGTTGCCTTTATCTTTACCCAATTTTTTGCCAATGGCTTTGGTTAACACCCGAACCGCTGGCGCGATTTGATATTCTTCGTAGTATTCACGCAAGAAGTTGATCACTTCCCAATGGTTGTCCGACAGATCGCACTCGTCAATACCCGCCATCACAAATGCAACTTCAGGCTCCCATTCACTCAGATTAGCAAGGTAACCTTCTTCATCTGTCTCTAAGGACTTTCCATTTACTTCAATAGCCATGCAAATCTCCAAATTCAATTCTTTAGAGCCAGGAGTGAACCCGCTCAAGATGATCAAGCATCGGTGTATCGTGCGTGTTATTCGGGTCTTTCAGTCATCAGCAGCTGGCTCCTAACCGGCAAACAATAAAGCGTGGAATGTATATTCGGTATTGTAGAGTGTCGCCCTCAAAACGACTATCCGCCTTTATGCACAAGGTGCTGCTTGATATCTATTCATTAAGTGATAGTTTAGCTTATCTCGCTTTACGATTACCGTTTTAAAACTGACTAATCGAGCCAAACAACTGCTAGTACAATGCCTCCAGATACCCGACTGTTTTACACAGGTATTCTGGCCTTGCATTGCGGGAAATTTTGTCAGAATTTTAAGGGGCAACGGATGCTGCGACGGCGACATTGCCATCACAACTACCCCAAGACCTGTACTCAGCCAGAGGCCCTACCCAAAGATGTCTTTGGTGATGCCGTCATACCAACCTAGCGATTCTTCGTAGGTTGTTTTACGTAGCGCAGCATCCTCACCTGTTTGGCTGATAAACGTCGAGGTCGACGCAATCTTGCCATCTTCAACCACATACTGAGCACCGACTTTGACACCATCATCGTCAGCAATAAGGCTCCAGCATGTATTGCTAAATTTAGAGGGAAATACCCGGCTTTCGGTTAAATCGGAACGCACATGCATAGCTGCAACCTTAGCTTGACTATTGGCAGAGAAACCAGATTTCGGCATCGCACCCGCAATACTCGCATCACCGAGCACATACACGTTTTCATCCATTGTTGAACGCATGGAATCAGCCACGATTGGACAAAACCCGGTGTCGTTTGTCAGGCCTCCTTCTAATGCAATAGCCCCTGCCATCTGCCCTGGAATGATGTTCAGTAGCGTGCCTTCAAACGTATCAAAGTCGGTTTCAACGGTTCCGGCCTCAACATCCACACCCAGAATGCCGCCATGTATATCCGAACCGTACCATTCGATCATGTCCGGGTAGTGCTTTTCCCATCCTTCCTGAAACAGGCCTTGTTTGGAAAATTTCTCTTTTGGATCAAGAACAAAAATCTTACAGTCGGTGAGTCCACGACTTTTAAGCGCATGCGCCATCATGGATACTCGCTCGTAGGGTCCCGGCGGGCATCTATATGGGTTCGGTGGAGGCACCATCACGATGTTTTCACCATTTTGAAGTGCATCGAGTTTGTTTTTCAACAATGTGGTTTGTGCACCACCTAGCCAGGCATGCGGGGCAATTTCAGCAGCTTCTTCGGAATAACCTTCGACACTATCGAAATTAAGATCAATACCTGGCGCAACAATCAAGCGGTCGTAGGCAATGGACGAACCGTCCTCCATCATGACCGCTTTTTTTCCTGTATCAACAGTTTGTGCATAGCCTAATTTGACGTTAATACCTTGCGATGCCAATGTTAAGTAAGAGTGTGTAATTGAATTAAACGAGCGGTAACCACCTAAGTACAGGTTTGAAAAAAAGCAGGTCGTGTATTGATCGGAGGCGGTAATTAATGTCACATCAATTTCATCACTGGCATCTTTGGCGATGTAACGCGCCGCTGTGGCGCCCGCTGCACCACCACCAATAACCACCACACGTGGCTTGGCCTGTGCGCGAATACCGGCTGGTACTGCAATGCTGGCAACGCCTGCACCCATTAGTGCGCTGAATTGTCTTCTGGTCAGATTACTCAAAATTCTTCCTCCGTTAGCAGCGAAGGCACGCTGCGATAGTGGTTCACCAAAAAATGTATCAATAAAAAATATTTTCTAAATCAATATTTTCTAATTCAAAGGAACGCTTTCTATTCAGAACAACCTGCAAATCAACATGCCACAATTATAATTTCCTTGCCGCCATACGCTTTAAAAGAATGACTGGCGAACAGGAATAAGAGCACAATTACCTGTCAAATACAAATTGAACTTACACAGCAATTTTCAGCATGCGGGATGAATGCTAAATTAGTGATCCGTTACTATTACTAAAGACGTGACAAGTGTATTTCGCTGTGCATATGCTCAAAGAAATAGCACAATTTTTTTTACGCAAGCAAAAAGTCTGGACAGCGATTTTCTACAGAGTCTGTGTGATGAAGTGAATTATTCTGGTAACGCACACTAAAGCCGAGACAGCATTCCAGAAGATCCACTACCACCAGTCAAGCAATTGCTACAACAGCTATCACTAACGCAGGCCGATACTGGCATTATTCGAGAACAAGCTGAGCTGCCCTTACTAAGAGATCTGGCTGGCACCGCAAAGGGACGCTTCCCCGCCTACCGTGCATCTGCCATGAACTGGCACACCGACGATGTGAGTGGCAATGTACTAGAAATAATATCCGGCCAGATAAAATCGATTACAGCTGCCTCAACACTATATTCACGTTATACCTACTTAGAAGATGCTCACGAACAACTTGATGAACACTATTTTATGGATCGAGTTGCAGAGCACTGTAAGCTAAGCGGCTTTACACCACACAAGTTGCTTTGTGGGCGGCAGCATACAGTCGGAACAGAACAAGGCCCAAGACGCACTCGCAGTGTCTTGTTAGCCGAGGTACCACCAGCTGCATCCATTCAATTGCAAAACAACGGCCTGGGTAATGGAAGAACGTTTGGTTGTGGAGTGCTTTTTCCGCACAAGGACACGGCGGCTGTGCACGAAAGCGTTTAAACAAACTCGCTCGGATCAAAGCCGGCTTTTTCATAGTATTCACCCGCTCGTGTTGTGTCTTTTTGCACGCCTTCGCCTTCCATGTACATCATGCCAAGCGTTGACCACGCACCTGCCAAACCACTCTCGCCCGCACTCTCAAGCCAGTGCACTGCCTCAGTCGGATCCTTTTCCACCCCTTCACCAAAAAGGTACATCACACCTAAACCGTGCTGCGCCAAGCCAAGATTTTGCTCAGCAGCCTTCTGCATAAGTATCGCCGCCGTTTTAGGCTGAGCAATTACGCCCAAGCCGTTTTGAATCATAATGGCGCAGCGATATTGAGCATTAGCATTCCCTTGATCGGACAATGGCTCTAACATTTGCCAGGCACGCCGAAATTCCTTGGCCTCAAAGGCCGCCACGCCGCTGGACAACTGCGTGCCCTCGTCATCACTCATTTCTATCATGTGCGTTTCCAATAATTCCGAAGGAGCCGAAAAGCAAACCGGTTGTGCCCTGCCCTTAGTATAACGACAATTTGTGCCAAAATAGCTATCACCAAAGGTATAGCTGATGGCAGTAGGCATCAACAGCTGCTTTAATACATACAAAAGTAAAAACTGCACAGAAGAGACGGCAAAATTTACGTCGCAGTGGGCTGCAATAGAATAAACTTTCCCACAACCAGCGCACACTCGCTGTTATCACATTAAACCAGTAACAGTGCAACTTTTGGCATCCATTATTCGCTCTTACATGTTGCGAAACGAACTATCAGACAGAGCCTTGGCCTTTTGATCACAAAAACCCTATGACAACAGATTCTTTAATAAAAGTTTGCCAATTAAGCGATGTACCAGTGAAAGAGATGCGCTGTGTCTCACTTCACGATCGAAATGTACTGGTTGCACACACCAGTGATGGTGTATTTGTGGCCGACGAAATGTGCACGCACGAAGATGCGCGACTCTGCGATGGCAATCTTTCGGGCACGCTCGTGAAGTGTCCACTACATGGCAGCAGATTTGATCTTACATCGGGCGAAGTGCTTGATGATCCAGCCGATCAGAATCTGCGTGTCTACCCAGTTACTGTGCAGGATAACGATGTTTACATTTCGCTGCGCACTAACGACGTCAAGGACAATTAGACAACACCCATGAACAAATATTCTGACTATACGGCGGCCGATGCGGCCCTGATGCGTTCGGCCATTCAACGAGTGGCCACAGGTCCCGAACTAAGCAAAAACCTGTCACGCGAAGAAGCCTGCTCAGTAATGCACGCCTTGCTGGACGGGTCAGCGGACCCAGTGCAGGCGGGTGTATTTTTAATCGGTCTGCGCATGAAGCGAGAGACCGATGAAGAACTCAAAGGTGTGATGGATGCCTTAAGCCAACGAACCGACGTGTGTGAAGCGTCAGTTGATGAAGTCATTGTTATAGCCGATCCATACAACGGTTTTAATCGCACCCTGCAAGGTTCGTTATTTGTACTGCCAGTATTGGCCGCGTGCGGAGTTAACGCATATTCGCATGGTGTTGAGCTGGGCGGTCCAAAATTCGGGGTAACTAACCACACTGTTATAAAGGCACTTGGCGGCAACGCGCTGCGCTCAACAAAGGAAGTTGCATCTCGCCTGGGCAACGCTGACATCGGCTGGGGCTATCTTGATCAACGCACTATGTGCCAGCCTCTTCATGGGCTCAACGAATTACGCGCACGTATTGTTAAGCGCCCGGTTTTAAGCACCACGGAGGTGCTGGTCTCGGCAATAAAAGGCAAGCATAAAACACACCTAATCACGGGCTATGTGCATAAGCCCTACCGTGATACTTACTGCATGCTGGCACGGCATGTCGCTTACGATTCTCTTTTGCTTGTTCGCGGCACCGAGGGCGGCATCATCCCGTCCTTCCGAGCCGATGCACATATTGTTCGGTACGACGAACGCGTTGAATACGAAGAAATTGATATCGACCTCACGTCGCTAGGGTTAATGCGCAACTATCGCGCTGAAGACATTCCCGAAGATTTACCATTGGCATCTGAAACTAAGCATCCAATTGGTATGAAATGGGACATTGATGCCCTATCCGCATTGTGTGCCGAGCGAGGGCGCGATGCTCTTAAAGGAGAAGAAGGCGCTTTACTGGATGCTGCTGTTCTCGGTGCTGCCATGATTATGTGGCATACCGGCATTCAACCAGATATGAAAGCCGCTACCAAGAAAGCGCGAACGGTAATTGCATCCGGTGAAGCGCTTGCACGCCTTGAAGCCGGTCTGTAAACATACTGAAGTTAAAACGCTTTATGGACATCATATTCATCACCGATTTACAAGCAGACGCCATCATCGGAATATACGAAAAAGAGCGGAACGTAAAGCAAACCATTAGCGTCGACCAGGAATTAGCAGCTGATATAAAAAAGGCGTCTGTAACGGATAGTATCAAACACGCACTTAATTACAAAGTGTTATCCAAACGAGTAGAAGCTTACATACAGAATAGTGAGTTTCAACTGATCGAAACATTGGCAGAGAAACTGGCCACGCTCATACTGGATAAATTTGATGTTCAATGGCTACAGCTTACCTTGCACAAGGGTGGCGCTTTGAGCAACTCGCGAGATGTGGGTGTGCGCATCACACGATCAACATCTCCATAGCACTGACTCCCCTGGATCATAACTCAACGGTCATGGCAGAAATATTTTTAAGTATCGGTAGCAACATCGAACCTGCCAAACATTTCGCGCAGTGTGCCAAGGCGTTGGATGCGTTATTTAGTGACTCAATATGGTCGCCCGTTTATCAATCTGCCGCTGTTGGCCTGCAGGGCGATGATTTTTATAATGCTGTTGTAAAAGCCCAAACCCGTCAATCGATCGAATCTACCATAATCACGATTAAACACATTGAAAAAGAGCTTGGCCGTAAACGAGAGGCCAATAAGTTTTCCAGCCGTCCCATAGACATTGATTTGCTATTTTACAACGACACCATCATAAGTACTGCAGATGTCACGCTGCCGCGTGAGGAAATCGCAAGCGCACCCTATGTACTGATCCCGCTAGTTGAACTTGCTCCTGATGTCGTACATCCTGAAAACGGGAAAACGTTTCAGGCTTTGTTACACGAACTATTAGAACAGCAACCCGATCTTGCGACTGGATTTAAAAAACTAGAATTAAGCTTCTAACTCAAATTGAAATACTTGTTCGAAATTCTGCTTTCAAACCAATTGCTAACACAGCCTCTATCTCAGCCGACTACCATCAACTTTGATTATCTCACCAGTAATGAATTCAGCCTTTTCACTACAGAGATAGACTACCAATTGCGCAATACTCTCAGGGCTACCGCAACGCCCTAGCGGAATTTCAGACAGTTTACGTTGTTGTTCGTTACTATCTACCGACCCATCGTCAGGCCAGAAAATCGCACCAGGCGCTTGCTGCACCCAATCGTTTTGCCGCACCCGCGACCAGTGCCACCTTGTTTCTCATTGCCATACTACTTGTCGATTAACCTGCGACATTTAAAACTAAAGAACACGCCTTAAGTTAATGTGGAGTATGCAGCCAAACCTCGACGCTTAGTTTTCAGACGCCCCGTTTTCAGACTCCCAGATGTTGACATCTTCACCTTGCTCACGCAATGCATCTGCACGGGCTGAGAGGTAGCGCTGGAAACTGGCTTGTTCGCGCCAAGCGTCACTAGCCACATAATCCAGAATCGATTGAGTGTGAAACGTTTTAAAATAGGACTCCGAACGAATCACTTCAGTGCCATCGGCGGCATAGACAATCATTGTTGGAGCATAGCTGACATCAAGCGTCTTGCTCCATTCACGGCCGTTAGTATCTTCGCCCGATGGTGTCTTAAAATTATCACGACCCCACATATCCACTTGATACACATCAAACTGCGCCAGTAAATCCTGGCTCTCAGCTTTGGATAATATTGAATCGTGTAAGGTTTCGCAGTTTTTACACCCGCCCTGCTCAAAGAAAACGATAAGCGGCTTACTCCCTTCGCCAGGCCGTTTGCTTAATTCATCTAAAGGGCCAGTAAAGTAATCACGTTCAATCATTGATGTAGAGGCTGGAGGGGAGTTTCTGGATGCAAGGAATTCTGTGAACGTGAACTTCTCTTCCATCTTATTTGACACATAATCTAAAGCCAGACGAAATCGATGAGGCTCGTAATAACCGTTTAACCGCAAGGTAAGCTGACCTTGCTCATTTAAAAAAAGTACTGTTGGGGTGAATTGCACATTTAAGGCTTGAGCAAAAGCTTTTTCACTGTAGGTTTCGCCCCCTACGCTAACCACTTCACGATCACCCCACATATTGAGCTCAATGACGTCAAATTTTGTTTTTAAGGTATCTTCAATATCTTTTTGGGAAAGGTTGCGTTCTACAAATATGTTGCAATAGGGGCAACCGTTTTGATGAAATACCAACATCAATCGCTTGCCTTCTTCTGCAGCCTCCGCAACATCTTCTTGAAGCTCCATAAAACTGACTTTGAACCAGTCGGGATAAACCGTTTCTACTGCGCCAATAAATTCACCTTGTTCGGTGGCCCCTGCTGATTCTTCATTGGCATAGAGAACCGTCTGGGAAAATACCATTGGCGACGCGATGGCCAAACATAACAATGAAGACCGCACTTGGCTCAGGTGATATAATAATCCAGCCGAAGAAAATGACACCAAGGTAACCCCTCCTATAGAACAGTATGTCAAATAGTATGCCTTCAACCAACAGCTTAGCATGGGGTGATTTCGCTATTTCAGTAAACTGTATTTGGTCATGCCATACTAGGGAAAACTGTATTTGAGCGAATTGAGTTTAGCGCAGTATAGGTCACAAATTCTGCCACCAATAAGCTGTTGTCCAAACCCACACCCTTATTTTACGCTCACAGTTCTAATACACATTCGCATAATTAAAGTATGACCACTGTGCATAATCGAACCTACCGCGAATCTTGACATGAAATCACGCATATTGGTCCTCACTCAAATGATGCTAATTGCTTTCTTGGCAGCGCCATTCTCCAGGACAACTTCATCCACTTTTAGCGTCACCATTGCATTACTACTAATGCTCGCATCAATCATTTTGGGTGTTTGGAGTATCAAGGCCTTAAAGGCCAGCAATTTAAGTGTGATGCCAGAACCCGTCCAATCTGGCACATTAATACAGAGCGGCCCGTACAGCATTATCCGACACCCTATGTACACTGCCGTAATGCTTTTTGGTCTGGCGGCCTGTTTCTTTTACGCGAGCCCGTTGAAAATAATCCTGATGGTTTTATTAGTTATTATTTTGTGGCTCAAACTAACACACGAGGAGGCGTTGTTGTTAAAAGCCTACCCGGAATACGATGCTTACAAGCAGCGTACAAAGGCTATAATCCCGAAAATAGTTTAATCGCGCTAGCGTCTAATTTCACTGGCTAAAACGAGCTGGCTACTTTTTTATCCAGCTTTTGTAACCCTCAATTTTGGCCTCTTTGCCGTCCTCATAACCGGCAGTGTAATCATCGGTAATGTGCTGTTCTTCAAGTAAAGGATTACCTAAGACTCCGCTTGCCCACCCGTGGCAATAGGCATCACTCACACCGGCATCATGCATTGTTTTGAGAGTCGATTGATACACTTCTTTATCCATACAATCAGTTTAATAGAATCAAGCTGATGCGCATATATGCCTTTGGATATAGCGATTCTAAGCAAACCCAAGCTGGCTCTAAGCCAAAGCTAAACGCGCCCAAACAAGCGATTAAGTGACTTAACATTCTGATCAACAATGGCTGGCCCATCGATTTCCATAACATGGTCAATAACCCAGCGGTTGGTTTGATCTTCACCCAGCAGCATCAATACGTTATGCCCTAAGAAGCGCATAGCTTCAAACCCTGGGCGCCCATCCGTATAGCCAAACACCGAATACTCAGCAAAACGCCTATTGAGCAGCTCGATAAAAGGAGCAAGATAGGCTCCAGGACCCGCGATATCCCGAAGATTTTCCTGAATCTGATCAACCGATTTTTTACAAGCCGCTACAATAAGCGCTTCTCGTTCCTTATCTTCAATAAACTCAGCACTAAGCCTGTCGGTTATTTGCAATTGAAACGCCAGATACTCGATTATCACCCCTACCCGCTGTTGATCATTGTCATATCGAAAATCCTCAGCATGCAAGTTGATCGCGCTATTAAGTGCCGTGCGCCACTGAATAAAAGCCAAGGCACTGGCTTGATCGTCAAGCGTTTTTTCGTTAAGCACCTGGCGAGTGGTATTTTCAGGTGTTGAATTATGCCAACGGTCTTTTATGCGACGTACAACCATTTTTGTCCTTCGCCAGGGCTGTTGGATTGAGTGTACGCAGTCTGAGTTCAATTTCCCTATGACTAGAGTCTTCACAAGCGTTTTATTCTAATCCCATGGGCCGCTTACACAAAAACAAGCTCAACACTACGGTAGCTAACCAAGGCAAATCCGCGAAATATCTGAACTTTCCGGACTTGCCATGACGTCTTAAAGTGGTTACAGGTCTTTTCTAATCAATTACCTGCCAGGGAATTCTCCTGAAGGCGCATCCCTAAAACGTGTTAATTCGCTTGTCTATTTTGCAAACTCTGACCCCTGTGACATACTAACTCACCTGATTTAAGTGTTTTGGAATTGAGGAGAATATGTGGATCGGCGGAGAAATTGGATTTCGCTTATTGAACTGGATTCATCCTGTTCATAAGAGCAACCAACGATCCATTTCTGAATATACATCGTCTCGCGAAAAAATCGATGTCATGTATGGTCGATCAGTATTTGAAGCAGTCAAGAACAAAACAATTGTTGATTACGGCTCCGGCACAGGTGGTGAAGCCATCGAATTTGCACTAGCTGGGGCGTCACACGTTCTAGGAGTGGAAATACAACAACGATTTCGTCAACAGGCTAATCAAAGAGCTATAGATGCCGGAATATCGGATAAATGCGAATTCTTCGAAAATCCAAAGGATAAAGCGGATATTGTATTTTCCCTTGATACCTTTGAGCACTTTGATGACCCTTCCGAGATCCTTGTCCATATGAAAAATATAATGCACGATGAAAGCGAAGCCTGGATTTCATTCAGCTGGACTTGGTACCACCCGTACGGAGGCCATTTTTTCAGTGTATTTCCATGGGCGCATTTATTTTTTAGCGAAGCCTGTCTTATTCGTTGGCGTAGCCAATTCAAGTCAGATGGCGCAAAGCGCTTCCGCGAGGTTGAAGGAGGGCTTAATCAACTCACCATCAAGAAGTTCATTGCGTACGTGCAATCCAGTCCTCTGGAAATGACCGAATTCTCTCTCACCCCAATTAGATCTCTACGCTGGATTCACTGTCGTCTTACCAGAGAATTCACAACATCACTGGTTCACGCAAAATTAAAGCTAAGGAAATAGAACAATCGCTGATTTTTCGCTTAATTGGTTACGCCTGAATAACGCACTAATTAAAGTGTCAATGAAAGTTCAACCACTCCAAGATGTGCTTTTTAGGGATCGCTGTAGTCGGTGTAGCGGACCACTTCTATTTTGAACAACTCAATTTCCATAAATAGCAGACACTATATCCCAGAATTCGACGGTGTTCGCGCAATTGCTGTTTCACTCGTATTACTTAACCATGGTTATTTTGGTTGGCGGGAACCGACCGAACCACTGCAAGAATCGCCTTGGCTCATCTTCGAAATTATTAATCACGGTTGGTTAGGTGTCGATCTATTCTTCGTACTGTCAGGGTTGCTAATCACTGGGGTACTGCTAGACAGCAATAAAGGTCAAAACTATTTCCGTAATTTTTACATAAGAAGAGCACTTCGAATCTTACCTATATACCTTATTTGTATAATGGTAATGGCACTTTTTTATACAGAGTATCGAGATTACTTTCTTATTAGTATCCCGTTTCTGTCGAATTTCGCAACGGCCTTTGACATACCCAAACCTCATGGCCCATCAGTATTCTGGTCTCTTTCCGTTGAGGAGCACTTTTACTTATTATGGCCGATCCTTGTACTGAAGCTTAGCCAGCGGAACCTCTGTGTGCTCGCAATGAGCATAGTCATTGCGACACCCTTACTACGCGCAGTTGCGGTCGCCAAAGGGATGAGCATTAATGCAGAGATTTACACCTACTCCATTTTTCGCTTCGATGGACTGGCAACTGGTTGCTTGCTAGCGCTTTGGATTCGCAACCCGGGCGCATCGGTAAAGAACTCACTCTGGCTTGTGGTTGGCATAGTAACCACGCTAATATCGATTACGCTGCTTACATTGCCTTTTGATGTCATGACCCAGTCCGTCGCAGGGGTTGCGCTTCGATTTACTCAGGCCAACCTGATATTTGCAACATTTTTAATGCTCGTTCTTCTAACCAGGGGTAGCTATTTGACAAGCCCTCTTCGCACTAGAGCGGCGGTTTATATTGGGAAACTGAGCTATTGCATATACCTGATTCACCTGTCAATTGGAGATGCACTGGTGGCTGTAACAGCCCCATACTTTGAAGAAATGCTATTTACACTTGGCGCCTTCGGATTAGCCACTCTCAGACTGCTTCTGATGACACTGGTCTCAATCATAATTGCAGCGTTATCTATGCGTTTCATCGAAGGCCCTGCTTTGCGGTATAAAAATAAATTTAACTAATGTCACAGGGACGCCCTAACCTTGGCCCTCCTTAAAGACAAAGGAACACGTTAACGTGGCAACCCACACGCTCGTTGAAATAAAGCCCTACTCACATATCTATGTGGCCGACAATGTACTCAATGCTGAATTTTGTATAGATGTGATCAGCCGTTTTGAAGCCGCATCCGAAGAGCAGTAGCAGGGCCGGGTTGGACAAAGTGAAGTTGAAAATGCACAAATCAAACGATCCACCAACCTTGTGGTCAGCGGCAAGTCGCATTGGGAAGATGTTGATCGAACCTTATTCTCGTCGTTGGGCACCGTGCTTAACCACATGCGCTCAGAACACGCATTTTTCCAAGGGCGTTTTAAAGACAATGGGTACGCTATTCAACGCACATTGCCTGACGAATACTTTCATTGGCATGTAGACAGTGGCAGCCATTCGTTTACTGATCGACACTTAGTGGCGATCTGGTACTTAAACGATGTGCCAGGCCCGGGTGGTGCAACGCAATTCAAGCATCAGGAAGTGAGTGTGCAACCTGCTACCGGCCGGCTTTTATTGTTCCCACCGTTTTGGACTCACGAACACCGCGGAGTCACACTCGAACATGGTGTTAAGTACATCGCGACCACCTGGGTACTGTTCGCCTAAACCTATAGGAACACAATGTTTGCATGCTAAATGAAATTCATCACGTACTCAGCCAATCGGATCTTGAAACAGTCGAGCAACAACTCAATTTGGCCGTTGATCAATGAGTGCGTCGTGTCCAGGCTCTATGCTCACCCGGTATTCCAAAGCCTGGCTTTACCGTCAAAGGTCTCAGCAGCTTTCGTTTCTCGATGTACGCCCGGCATGCACTATGGCCAGCATATTGATGACCCCATCATGGGCACTGCGGCCGCACGCTATCGAAGTGATGTCGCGATCACCGTATTCTTGTCAGACACCGAAAGTTACGAAGGCGGCGAGTTAAAAATTGAATCTCGTTTTGGGCCTGTGTCAGTGAAGTTGCCCGCTGGCAGCGCAGTGGTTTATCCGGCATCGAGCCTGCACGAAGTCTCGCCAGTGACTCATGGGACGCGCATTGTCTGCGCACTTTGGGCCCAAAGCATGGTGAGAGATGCTCATCAACGGGATTTATTGCACGATCTAAACGAAGCAAGAGAAGCGTTTTACCAAAGCACACCCGATGCGCTGGTCACAAAACAGATTGAGCATGTCTACGCTAATCTGTTAAGACTCTGGGCCGATACCTAAAGAACTGAAATTTAAGGGGCTTGCTACCGAGGCACAAACTATCGTTAATCATAACGCTTGTGGTAACGACGCCTGGTACCAGCGCGTTGCACAATAACCCCCACGACCTCGCTTAAATCTTGAGCCGTGGTTTGGGTATCATACTCAGTATTAAGCGCACACAGCGCCCAGCTACCATCTTCGACTCGACGCAGTTGTCGAAATAAAAAAGTATCCAGCGTCTGTTTAGCTTCATCACTGATCGCGTCGGAATGAGTAGCGGGCACAGCAGCAGACTCACTCGCACCTTGTTGCGCCAGAACATAACTGCCATCGGTTGCATGCCCAGTAGGGTCTACAACGATAATGCAGCCCTGCCGAAACTCGGGTTCCATACAGTCATCGAGCACCTGCAATGCAAACGTCTCAGCCTCTGTGCAAGTACTGGGGGCAAGCCTATGCGAATCGTCCGATGGTTTTTTAAAATGCAGTATTTTTGTTTCTGTCACGAACGGTTTGAGCCCTAGTCCCACTGACGCCACGGCACGAGAAAATCAGCTGTTGCCGCCGCTAAAGAGCCAAATGTACCACGTTCATCCAGACGATGGTATTGCACCCGCATGGTAATAGCTGAGCCGAACATGATCGACAAGGTGGCTATAAACGAACCCAGGGCTAAGGTCGAAATACCAGTGACACCTTGCCCAACCGTGCAGCCCAGCGCCAACACGCCACCTATTCCCATTAACGCACCACCTACAAGGTGATTGATCATATCGGCACGTTGATTAAAGGTTTCGATTCTGAATGTTCTTGTCGCCACGGCGTAAACGAAAGAGCCCGCGATAACACCAAACACGGTGGCAATTGCAAAAGTAATGGTTGCACCTGTGTATGTCATTAAATAACTTACCGAGTTGCCAATGGGTGCAACAAAGCTCAAACCTTCTATTGGTACTGGATCAAAATCGTCATAACCAAGCTTACCGGTAATGAACCAGGCAGCGACTACGGCCAGCCCACACACAATTCCGCCTAATACATTATTGAAATCGGTACGCAGCTCTTTGATTCTCAATGCGGATCCAATGAATAATGCGGATGCCAAAACGGCAAACAACCAGCGCCAAGCATTGTTGGGCTCTATATTCAACCAGCCAAGCACCGTGGTCGACAGCCCCTGCTCTGCCATTCCTTTTTCAGTTAAATCTATTGATAGAGGTTCTATCCATTCAACCCGCAATGCGCCTATGATGCCGCGCAACGTCATGTAGGCCGTTAAAGCCAAAACCATAAACACCACTAAGGATTTAAGATTTCCGCTGCCTACACGCACCAGCGTTCTCTGACCACAACCACCCGCCAGCGTCATCCCTACGCCAAACATAAGCCCACCAAGAACGTATCCTACAAGACCAAAATTGTGGGTACGATAAATGCTCTCACTCACGGCTACTAGCCCCGTCAGTTCAAGAAACTGAGCTCCGGCAACAGCGATTCCAATGGCCAGAATCCATGCACCGAATCGCCCCTTCAACCCCATGTTTACCCAGTCGCTGATCGCACCCATGGTACAAAAATTGGTTTTATTGGCAACTGCCCCAAATATAAAAGCAAGTGCAAATCCAAGACTAGAGACAAAATGAATATTGGAAATTTCCATGGATTGTTCTTTACATTAAATGAAAGGCTTTTATCGTGATATCTGGTTTTTGATACTTTTTCTAAGAGATCTTGTAATACAACTAGGGCTGCTACAACCACTTAGTAGTTGTTAGCACAGGCCCCATATACAATACAAAGCTCAGGCTTTTTTCAACTGATAAATAAATTTGTCATCTTGTGTTGTGGAATCAAGCAACTCGTTTCCAGTTTGTTTAGCAAACGCTTCAAAATCTTTGACCGATCCTGGGTCTGTGGATGTCACGTGCAAAATTTCTCCAGATTGAAGTTCTTTTAAAGCTTTCTTTGCTTGCAAAATCGGCATTGGACAATTCAGCCCAGACGTATCTAGATCTTTTGTGATATCACTCATGTATCTTTGTTCTCAATTTGGTGGATTTAGTTGTGCACTGGAGTTTTTAGTCGTGTTCACCCATAGGACGCGCTTCCCGCTTTTCCTGAAGCAGGCGTTCAGCTAAATGCTGGTTTCCTGCAAACATTATTCTAAACGCGCTGCCAGGCACTGCGCTGGCACCTCGGCGGTAATCATTGACTATTTTCTTCGCCGCTCGGTATTCAGCCACAGATTCCAGAAATGTCAGTTGACGAAACGCGTTAATTTCAAAAATAGGATAGCCCACGCTACAACTCTCTATAACTCATTAACACCGTTAGGATAGTCGTTGTTCCACTCTGGCACTATATATCTTAGGTAATAGAGAACCTTTAGATAAATAGCTGCTCCTTAAAAAAGACGGTTTAATTTCGTGTATTAGGACGCAACGTAACGATAGTGATCAGCCACCCGCTCCACCATTCCCAGCCCAGGGTGCGATAAATGAAAGCCAAGGATACGCATTTTATCGCTTTCCAATCGATCGAGAAGTGCTAATTTTATTGTGCGCTAAGGTAGGCAACCAAGGCGGCAATTTCTTCGTCACTCAAGGCCATGACAATCCCTTGCATCACAGCATTGTCACGTTGCTGTAGTTTGTAGTCCAGAATGGCACTGGTGAGGTAACTTTTATCTTTACCGTGAATTTGTGGAATAGCGCCATTTGCCCCTGTGGAGCTATGGCAAGTAAGGCATTCCGCACCCAAATACTCGCCATACTCTGAATCACCTTCAATGGCCATCACCGCGGCTAGAGCTTCAGAGTGTTTGTCACCTCCCGCGAATGCCTGCACGGCAATGGACAAACCGAAGAACAGCATAAAAGCCAAAATGGATATACTCTTATATATCATTGTATATACTCCCGAGATATACATTTGTTCATTCTCAAGTTCAGCACACTCAAGAACTCAGGTATTCTTAACAAATAGATTCTTAATTCGCAATGCTCTCGTTCATACATTCAATCAGCTTAGCTATTTTCAATTTACGTTTCAATAGCTTAGTGATTAGCAAAGCTCATAACTGGGTAGAGTTAGAAGCGTATGGATTTCGGGAGCAGACAGCATTCGTTGCCTACAGTGGCCAGCATTCGTCATTACAGGCTAAATTGACAGGCTTTACTAGCACCTCGCAACTCACTTAAGTTTTTTACACTCAACTATTTTTACTCTCAACTAATTGGAAGCCCAAAACATCATGTTGAAATTCGGCATTTTATCCACTGCAAAAATCGGTATCGAACACCTTATTCCTGCTATGCAGCAAGCAGATAATTGTGTGGTTCATGCCATTGCGTCTAGAGACAAAGCGCGCGCACGCAAACTTGCCAAAACCATCAATGCACCATTGAGCTTTGGTTCATACGAAGAGCTGCTCGAGAGCGATGAAGTGGACGCCATTTACATACCATTACCCACATCTCAGCACGTGGAATGGACACTGAAAGCCATCAAAGCGGGTAAGCACGTGCTCTGTGAAAAACCCATCTCACTAAAAGCCAAGGAAATCAGTGCACTGATAAAGGCACGCGATAAACACAATGTGGTGGTCTCAGAAGCATTTATGGTCACTTATCACCCACAATGGCTCAAAGTCAGGGAACTGATAAAAAAGGGTTCAATTGGTACCTTACGGCACGTTGACGCATCATTTACGTATTTCAATACCGACCCAAATAACATGCGCAACCAATTAGCACTAGGCGGTGGCGCGCTGCCGGATATTGGTGTGTATCCGACAGTGGTCACACGCTTTGCAACTGGGCAGGAGCCAGTACGCGTTCAGGCCACAATCGACTACGATCCGAAATTTAAGACTGATCGTTATGCCAGTATTAGAGCCGATTTCGGTTCCTTCGAGCTGAGTTTTTACTTGTCCACACAAATGGCCAATCGACAAACAGCTGTATTCCACGGCGACAAAGGATTTATAGAACTCACTGCTCCGTATAATTCCAATTTATACGCGGGAGACGAAGTGCGTTTGCATAATCGTGGTCATAACCAAGCGACTGTTTTTAGTTATACCGGCATCAATCAGTACCGCTATCAGGTAGAAGCATTTGCCCGTGCGTGTAAAAACCCAAAGCACGCGGTTTTCTCACTTGAGGACTCTGTCCAGAATCAGAAAATGATTGATGCGATTTATAAGGCAGATAAAGGTACTAAATGGGTGTCTGTTTGAAACTGATCCAGTATGCCGGGGTTGGAAACATGACTTAAATGATGTCCTGCCCCACTTAACTGGGGCAGTTCTAATTGGACGTAGCTATCACATTTTCGGCGAGTAGTGATTCAATTTCGGTTTGTTCAAAACCTGCATTCAACAAAATTTCTTTAGTATGCTCACCTGATTGCGGTGGTTGAAGTCTAAGGCTACATCGTGTGCGCTGCGATCCGAATTCAAGTGGCAAACCTGGTATGCCAATCAGTGAACCGCGAATCACATCACTTGCCGCCTGTTCTGCCGTTGCCATAGACGTATCCAATAAGCCACCAGCAAGCAACTGCTTATCATCCCAAAGATGTTCAGGCTGACGCACTGGTGACCAGGATACATCAGCCCTCTCACAGCGCGCCGTGAGTGTATCGAAATTATTCTCGACAACCACTTGCGCTATCTTTGGTAGCAACCAGTGACGCTCCGTTGTGCGCTCGGGATTGGTTTGCAGACGTTTATCAGCAAGAAGATCCTGTAAATCAAACTCATCACAAAATCGTTTCCACTGTGCGTCGCTTGTGACACCGATAAAAATCTGCTGTTGATCACTGGATTGAAATACATCATAAATTGCCCAGGCACCTTTTCGAGCTGTCATAGGCGGCACAGTTTCGCCGGTCGTAGCGCCGCCAGTCATATGTGAAGCCATTAGAAATGCAGCAGACTCAAACAAGGCGCTACCGACTCTTTGCCCGCGCCCAGTTGAATCCCGCTCGCGAAGGGCAGCCAGCACACCACTTACCCCAAAACTTGCGCCCAATATATCGACGATAGACGCACCTGCACGAATGGGTTTACCCGGCGGACCGGTCATGTAAGCGAGGCCACTTTGAAATTGCACCACCTCATCAAGCGCCGGCCTGTCTTCAAGCGGACCTGCAAGGTAACCTTTAAGAGACAGATAGATCAGCTTAGTGTTGAGTGCAGAAAGCTGATCATAGCCACAGCCAAGTTTTTCCATTGTACCGGGGCCGTAGTTATCCAGAACAATATCGGCCGTTTCAACAAGTTTATGCATGGCTTGCTGACCGCGCTCTTGCTTTAGGTCAATGGCAAGACTGCGTTTATTGCGATTAAACGTTGCAAAAAATCCAGCGGCAAACCCACGCAGTTGTCGAGTTTTATCGCCATCAGGTGCAGGCTCTACTTTAACAACATCAGCGCCAAGATCTGCCAGAATCATTCCAGCACAGGGCCCCATAATAGTGTGACTGAACTCAAGCACACTTACGCCTGCAAGCGGTTGAATGCGCGATTGATTGTCGTCGCTTGCGGCATGGCTTTTAAAATTGCTCATAAAAAGCTGCCATTTCTGGGTTTGTCAAACATGGTTTGCCTGTGCTTTAGTTCTGAAGCTTGCAAGGCTTCCGCCACGCAAAACCGCACTCGGCAGGCTGCGACCAATAATACTCTCCGCCAAATGGCCGGCCTCTATCATGGCGTCAATATCGATACCGGTTGATACGCCTGATTCCTCTGCTAGCAGTACCAGTTCTTCGGTAGCAATGTTACCGGACGCACCTTTGTGTTTTGCGAAAGGGCAACCACCTAAACCACCGACGGTGCTGTCATATCGATCAACACCCAGGCTGAGTGCACAGCTGGCGTTGGCAATGCCAAGCCCGCGCGTGTCGTGAAGGTGAAGCCTTATGGGTATGTCAGGCCAGCGACTGCGAACCTCTGCTACAACACGCTGCGTTAGGGCCGGAGTTGACCAACCCATGGTGTCTGCCAGTGCAATTTCCAGAATCGTCGCATCAAATTGAGCGGCTATGGCCATGGCATCTTCAACAGCTTGCACCGCATTGACAGGTTTAACATCACCCGCAAAATTACATCCAAATGCGGCCATGACTGATATCTTATTCACACTGACTCCGGCACTTATATGAGCAAGCGTTTGTTTGCGCATGGCCTCAAGATTCTGTTGCCGATCACGATTGAGATTACTAACAGAAAACGCCTCCGATGCGCACACATGAATACAGCCATACAGAGACAGCCTGTCTTTGAACTGCACTGCTCGTTCGAGACCACGCTGATTGAACCACAGCGCGGTGTAACTCACAGAGGGCTTCGGTGTAAATCGTGCCGCAACTGAATCTGCATCAGCCCAGCCTGGCACAAGCTTTGGCGACACAAACGAGCATATCTGTATGGTAGACACACCCGTCTCACCCAGAGAATTAATTAAACGAACCTTGTCATCACTTGCAATAAAGGCTTCTTCTATTTGGAAGCCTTCACGTGGCCCTTCTTCGGTAATGCTGATACTCTTTGGCAAGTCGCTCAATTTTCGATCTCCCTGTTTTTTCGCTAATCCACTATGGGAATACCACCTTTGCGTAAGCCCTAAAGTATAACTGTTTATTCTCTTCCCAACGCTAAGCGCGATAGGCTGGCAGCGGGGAGCGATCCTGAAGTTCGATAAGCCGCTTGATCATAGTTTCTGTTAGCTCATTTTTAAGTTCGGCATGCTCGGACTCAGCATATAGGTTATGTACTTCATCCGGATCATTCTTCAAATCGTACAGTTCGTCCCAGTCCTCTCCTTCACGCAGTGACATGCGATAACGTTCAGTCACCATCGTACGCACTCGCTGAGGTCTATCGAAGCCAACCATGGTTCTTTGGCTGTCTTCTTCGATAATAATGGCATCCGGCGCTTTGCTTGAAAACAGATCCCTGCCCTGCATCCCATTAAACGTTTGAATTCCGGCTCTGGCCAGAACAGATGCGGCAATGTCGATTGAGGAAGACAATCCGTTTTCAACTCCTGCATTGAGACTACCATCTGGCTCAGACCAAATGAAAGGCACTTTAACAAGCCCTTGATAATGCAGCAGCAACTTCAGCATCAAACCGTGATCACCCATGTAGTCGCCGTGATCAGACGTAAACACGACAACGGTATTTTCCCTTAGATTAAGCGCATCGAGTTGCGCCAGCACTCGGCCAATTGCATCATCAATCATAGAGATCATGCCGTAAGTTAACGCCGTAATAACGCGAGCCTCATCTGCAGTGACAGCAAACGGATTTTGATTGTCACGCGCATCCGTACCGCTCTCCATTGCATGCTGCATCGCCAAGATGGGAGGTAGGCTACCTTTGTGGAAAGATGCGGGTAGTTCAATATCCTCAGGGTCATACATATCCCAATACTTTCCCGGTGGCGTAAATGGATGATGCGGATCTGGAAACGACATTTGCAGGAAGAACGGTTTATCGCTATCAAGCTGTTCAGTCAACCATTGTTCTGAACGATCGGCAATCCAGTTGGTCGAGTAAAGCTCTTCAGGAACCGCGGTACGCCAGGCCTGTGGAGCAGATGATCGGTTTGTTTGAAGCGCATTTTCAGGCCCCACCAACTGATCAAAATCGTCACGTCGCGATCGCGCCCATAAAAGATAATCGCCGCATGCTTTATCAGCGTGATCGGCCGCCACCTCTACATGTTCAAATCCATAAAAATCACCGTCTATCCTGCTAGCCAGCGGCGTATCCCATTGGTTTTTCACTTCCAGGTCGTAGTCTTTTGAATGTCGATTGTTCTTAAATGCATCACGCAAATGTGGAGAGGGTGTTATTTTTCCGTCTTCTACCTGAAAAGCGTTTGTGGCTGGCAAGCCTGTGAAACTTTGCAAGTGTGATTTGCCGATCAAACCTGTCTTGTAACCGGCATCTTTTAGCAATTCCACAAACGTTGAATGATCTTTTGATAAGGGTATTCCGTTATGCCGTGCGCCATGCACTGAACACATACGCCCGGTCATAATTGAGGCTCGATTTGGCATGCAAATAGGGTTTGCTACGTAAAACCGTTCCCAGCGTTGCCCATGTTCTGCCAAGGAATCGATATGAGGCGTTTGCACCACCTTATTGCCATAACAGCCCAGGTGGTCGGCCCTATGCTGATCGGTGATGATAAATAGAAAATTGGGAGGTTTGCTCATACTCATAGGACTGCTTACCCGTTCTTTGCTAAGAAACGATTGATTAACTTGATTTTTATTAACGTAAATGTTGAAAACATAATCTTATGTATCTTAAGTTTGACTAAGGCTCTTAGCCAACATACGCCGGTCGAATAGAATCAAAAAGATGCCTATCACAATGGCTGGAATATGAAAAACGGGATCAGTGGCCAACATGACAAATGCCACTACAAATCGGAAAACAATTTCTACAAAACTCAGCGCACGTCTATCGTAGCCAGACAGTGCCGAGGAAAATAACCAAATACAAAAACAGGTTCTTAGAACAATCCAAACAAACGATAGCAAATGGAATTCTTCGATTATTAAAATTGTCGGGTAGAACGCAAACACAAACGGGATAATAAATTTTGCCATCCCTAAACGAAACGCCATAAATGCGGTAAACAGCGGATTAGCGCCAGCAATCGGCGCCGCTGCATACGCTGCAATAGCCACAGGTGGTGTTAAGGACGAGGCCACGCCGTAGTAAAAAACAAACATATGAGCGGTTAGCATCGATACACCCAGTGCCTGCATTGCAGGCCCCATTACCAATACTATGATTAAGTAGGCAGGCAAGGTAGGCATACCCATGCCTAATATCAAGGCACCAACCATGGCCACAAGCAAGGCAGAAAACAAACTCTCACCTCGAATTTCACCTATCACGTTGGCAAGCTTTAAACCTAGTCCGGTTGAATCCAGCGAACCAACCAATATGCCAATGGCTGCAATAGCGATTAACAGTGTGGCTCCCGATTCCGCGCCCTTTATAAACGAACGCCATACGCGCATCGGATCGCGTCTCACCTCCGGGTTGATAACACTCAATGCCAGCAGCACCACAACCGCATAAAACCCGGCAGCGGCGGTTGAGTATCCAATAACCAAAGAGAATATGACTGTCAATATCGGGCCAACAAACAATACAGAATTGATAGCATCAATTCGTGAGATCTTGTCATCGATAGATAAGGCTTGAATTTCAATTCCCTGGCGCCGCGCTTCAACTGTAACCGCTGAAAACAAACTGAAGTAGTAAAACAAAGCTGGAACAAGAGCAGCAACAATAATATTCAAGTACCCCACCCCGGTAAGATCAGCCATAACCAAGGCGGCAGCGCCCATAATGGGCGGCATTATCTGCCCACCAGACGAGGCCGTTGCTTCGATTCCGCCAGCAAAGGTTGGAGAGAAGCCGCGCTTCTTAATCATGGGGATGGTAAATGTGCCGGTGCCAACAATGTTGGCAACGGTTGAGCCTGACATTGTACCGAACAGTGATGAGGCCAGAATCGCAGCATGTGCAGGGCCACCACGCGTGCGCCGAGTGGCAAGAAACGCAAACTTTAACAAGGTGTCACCGGCACCTGTGCCTTCAAGCAACACACCAAAAATGATAAAGACGAATACTGTACTCAATACAATGTTTGTAATGGCACCAAACACACCTTTGTTAGTGTTATACCAAAGTGCTTCGGCGACTTCTTTTAGAGAAAAACCGGAGTGTTCGAGAATGCCGGGTAAGTTTTGTCCAAACAATAAGTAAACAACACCGAATAAGCCAACCGAAAATAAGCCCCATCCCCACAAGCGCCGACAAAGTTCTAGAAATACGAACAGCCCAACCATGGCGGGCCAGGCATCTTGGGTGGAAATATCGTAAAGGGCCGTCTCCATTTCGTTCTGTACGAAATAGAACGACCAGATTGCCCAAAGCCCCGCAATGATCAGTGCGATATCCACGAGCAGCTTGGGTAGTGGTAGGGTTTCTTTCAGACTTTTCTTAGAACGTTTTGCCGCAGTGCGTTTTCGTGAAAGAGATACAGCTGCAACAAGCGCTAATGCAAATCCAATTGATCGATGCAGTTTTGGATCGATTAGCCCAACACCAGAGCTGTACAGGGCGATGAGCCCTAAGATAAGACAGGCGAGTAGCGACGCACCTGAAAAAAGCTTTGCAGGTGCGTTTGATTTTAGACTCGATTGCACGACTGATTATTCATCCGAGTCGATTATCGTACGTGTGGAATGATCAACGTTAGCAAATTGGCTAACAGCGCAACAGAGTGAAACCTATGGCTGTATGGACTCGGGTATTTCGATACCAGCTTCTTCATAATACCGAGCAGCACCTGGGTGAAGCGGCACATTGACCGATGTGAACGCCGTTTCCGCTGTCACAGCTTTTAAGAAAAATGCTGTGGACTGCACTTCGCCAATGTTTTCCCAAAATGATTTGGTAGCAGCGTACACAACATCATCAGAAACGCCTGCATGTGTTCCAATAAACTGCGTAAAACTAAGGGCAGTAATTTCTGATTGATTAAGCTGACCTTTATACAGACCACCATCAAACTTCAGCATGCCACGTCCTGGTCGCCCAAACAGGTTTTGCATTGCCTCCCCTTCAACGATGTCATCAGGAATGGAAAGAATGCGAAATTCGCCAGAGAGTCCGTAGCGTTCAATGTTTGCGGAGCCGACCTCTGCCGGGCGCACCATCATATCGATTTTGCCATCCGCAAGAGCCGTATAGCCTTCACCCCAACTGAGCCGTACCGCGTCATAATCCTTTTTCGCTTCATAGCCTGTAATTATTTTTATCAGTGCTTCAGAAGTTGCAGAGGCAGAACCTGCTGGCGGACCTGTAAAAACCGTTTTACCTTTAATGTCTTCCCACGATTCAATACCAGAGCCTGCCAAAGTGACCGGATGATAAGCACCGGCTTTGAAGCCGACAATAGAGCGTAAATTGCTGGCAAGCGTAGCCGCGTTTTCAACCTTTTCGTACATGCGTTTTTGGCCAGCCATAAGCGGAACCAATGACGGGACGCTTGAGAAAAAATCGATTTCACCTTTAGCGCCTTTTAACATCGATTTCGTTAGCGTCTGCCCGGCATTAACTTGAATCTGCACATCCGCTTTTCCAGCCTGATTGGAAAATGCAACAAACATGGTGTGCACCGGATCGCCTGCTCCTGCCGTTTCTCCCTTGAAAATCTGGGCTACGGCGATGCCTGGTAGCAATACGGCCATGGCCACTATGCTAGTAAACAAAGATATTTTTCGGTTGTTTCGCACGGAATCCTCCACTTTTATCGATTATTTGATCACTAGGGTAGCAAAGGCGCTCATATTACGGATAATAAAACATCACGCACAATACATATCAAATTGCTATGAAACTGGATCCACGTCATTTAGCCCAACTTTCTGTGATCGTCGAAGCTGGCTCATTTCAGGGCGCGGCAGATCGACTTGGATTAACCCAGCCCGCCCTAAGTAGAAACATGCGCTCAATGGAACAGCGACTTGGAGCAGCGCTGTTTCAACGAGATGGCCGGCGCTCAATCCCGAACACATTGGGACAAAAGCTTGCGCGTAATGGCCTTGCGATTCGGTTGGCTGAAGAGCAGGCCGAAATTGCCGCCGACCAGTCTGCATCGGGAGTATTGGGGGCACTTCGAATTGGCGCGCCGCCTATTGTAGCTGGACGATTTCTGACGCCCACCCTTTCTGATTTTATACAGAAGAACCCAAACTGCAGTGTCGAATTGAGAACAGGCCTGGTACACGAGCTAAGAACCATGCTCGAGCGCGGGCAAATAGATGTGGTGCTCGGACCACAAAGCCTTGCCGACCCCAGCGATGCGCTTCGCTTTGATTATCTTATCGATGACCATGTGGGCGTACTTTGCAGAGCCGGGCACGACATGGCTAAACGAAAAAGCATCATGGCCAGCGATCTGGAATCCCAACTGTGGCTGACCCATTCAAGAGGCAGCCTGTTGAGGCAACAAACAGAATCTGCAATGATTGCAGCAGGAATTGTATCGGTACAAGTTGTAGTAGAAACCGATTCAATTCGATCGGCACTGGAGATCGTTAGCCAAACCGATCTCATCACCACCATGCCCAGAGCCACAACAGCCCCTTATCTTCAAGACGATCTTGTATTTTTGAATTTTGATTCACCGCATTTCCATAGACCACTGGGTACGGTTAGACGAAAAGACACACCAGAAAGTGATCTTGAAAAGAAGTTTTTTGATAGCCTGCTGAAGGACTAAGGGGTCATCTCTTGCAATGCCTTAACAGCATAAAGAATGAGAATTTTTTCTATCGCATCGTTCTAAAACGAATGTTGCAGCGAAAGACCTGACCCCTAAGCACTTAACTCCGGATGCCTGTACGCCTCGGGATAGGACATAGGGAATGTGGGCCCCAAAGGCACTACATTATTCCATGATCTGCCAAAGTAACCTTGTTTGCAATGATCAAGCGAATTACTTTGTTCTACACCCGGCAAGGCATACACTCGGCAAAGCCATCGCCATAGGAACGGGTAATCTAGAATTTTTGCAGCGTTCAGTTTCATCCGTAAGTAATACACTGGATCATGACGAAAGAGCGTTGGATACAAACGCAAATCCGCTTCAGTAAACGCATCACCAGTGAGGAAAAGACGCCGGTCAGAGGAAAGCGTCTCTTCAAGATGCAATAGCGTGCCAAAATAGGCCTCAAACGCTTTAGCATAAACGGTTTGGTCTGATGAAAACCCGGCCTTGTAAGCCCCGTTATTAATGTCTTTATATATGCGATTGTTTAGTTCATCGATCTGATCACGCAGAGGTTCAGGATATAAATCCAATCTGACATTATCTTTCAACGAGCCACCTAATTCAGCCGCATTAGTATTAAGCATTCGGATGATTTCAGCGCTTTCATTATTCACAATGCACTTGGCTTTCTTATCGTACAGTACTGGTACAGAGCCTTCGGTCGAACCCTCGGCTGCATAGATTTCTTTAACAAGTCGATAACGTTCACCTGAGCCTGTATCGGGTGTGCATTCTGGCAATGTTGTACCCGTAAGCGTTGCCACACGTTCAGGGTTAAATTCCCACAAGTTCGGTGCAACAGGATCTTCCTGGTCAGTTCGACTTGGGAACGCAACATCGAGGCTAATGCTACTTTGCAAGCCGAGTATATTGCGTGCTAGCGTCGCCCTGTGACACCAGGGGCAATTAAAAGCTACAAACAAATGATAGCGACCGAACTCTGCCGGGAAATCTGCGCTCCCTATTGTGTGTCGAAATCCGCTGACTCCACGTACGAATTCGCCCTTTGACCGGCGAGTTTGCGCATGCTGTTGAGATTCTTCAACTGACGTATCGGTCAATTTTTCCGACATACTTCTTTACCCCATTTAACCGCGCAAGCGATGATGCAAAATTATCGGAACTGCTAGTTCTTCCTCATCACCTAAATGCCTTTGCAACAGTGTTTCAATGCTGCCGGCCGCACCACGCAAAGCGCCAGCCTCATCTTGCACCTGTTTGTTGTCAAGTTGAATCAGCTGAATCACTCGGTTCGCTTTGTTTGTGAACTCATCCAACACGCCGTGGAGTACTTCATGGTCTTTTTCCAGAATGTCCAAACCGGTTTTAAAGCGCGGATCGGCTGCAAACAACTCTGGGAAATAAACGCTGTCTTCCCAAAAGTGGTGCCCATGAAGATTATTAACCAGTGATCCACCTCGATACGACAACTTACTGCCAAATTCCTGTGGATCTTTTTTTCCATCAAGGAATTGTTCGATATCTTTTCGCACGGTCGTGCTGACCCGTCTAAACATTTGGTGCGCGCCAAGCCATTGCCTGGTTTTGTCCTTAAAGCCCGCGTGTGACTCCCAACTATCGCGTGGATAGTCAGCCAGCAGAAATCGCATTTCTGCAGGCATATCTTCGGTGCGAAATTCCATGGTTTGCTCCCAGGGCTTCCAGGGGTCAGATCTTTCAATGCACCACCGGCTACCGGTTTCAGGTCAGGTTTTACATTCATCACATGCCGATGTGGCATTGAAAGACCGGACCCCTTACCTGACCCCTACCGATCATGCGGTGCCATAAAATCAATCTCCGGCCCCATCGGTACTACGCGGGATGGATTAACTGACTCATGACTACTGTAGTAGTGGTGTTTAATGTGCTGCATATTTACTGTATCGCTTATACCGGGCTGTTGATAAAGGTCGCGTACGTAACCAGATAAATTGGGATAATCAACAATGCGTTTTATGTTGCATTTAAAGTGACCCACATAGACTGGGTCGAACCGTACCAGGGTGGTAAACAATCGCCAGTCCGCTTCGGTAATTGTGCTGCCGGCTAAGTAACGTTGCGAAGATAATCGCTCATCTAACCAATCCAAGGTTTCAAATAAAGGTGTAATCGCTTCTTCATACGCTTCTTGCGTTGTTGCAAACCCGCACTTATAAACGCCATTATTGACAGATTCATAAATGCGCTCATTTAGATCATCAATTTCTGTGCGCAGCGCTTCGGGGTAGTAATCGCCGGCCTTGGCACCCACCTCATCAAAAGCCGAATTTAACATCCGGATAATCTCGGGTGATTCGTTAGAGACAATGGTTTTATTTTGTTTGTCCCACAAAACCGGTACTGTTACACGGCCAGAGTAATCAGGCATTGCAGCCGTGTAAATTTGATACATGTACTCCGCACCGTTGATATCATCTGCGACAACACCATCGCCAGGCTGAAAAGTCCAACCCTTATCGGCCATGTACCAATGCACCACCGAAACAGAAATCATTTCTTCAAGACCTTTTAGTGCTCGAAAAATTAATGTGCGGTGCGCCCAAGGACAGGCATGCGATACATACAAATGGTATCGGCCGGGTTCCGCTTTAAACCCGCCCACGCCACTTGGGCCAGCTGAACCATCACGGGTTAGCCAATTTCGAAATTGCGGCAGCTTGCGAACAAAACGCCCACCGGTTGAATCAGTGTCATACCACTGATCAACCCATTTACCCTCTTGTAAAAGTCCCATAACTTAATCCTTAACTCCAGCGAACCTGACACCGCTCAAATCGGCCATCTCGCGTTTCCAGCTGGTGATATCTTCAATGCACAGTTTTGACAAATCATCATGTCCACAGGCCCGTGCCAATACCTGCATCAATTCAACACTGGCACCAAAATACCGCGCCAATTTCTCTGCGCTCGATTGTACCTGTAAACGTGCGCGCAGCTCGGGTTTTTGCGTTGCAACACCTGCCGGACAATTATTTGAATTGCACATTCTTGCTGCAATGCAACCAACCGCTTGCATTGCTGAATTTGAAACAGCGACGGCATCCGCACCTAATGCCATCGCTTTTACAAAGTCTTCGGCAACACGCAATCCACCGGTTATCACTAGCGTCACCTCTCCACCGGTTTTTGCATCCAAGTGTTTGCGAGCACGAGCCAATGCAGGAATAGTGGGGACCGATATGTTATTCCGAAACAGTAACGGCGCGGCACCAGTTCCACCACCTCGCCCATCCAGAATAATGTAGTCTGCGCTGGCTTCCAGAGCGAAATCAATATCGTCTTCAATTCTATTGGCCGATAATTTAAAACCAATGGGAATACCACCAGAGTGCTCACGCACCTCATCGCTCAATTTGCGAAAATCGGCGGCTGTATGCAGATCGGGAAACGTTGATGGTGAAATAGCACTCTGACCAGGTTCAAGACCTCGCACCTGTGCAATTTTTCCCTGAACTTTATCGCCGGGCAAGTGACCACCGGTTCCTGTTTTCGCACCTTGCCCACCTTTAAAATGGAAGGCTTGAACGCGTTCAACCAAATCGATATTCCAACCGAATCGTGCTGATGCCAACTCATAAAAATAACGTGAGTTTTCCGTCTGTTCTTCGTTCAGCATGCCACCTTCACCAGAACAAATACCGGTACCCGCTAATTCAGCTCCACGAGACAAGGCGGTTTTCGCCTCTTCTGACAATGCGCCATAGCTCATGTCTGAAACGAACAAGGGAATTTCCAGCGTTAACGGTTTTGCAGCGCGCTGACCAATGGTCACAGCGGTTGAAACCGGGTGATCATCCAATAGTGGTTTTTGCGCCATCTGTGCTGGCAGGATTTGTATGTCATCCCAATGCGGCAGGTCTTTTCGCGGCACGCCCATTGAACCCATTTCACCATGGTGACCTAGCTTACTTAAGCCATCCCGCGCAAGTTCATGAATGCGCGCAACCGTCGGTTCTTCGGGTGTGGGCGCGGCAACCGGAACACCACTTTTAGTGGCGGGTGCTGGTGCAGAATCGCCGACTTCAAATGAACCCAAGCTAGCATGTGTACCATCGCAAAACGGCGAGTCACCACTCGACTTACACTGACACAGTGCGACATCGCCTGATTTTTCAGCCACGAACTTCTGTGGCGTAATGGATGTGCCCCGATGCGAGCCATCGCAAAAGGGCTGTGTCTTCGACATACCGCAGCGACACCAAAAATAGTCTTTGCCAGCTTCTAATGTAACTTTTGCTGGAGTTTTTGCAGCGATGATAGGGGTGTTTTCAGTTTTCATTGTGTGTAATGTCCTGAAAAAGAGTGAAGGTTGTGGGCTGCTTTAGAATACTGGGTTATACTGAATTGAACAGATATTTATTTTTGAACATATAATTCTATTTATTAGAACACCATGGGTCAGATAGAAGATCTTCGCAGCTTTGTGCAGATTGTAGAGCTTGGTAGCATCGGCAAAGCAGCAGAGGATGCAGGCATTGCTAAATCGGCCATGAGCCGCAAGTTGCGTTTACTCGAGGAGCGCATGCAAACGGCGCTAATCACGCGCACCACTCGCCAATGGTCTCTAACCGAAGCCGGTAGAGAATATTACGATCGCGGTTTGAGCTTCCTCAACGGATATGATGAATTCGAAGCCAGTATTCGCAACGACAACGTCTCACTAAGCGGAGAAATCCGACTGTCAGTGCCACTGTATTTCGGTAAATTCAGCTTAAGTGCGTACTTACTGGAATTTTCCAAAATGCATCCGGATGTACGCATAAACGTCGACTTCAGTGACAAACTAGTTGATGTCATAAACGAGCATTTTGATTTGGTGATCAGAATTTCAGACCTGCAAGATTCATCATTGATCGCTCGTAAACTTTGCGTTACACGGCATATTTTTTGTGCCAGCCCTGAATATCTGGGGAGCCACGCTCCGATCAAAGAACCTGACGATTTGAGATCACAACGCATTCTTCAATATGGATCTACAAAACGACCTAAATGGAATTTCGCACCGAAAACACAAACAGGAAAAGTCAGCGCTAGAAGGCGCAAAAAAGTCATCACAGTACCGCTAACCGCCGCTCTGAATTCACATGATGGAGAATTCTTAATTCATGCTGCAGAAGATGGGCTAGGTGTGGTGAGAGTGCCAGACTTTTTAGCTAAGTCATCGCTAAATTCCGGACGACTGGTACAATTGTTAAAGCCCTATGAACTCAAACCGCGATCTGTATACATAGTGTACCCAAGCAATCGCTATTTACCATTGCGTACTCGAACCTTAATGGAATTTTTACTCGCCAAGTTCAGAGAAATTAAGAAGTGAGACCTGCCCGATCGCGACTGATATTCTTAAAGTCGATATAGCGTGTAAGCGAAAACAACAGGTGATGACACAGTCATGAACACAAATTTCAGCAGCGAAATTTTGGGTATCCGCACATACGACTTAAGGTTCCCAACCTCACAATCGCTAGCAGGTTCCGATGCGATGAATCCAGACCCTGACTATTCGGCAGCTTATGTTGTGTTGGAAACCAGTGGCCAATATGAAGGACATGGCCTGACTTTTACCATTGGACGCGGCAACGAACTCTGTGTAAGCGCCATAGAGGCATTAGGAAAATTAGTCGTTGGCCTGGAGCTATGCTGGATAACAGAAGACATGGGCCGATTCTGGCGCCATATCACGGGCGATAGCCAATTACGCTGGGTGGGGCCAGACAAAGGTGTGATTCACATGGCCGCTGGTGCCATCATCAATGCAGCATGGGACTTGTGGGCCAAAGAAGCCAACAAACCTGTTTGGTTGCTGGTTAGTGAAATGACGTCTGAAGAAATCGTCAACTTAATCGACTTCCGCTACTTAACCGATGTGCTGACACCGGAAGAAGCATTAACGATTCTAGAAGCATCTGAACCAATTAAGTTAAAACGAATAAAAGCACTTCAACAAGAAGGTTATCCTTGCTATACCACGTCCGCGGGCTGGCTCGGCTATCCAGATGAAAAGCTGCGCAGACTGTGTCGAGAAGCAAAAGAAGAAGGCTTTACTCACATAAAATTCAAAGTTGGCCGTGAGCTGGACGATGACATTCGTCGTTTGACCATAGCGCGAGAAGAGCTTGGCGACGACATGGTTATCATGATCGATGCCAATCAGGTTTGGGAGGTAGACCAGGCAATAGAGTGGATTAAGAAACTCAGCTTTGCCAAACCGTTCTTTATCGAAGAACCCACCAGCCCCGATGATGTTCTTGGACATAAAGCCATTAAGGAAGCCATCGCTCCTATAAAGGTTGCAACTGGTGAGATGTGTCAGAACCGAGTTCTGTTCAAACAGTTTATTGCCTCAGATGCTATTGATATAGTGCAAATCGATAGCTGTAGGATGGGTGGTCTTAATGAGGTTATCGCAGTTATGTTAATGGCAGAGAAATACAAACTGCCTGTCTGGCCTCATGCGGGTGGCGTTGGATTGTGCGAGTATGTTCAACATATTTCGATGATCGATTATGTTGCCATATGCGGCGAGAAAGATAATAAACGAATAGAATACGTCGATCATTTACATGAACATTTTATCGACCCATGTATTGTAAAAAACGGCGCTTATCAGGCGCCTGCTCAGGCTGGTTTTTCTATCGAAATGAAGCCCGACAGTCTGGTTAACTACTTGTTTACTTAGCCGTATATTTCGGCGATTTTGCTATGCATGTTCCACGACAACATTTAGGTCAGAAAAACGTTGCCCCTTGCTAGCCATATCGCGCAATAGTTGTGGCACCTGCCAAAAGTAAGCATCTTCCTTGGCATAAGTCTCGATACGTTCTATTAGAGTCTCTATCCCAATAACATCGGCCATGTGCATCGGGCCGCCTCTGTGGCGCGGAAATCCGTACCCAAAGAGTTTTACGGCATCAATATCAGCTGGGCGCATTGCAATGCCAGACTCCAGTACTCTTACCGACTCTGCAATCATGGCGCTCAGACAATAGGCAACGATGTCTTCATCGGAAAATGAGCGAGCTTGGATACCCAGAGCGCTGCGTTCAGCATCGATAATCTCCAATGCACCTGGGTTTGGTTTTTTTTGTTTTGAATCATCATAGAGATAGTACCCCTGCCCTGTTTTACGTCCCAGCCACCCTTTATCGCAAATCAAATCTGCCACGCGTGAATAGCGCTCTTGTGTAGGACGTGTTGCGGCCAGCCGATCTCTTGCAGCACGCGCAATATCCAGCCCTGCAAGATCACCCACCGCAAATAGGCCCATTGCAAAGCCAAAGTGTTCAAGTGCTTTATCAATCTGCTCAAAACTGGCTCCGTCTAGCAGCAAGTATTCACAGGCCTTACGATATTGCGTAAGAATGCGGTTGCCAATAAATCCGTCACAGACACCAGCGCGCACAGGTATTTTGCGAATCTCCCGCGCTAACCCAAACGCTGTGGCGGTTACTTCCGGTGCAGTTTTCTCAGCTACCACCACTTCTAATAGCCGCATAATATGAGCCGGCGAAAAGAAGTGCAATCCGATGACATCTTCAGGGCGACTAGTGACCTCTGCTATTTCATCCACATCCAGATAAGACGTGTTCGTTGCGAGTATTGCTCCGGGCTTGCATATCGCATCAAACGATTTAAAAAGATCTGTCTTGGCATCGATGTTTTCATATATGGCTTCTATGACAAGATCACACGATGCTATTTTGTTTAATTCAGCACTGCATTCGAATACTGCAAGCGCCGCAGCATGCGCTTCTTGCGAGAGCTTGCCACGCTTTAATGCGCCGGCAAGGTTGCTTTCAATGGAAGCTGCAGCTTGAGCGACACGTTCGTCTTGTAACTCAATAAGAACCACAGGAAAACCTGCTATCAGAAAAGCGGTGGTGATGCCGACTCCCATGGTGCCACCACCGATTACACTCACATTGTTGACTGTGCGCTGCTGTGCTTTTTGCTCCGGAATTTTCGACGTGATCCTTTCAGCAAAAAAGGCATGCACTAAGCCTGCACGTTCTTCACTCTGCATTAGCTCTAAAAACAGCGCACGCTCTTTTTTCAAGCCTTCTGTTATCGGAAGCGCGGCGGCTTCAACCGCATCTATCGCACGAAGTGGGGCTGGCAGGCCACTAGCAAAACGTTTACGTGCCGAGCTTAGGGCGTCATCATCGCGTGCAATGTCAAGCGCATCTGTTGGCGTGGCAGTTAAGGCACCAGTGATAACTTCCCGCGCTGCTGCAATACCCAAGTCGCGTGCATTGCCGTCTCCAATGCGTGTGAGAATGTCCAGATCGGCGGCCTCTGTGGCGGCTACTTCACGGCCAGTGCAGATAATATCAATTGCGGCCGCCATGCCAGCCAAACGAGCTAATCGCTGTGTGCCACCTGCACCTGGTATCAGACCAAGTTTCACTTCAGGCAAACCCACCTTCAACCCTGTGATGCCGATGCGAAGGTGTGTAGCCAACGCCAATTCTAACGCACCACCAAAAGCCACACCGTGCAGTGCTGCAATAATGGGTTTGGGACTGTCGTTCATAACGGTGAGAAGATCAGGAAGAGTTGGGCTTATCGACGACCTATCAAAATCTTTCATATCGGCGCCAGCAGAGAAGAATCGCCCTTCACCGTAAAGCACAATGGCGTTCACGGCAGTGTCGTCCAGCAGCGTCTGCAAGCCGTCATAGATAGCGGTGCGGAGTAATACTCCAAGCGCATTAACGGGTTGCTTATTCAGACATAGCAGTCCAATCTCACCTAAGCGATCTATTTTGACAATGTCGTTCATAAAGGGTTTTTTAAGGTTTAAAGAACACCGCTCGGTACGGCTATGGTTTAGTCAACCACGGCTTATCTTACCCGTTTTTTGCCGCCCCGAATTAAAAGTCAGGTTTGGTTAATTTACACTGAGAATGTGGGACAAACTTACTATAAAGGGCTGATTGATAATCTCACAAATTGACACCAAATTGCCGTTTAGAGTACCGTGTTCTACACACCGGAATTCAATATTCCTGAGAATGTTGGCGATACCTACACACTCCAATCTAACGGTGCAAGCCCACAAGGCGCTGCGTGTGACGTTCGTCTCAGGTGAATTAGTGCCAATACAACGATAAAAAATTTGACTAAAACACTACGGTTAAAGAGGAACGCTATGAAACTGACAGAACAGCAGTTAAAGGAATTTGATAAAGAAGGCTACCTCTTTATGCCCGGTATGTTTTCGCCGGACGAGGCCGCTGTACTGGCAGAGGAAGCAAAATCGGTTTACGCCTCCGACAGAAAAGAAGTATGGCGCGAGGATTCAGGAGTGGCACGTACGGCGTTCGCGGCCCATACCTATAACGATGGCTTTCGTCGCCTCGGTGCGCATCCGCGTTTAATCGAACCGGTTGAACAATTGCTCGACGGCCCTGTATACATGCATCAGTTTAAGGTGAATGCAAAAGCGGCCTTTGACGGCGATGTTTGGCAATGGCATCAAGACTATGGCACCTGGCTGCGCGATGACGAAATGCCGGAGCCGCGCGCGATGAACATTGCCGTATTTCTCGATGACGTTACAGCCGCCAACGGACCACTGCTGTTCATACCCGGCAGCCATAAGCAAGGTGTTGTCGAAGCCGGTCACGATTTGAGCACCACCTCTTACCCACTATGGACATTAGACAACGAAAAAGTGTCAGAGCTTGCCGAACGTGGCGGCTGTGTTGCACCAACCGGCCCCGCTGGTAGTATGTTGGTGTTTTCATCACTGCTGGTGCACGCAAGCCCGGCTAACATCTCACCGTTTGATCGCACTATCGTGTACTTATCGCTTTGCCATGTTGATAACCACATTCGAGCGTTCAATCGTGAAGAATGGATTGCACATAGGGACTTCACACCCATAAACGCATTGGATGATGACTGTCTGCAAGAACTTATCGATTCAAAACAAGCTGTCGCTGGATAGCCAGAGTGTTTCTTTACAATGAATTACTGAGCAGAGCAAATGCAAGCAGACCTGTACGCGTTGGATTAATCGGCGCTGGCAAATTTGGCAGCATGTTTTTATCACAGGTCCCGACCACTGTTGGTTTGGAGGTCAGTTACATCATCGATCTTAATCCAGCTGGCGCACAGCGAGCCTGTCGCAACGTGGGTTGGTCTGATGAACAAATCGCTTCCGTTGTATTTTCCGATGACGTTGAAAAAATGATGCTCAGTGGTTCGGTTGATGTCGTTGTGGAAGCCACTGGCAACCCGGCTGCCGGAATTGCCCATGCACGCAAATCAATTGAAAATGGCCTGCATATCGTGATGGTTAACGTTGAGGCTGATGTACTGGCGGGTGCCCTGTTAGCAAGTGAAGCAAAACAAGCTGGCGTGGTTTATTCCATGGCCTATGGCGATCAACCAGCGCTAACCTGTGAGCTGGTTGACTGGGCACGCTCAACTGGATTTGAAGTGATTGCCGCAGGTAAAGGTACAAAATACTTACCGGCCTATCACGCATCCACACCCGATACTGTATGGGAGCATTACGGGCTCACTAGTGAGCAGGCCATGGATGCGGGAATGAACAGTCAAATGTTCAATAGCTTTCTTGATGGCACCAAATCAGCGCTGGAAATGGCCGCTATTGCAAACGCTTGTGATCTTGCTCCACCAACCGACGGCTTGTTGTTTCCTCCGGCAGGGATGGATGATTTGGCACATGTTCTCCGCCTCAAGCAAGATGGCGGCATGTTATCCGAAAAAGGTCAGGTAGAAGTCGTGTCATCACTCGAACGCGATGGAAGACCGGTATTCAAAGATCTGCGTTGGGGCGTCTATGTGGTCATTGAGGCGCCTAACGATTACGCTGCATCCTGCTTTCGCCAGTATGGTATGAACACAGACTCAACCGGCCGATACTCAGCGATGTACAAACCCTTTCATCTGATTGGCTTAGAACTTAATATCTCTATCCTATCCGCTGCCCTGCTGGGTCAGGCCACCGGCAGCACCCAGGGGTTCAATGGCGATGTTGTTGCCACAGCCAAACGCAACCTTAACGCAGGTGAAATGCTAGATGGGGAAGGTGGACACACCGTGTGGGGAAAGCTTTTACCCGCACAGACCTCTTTGAAGATGGGCGGCTTGCCAATCGGATTGGCTCATAATATGAAACTGAAAAATTCGGTTAGCGAAGGCCAGTTGATTGCCTGGGATGATGTCGATATTGACGAATCTCTAATGGCAATTCAAATTAGACGTGAAATGGAAGTGATGTACGCAACATAACAACGATGTAAAACTAAGGTACGCGCACATTACACTCAGCTGATAATTATCTTATTGAATGAAATCTCTCGAAATAGGCCTAGTCACAAAGACAAGACGGGAACCTCGCCACCAGCAAGCAGTCACACAGTTAACTCTCCGGCGCTAATACTCATAGTGAAACCTTTAATCCATCTTTGGCAGTGTCCCATTCTATTGGTGTTAAAACTGCTGTTTGCTTTTCCTACGATCTTGTACGCCCAGACAGCCCCTTCACTTCCAGCCCATGTAATCGAGCAGTTCGGCCACCCTCCGGAAACACCAAGCGGCCCACTATCGCCGGCCTATCAATTTGCTGCTCGTGTTGCGTTCATCGATAGCACCGCGGTAGGTACCTGGGATAAAAACCAGGAGCAAGCATTGATGGCTATCGGGAAGTTGGGAGATGCAAGGCTGGCATGGATAATCAGTGACATTTTGCGCTTTACTGCGTCACAAGATGCGCAGAGTGCGCTTACCCGCACCGCATCGGAAATACTTGGTAAAGACTTCGATGTTCAAAATGCATGGCACGATATTACGAATCACTTACTCGCATGGGATATCCCTGCACCACCCGATTATCTTGACTACAAACGCGCTATCTTTATTTCGAACATACCAGGCTGGGAAAGACTCTTCGCTAAAGGTGATATCGATTGGCGCTTAGTTTCATGGGGAGGTGTGCTTATCGATAATCGAGCTTACGACACAACCGACGCTGGATGCAATTGCATCCCAGCGCTGGATAATCCCATAGTCAGTAACGTTGATGAGGCAACGTGGCTTAAAGATGACGACATTGTTTTTGGTATTGAAGTCAATGGCGAATCCCGAGCCTACCCTCGGCGCATCATGGAAGTGCGTGAATTGGTTAACGATACATTGGGAGGGCGTGATTTGGGGATACCGTACTGCTCTC
>CAYSZH010000020.1:0-46490 GCA_964435305.1 uncultured Granulosicoccaceae bacterium
TCTCCGCAAACACTGCAAAGGCGAGGGTCAAATGGGTGGGTGGAAGCGTGACTAACATGATGTCCAACCCCACTCAACTGGGGCAGTTTTTAAACATCAAACTGGCTTTTAAACGCCGCATTAAATTTATCAAGGTCGGCCTTCGGTAAGAAGTTGATACCGGCCGCCGCTTTGCGACCACCACCGGTATCAAATTGTCTGCACAGCTCATCGGCACCGGTTTTGTTTTCAAGTGGTGCACGTACGCTGACTAAAAACCCGTCGTTTGGCAGGGTACTGAGCATGGCATGAGCGCGTGTTGGATTTTGCTGAGCTAAATCGTTTGCATAAACACCGCTAACTCGTCGCGCAAATGCATCTTCTGGAAAAATGAACAGCGCTGTTTTATCGTCGGCATCAAACGGTTTTGTGCTTTGTGCACGTTCCATGTCGCTGTTGTAGCCTTCGCTAAGTGCGTTATAGGCATCATCGTTTTCAATAAAATCGAATGGGTTTTGGTACGGCTTTACACGCTGGTATAAATCGCTGGGTGGAAAAAACAGATCGTCCAATGAGCTGCCATAGCCGTTGTAATTTAATAACGTACCGAGCGTTTGTAATTGTGCCATTTGTTCAGGCTTAAGTTTAAGCGGGCTGGCTACGCTTCGCGCGGTGTCGAGCAAGTTGTCACCGAAGGCTGCAGTAACTGCCCAGGGCAAGTACGCGTTATCAAGAATCTTGTTAACGATAAGGCCGGTGCAGGTATTCGCGCCGGTATCGATGTGCGCGCTTAAATTCTTGACATCAGGAATTTCACCACTGAAATGATGATCGCAATATTGCACTTTCACACCAGCTTCAAGTAGTGGGATAAGCGCATCCCGATTTTTATCCATCGATATATCAAGAATGGTTGCGCTCTTGGCTGTCGATGCATCTATTTGTTGGACCAAAGCGATGTCCCGCTTTACTCCGGTAATTAGCGTGCTGTCTTTTGGCTCCGCCAGGCGCAGTTGGTGTAGTGCGCAGATACCGTCGGCATCACCATTGAATACATCGTAGTGCGTCATGTTAATGTCCTGATACAGTCGCGAACCAGCGCCGGGCCGCGATAAATTAATCCGGTATAAAGCTGTACAAGATCTGCACCAAGTTCACGCTTAACCCTTGCGTCCTGGCCAGAAGCGATGCCACCCACACCAATCAAGGTTTTATTTTGCCCGAGCAGCGGCCGTAACAGCGCCAGTTTGCTATCGGCCAGCGAGCGTAATGGCGCCCCACTGAGCCCGCCCTGCTCATGTTGGTGTGGACTGCTGGCGACCTGATCGCGCTGGTTTGTGGTGTTGCCGGCGATAACGCCGTCAATTTCTTGATCGCAGGCAGCACTGGCAAAATCGCGTAGCTCCTGATCAGATAAATCTGGTGCTATTTTGATCAATATGGGTTTGTAAGCGCCATGCTCACTAGCGAGTTTGGATTGGGCGTTTTTTAGTGTCTCCAGCAGCTCACGTAACAACTGGCCGTGTTGCAGATCACGCAGCCCCTGTGTATTGGGCGATGAAACATTCACCGTTATGTAGTCTGCCACCGGATAAACCCGTGTAAGGCAGTGCAGATAATCATCGTTGGCTTTATCGATTGCGGTACTGGCGTTTTTGCCGATATTGATGCCCAACACACCCTGATATTGCCTTTGCTGTGCTTGCTCTACAAGGTGCTCCACTCCCAAATTGTTAAAACCCATGCGGTTGATCAATGCGCTGTGTTTCTTGAGTCGAAACATCCGCGGTTGCGGGTTTCCCGGCTGAGGTTTGGGTGTGATTGTGCCAATTTCGATATGTCCGAAGCCCATTGCGCCAAGCGCTTCAATGTAGTCGCCGTTTTTATCTAGCCCAGCCGCCAAGCCAACACGATTTTTAAACGACAATTCCATGCAATGCGTTTGTGCTGCATCGGATTGGTAGTAGCGTGACATCCATTTTTTCGCAAGGCCGAGACTGGCCGTTTTAAGTGCCAGATCGTGTGCACGCTCAGGCTCCATCCGAAACAAAATGGCGCGCGCTAATGCAAAGAATGGATCGGGGCTGCTGTGTGCTTTCGCCCGAGTCTGCGAAGGGTCGTTCATGCGGATGGTGTGTGCGATCGATATTAACCGTATTATGGACGAAAGCGTTAGCGCTGTGCACCGTTTTACAGTTCGCTGAGAAGTCTTTGCGAGGCAAAAAAATCAAAGATGTTAAAGTGCGCGTTGGAATCGACCAAAGGCTGAAGTCATAAACGTGATCAAATCGCTAACCCGCTATGTCGGTCTCTATATTATTTTGTTGCTTGCGGCGTGCTCCGGAAACACGCAAACAGATGAGACACAGGAAGAAGCTGATTTCATTGCGGCGCAATCTGAATTCCTGGCTGACAATGCGCTTAGGGGTGTTGTTATCACGACACCCACCGGGCTTCAATACGAGATTCTCGTTGAAGCAGAAGGTGAAAAACCTCTGGCCACTGACACCATTACCATTAATTACACCGGCACCCTTATCGATGGTGAAGAGTTCGACAGTAGCTTTAGACGCGGCGAGCCCTCTACATTTGTCTTGTCTGGGCTTATTGCCGGCTGGGTTGAAGGCCTGCAACTCATGTCCGTGGGTAGCGAATATCGCCTCTACATTCCAGCGAACCTTGCCTACGGCGATCAGGGGTTTGCACCTCAAATCAGACCTCATGCCGCGCTGATTTTTACTATCGAGTTGCTTGAAATAAACGCCCGATAGGTTTAGTGCGGGCAGGATCCTGTGTCAATTGCGGCTTTAAGCCTTGTTTTAACTATCCATTAAGCGAGGCTGCAACGCGAGCGCTTAAGTGAGATACTGGTAGTAACAACGATTAAGCCCGTTTGGCTAATCCATCACCCTAGTCCATAGCGTTAATTCATGGCCGATAAAGGAACACCACCGGATCTTGACCAAGTCATTAAAGACTTGTTTGGGATGAATAAGCGAGGCACACGCGCTGAGCGTGCGTCATCTGATCGTGATGAACGGAAAATTTCAAAACACATCGACGACATAGAAACAAAGCCTCGTCCCAAACGAGGCAGGCCAATTGGTTTCTATTTTATTCTGATTGTATTTTTTCTGATTTTTCTTCAAGACGTTTTGCCAGCTCTGTTTGGCACTATTGGCGACATTGTCAGCGGCCTAACAGGAGCGTTGTCGGGTAGTCAACACAATAATAAAGACGAAGCGCCGGCTTTTATCGAACAATTTACTGAATTCTTTGGAGGTTTTTCTATGTTTGAATCAATGGGTTTTGCGCTACTGGTTGGTGGCGTTATTCTGCTGTTTTTATTCCTGCGTTCGTTTGTTCGCATTGTGCCGCAAAACGAGGCGTATATAGTTGAACGTTTGGGTAAGTACGATCGAACGCTGCTTGCCGGTTTTCATATTACGATACCGGTGATCGAGCGTGTGGCCTATCGGCACTCGTTAAAAGAGTATGCAATAGATGTTGCCTCACAACATGCGATAACCCGCGATAACGTTGTACTGGGCATCGATGGCGTGTTGTATTTAAAAATAATGGACCCGCGTGCGGCATCATACGGTGTTGAGAATCTTGAATTTGCAATTACGCAACTTGCGCAAACCAGTATGCGTGCCGAAATCGGAAAGCTATCGCTTGACGATACGTTCGAATCGCGCGAAAACGTCAACGCCAAAGTGACTCAAGCGATTGATGAAGCATCTGAAGCCTGGGGCACTAAAGTACTGCGTTACGAGGTCAAAGATATTACGCCTCCTGCCACCATACTTGAAGAGATGGAAAAACAAATGGGTGCGGAGCGTCAACGCCGAGTGGATGTCACAACCTCTGAAGGTTATAAGCAAGCACAGATCAATGAAGCTGAAGGTGATCGCGCAGCACAGATACTGCGCGCACAAGGTAATGCTGAGTCTCTTACTATTGAAGCGACAGCCCGTGCCGAAGCGATTACGAGAATTTCAGCGGCTATTAACGCGGAAGGTGGTGGTGCTGCGGTTGCACAGCAGCTAGCGGAGCAATACGTTTCTGCATTTGAAAAGCTGGCACGCGAAGGCACGATTGCCTTGTTGCCAGGTGATGGAAGTGATGTTGCCAGTATGGTTGCCAAAGCCTACACTGCATTTGATGGGCTTAAAGATACCATTGGCAGCACCGGCGCAGGCCCTAGCGTCACGCCAGGCCCTTTTAGGGACAGTTCATCATGAGCCTAAGTCCATTCTGGCTTTTTCTCATTGTGGGTGTTGGGCTGGTCAGTATCGAACTCGTGGTATTTCAATTCACTACATTCTGGTTGTTGTTTATCGGGCTGGGTGCGCTGGTTGCGGCTGGGTACGCCTGGCTTGTTGACACGGCAAGCTATACCTCAACGACAGCCGTGTTTGTGGTGGCATCCATTGCCATAACCGCAGTACTATTTGCACCGATTCGTCGCTGGCAAATTAAACCTTCCGCGATGCCAGATCATGATGCTATTGGGCAACGAGTGGAAGTCGATGAACCCATCAGTGCCGCGCAAGCTGGTGTAGTGACTTGGTCCGGAACCGATTGGCAAGCCGAACTGGCGGCAGGGGAAACCGGCACTATTGCCGTGGGTGATAACGCCGAGGTGGTGGCGGTGAGCGGCATTCGTTTACTGGTTAAAAAAATATAGCGAGTAAGGTGAAACTGTATCCCGACAAACTAGCGGCCCATTTGCAAAAGCAGACCGCCCCGATTTACTTGCTGTACGGTGATGAGCCTTATCAGCTTATGCAAATTGGAGATCAGTTGCGTGCACATGCGAAAGAACAAGGTTTCGCTGAGCGTCAGGTTTTCTCTGCAACTGAAGATTCAGATTGGGCACTGTTTCGTGAAGCCGCTGACAGCATGTCATTGTTCGCTGAACGGCGGCTTATTGAAGTGCGCATGCCAACGGGCAAACCCGGGCGAACCGGTGCAGAAGTACTAAAACAATACTGCGCTCGTCCGGCCGACGATGTCCTGTTATTAATTACCTGCGGCAAACTTGATCGTGGTGCAAGCAGTAGCGCCTGGTTTAAAGCAGCGGATAAAGCCGGTGTGAGTATCGCCGTATGGCCGATCGAAGCTGCGCAGCTCAAACGCTGGCTGAACCAAAAACTGGGCGAACATGGTTTGCAGGCCGAGAACGATGCCATCGAACTGATCGCTGAGCGTGTTGAAGGTAATATGCTGGCTGCCAATCAGGAAGTGGAGCGCTTAGCCTTATTGTATCCGGCAGGTGTATTAAAAGCTGAAGATGTATTGGCTGCAGTATCTGATAGTGCACGCTATTCTGTGGCCGACCTAGTGCAAGCGGCTCTACGGGGCGAAACGGTACGCACCATAAAAATTGTGCAGGGTTTACGTGGCGAGGCCGCCGCGCCTGTGATGGTGTTATGGACATTAGCAACCGAAATACGCAGTGGCGCCAGAGCGGCTGAAGCATTCGAGCGGGGCATGGCAATAGATGCTGCGCTTAAAAGTGCGCAGGTTTGGCAAGTGCGAGTTGGGGCACTTAAACAAGCCATGTCACGGCACACAGCCAGCAGCTGGTTGGGTATGCTATCAAGTGCCACCACGCTCGATAGAATTACCAAAGGCCACGCCCCGGGAGATGCCTGGGATGAACTTGAGAAATTGTGTGTGCAACTTTCTGGTAACAGTGATCAGACTGTTGCAGCCGCTGCAACCTTGTAATATGTCATTACGCCGTCAAAACTCATTTGGAAATCGCTTGCCAATATGACTTACCAACTTATCTCCTCAATAATAAAAGAACAAAAATTAGGTCGCGAGGTCACGCTCAAAGGCTGGGTTCGCAGCCGTCGAGATTCGAAAGCAGGCTTGTCGTTTGTGGCCATTTACGATGGTTCCTGTTTTGATTCACTGCAGGTTATTGCTGATCAGTCACTCGAAAACTACGCAAGCGATGTTCAAAAACTCTCTGCTGGATGTGCAGTTGAAGTCAGCGGCACACTGGTTGAATCTCAAGGTAAAGGCCAGTCGGTTGAAGTACAGGCTAAGCACATCAACGTGGTTGGCTGGGTGGATGATCCTGAAACCTACCCCATCGCTAAAAAACGCCATACCTTCGAATACTTACGCAGTGTGGCGCATTTGCGCCCTCGCACGAACGCCTTCGGTGCCATTAGCCGCGTGCGTTCAACGCTTGCCAGCGCAATTCATCGCTATTATCACGAAAGGCAGTTTCACTGGGTGAATACGCCGCTCATCACCACCAGCGATTGCGAAGGCGCGGGAGAGCTTTTTAGAGTTAGCACACTAGACCTTGTCAACACGCCATTGGACGACAAGGGTGCTGTGGATTTTAATCAGGATTTTTTTGGCAGCGAAGCTTTTCTGACCGTGTCCGGACAACTCAATGCCGAAGCGTATGCGCAAGCGCTTACACGCGTGTATACCTTTGGGCCAACGTTTCGTGCGGAAAATTCCAACACCAGCCGTCATCTGGCGGAATTCTGGATGGTAGAGCCGGAGGTGGCCTTTGCCGATTTGGCAGACAATGCAGACCTTGCCGAAGATTTTTTAAAGTATCTGTTTCGTGCGGTTTTGGATGAATGCGAGTCCGACATGGCGTTCTTCGCACAACGTGTGGACAAAGAGGCCGTCACGCGGCTTACACATGTGGTGGATGCAGAATTTGAGCGTATGGATTACACGGCCGCTATCGACATCTTAAAAGCATCAGATAAGAAATTTGAATACCCGGTTAACTGGGGGCTGGATTTACAATCGGAACATGAGCGATTCCTGGCTGAAGAACACGTTGGCAAACCCATCGTGCTCATGAACTACCCGAAAGAGATCAAGGCGTTTTATATGCGCCTTAACGATGATGAAAAAACGGTTGCCGCCATGGATGTACTGGCACCGGGTATTGGAGAAATTATTGGCGGAAGCCAACGGGAAGAGCGTCTTGATTATCTGGATGCTCGACTAGATGAGCAAAACCTGGCGGAACACCTTGGCTGGTATCGTGATTTACGCCGTTATGGCACAACGCCGCATGCCGGCTTTGGCCTGGGCTTTGAGCGCTTGGTCACCTATGTGACTGGTATGGAAAACATCCGCGACGCCATCCCGTTTCCGCGTGTGCCGCGCAGCGCACCGTTTTAGCCCCGCAGGATTAGGCATTCAACCACGCTCGCGTTACAATTTGTCGTGAATTTGGAGGCGCAAGTTATGCAAAAATCCATTCTGCAATCTACGCAGCGCGGTTTCACCCTGGTCGAAATTGCAATTGTGCTAGTCATTATCGGGCTCATACTCGGCGGTGTTTTTAAAGGCCAATCGCTAATCGATAGCGCCAGAGTACGCTCCATCTCATCCGATGTGTCAGGCATACGTGCAGCATGGTATTCCTTCCAAGAGCGTTACCGCTCCATCCCTGGCGACTTCTCCAATGCGCAAACACAAATTGATAGCGCCGCATTACAAGGTAATGGCAATGGGCGTATTGATGATAGCCAAGAACGTGCAGCGGTGTGGCAGCAATTGGCACTAGCTGGGTTTATCACCGGTAATTTTGATGGCGAACGCAGCGCCACCGGTACCGCGTCAGATGTTGAATGTGCGCAGAATACGTGCCCGTCAAATCCGTTTAATGGCTATTACAAAATCAGTTACTCCGCACAGGCCGCTGATGTAGAAGGCTTGGCACATGAAATTTTTACAGGAGCCCAAATTCCAGTCAACATCCTGTCTCAGTTGGATCGCAAACTCGATGATGGTGCTCCATCAACCGGGCGATTCCGTGTGCACCGTTCTTTTAAATCGGCATGCACACGCAACGGCGAGTGGGATGTTGCGACAGCACATGCAAACTGCGCTGCTGTTTTACGCGAATAAACTGCCCGCTATTTCATTTAACTCAAGTATCCATCTCCAATTCCTTAATCTTGCGAGTTAGCGTATTACGGCCCCAGCCCAGCAACCGGGCGGCCTCCTGACGTCTATCCTGCGTTTTATTTAACGCCACTTGTATCAAGATGCGCTCAAATGTCGGTGTTGCTTTCGATAGTAAGTCCACCTCGCCATCGTGCAGCTGTTTATTAGCCCATTGTCTGAATCCAGTTTCCCAATCGGTTTCTACCTTAATTGGCATATCCTGATTGTGCTTGGGTAAATCGTTTACCCGCAGTTCGGTGCCGCTAGCCATAACGCTTAGCCAATGTGCCGTGTTTTGTAATTGCCTTACATTACCTGGCCATGGTAGCGATGACACATAATCAGTAAATTCGCGCGTCATGATTTTTGCCGGCTCATTAATTTCTTCTGCCGCCTGTGTTAGAAAATGTTGTAGCAGCAGAGGGATGTCTTCACGGCGTTCACGCAATGGCGGTGCTTCGATACGAATCACATTAAGTCTGTGAAAAAGATCTTCGCGAAAACGCTTCTCTTCGACCAGCGCTTCAAGATCCTGATGCGTTGCTGCAATGATGCGTACATCAACTTTGATTGCTGTGTGCGCACCAACGCGGTAGAACTGCCCATCGGCCAACACACGTAATAATCGTGTTTGCAGTGTGGCAGGCATGTCACCTATTTCATCTAAAAATAAGGTGCCGCCATCAGCCTGTTCAAAACGACCAATCCGTGTGGCTTGAGCACCTGTAAAAGCGCCTTTTTCGTGCCCGAACAATTCCGATTCCATCAAATCATGTGGAATCGCGGCCATATTCAATGCCACAAACGGTTTTTCCGAACGTGGGCTATGGCGATGCAATGCCTGTGCAATAAGCTCTTTTCCAGAACCTGATTCGCCATTAATCAACACGGTGATACGCGATTTCGACAAGCGGCCAATCGCCTTGAAGACTTCTTGCATCGCTGGCGCTTCACCGATCAATTCATCTTGCTTGTTTTCATTGCTGGTGCTTGGTGTTTTGCGCGTGGAAGACGAATTGGATTTATGTAAGGCACAGGCGCGTTGCGTACGTTCAATAACGGTATCGACATCAAACGGTTTTGGAATGTATTCGAACGCGCCTTCTTCAAACGCCGCCACGGTACTGTCTAAATCTGAATAAGCCGTCATGATCAATATCGGCAAATCTGGATGCAGGGCTTTAAGTTGTTTTAACAGGGACAAACCATCCGAACCCGGCATGCGAATATCACTGATGACCACATCCGGCGGCAGTGCATTTGAGCGCACTAAATCCAGCGCTTCATCAGCTGATTCAAACGTACTGACTTGCATGTCTGCCTGTTTGAGTGCTTTTTCTAACACCCAGCGGATCGACTGATCATCGTCGATAACCCAAACGTATTCTGAGCTCATATCATCTCCAGAGGGATCAACACAGTGAAGACGGTATTGCCCGGTTCACTGTGGCATTCAATTAGTCCACCCAGCTGATTCATAATCGACTGGGCAATGGATAACCCAAGTCCAGTACCTTCGCTGGTGCCGGAAACCATGGGATAAAATATTTGGTCGAGCAATGCAGCGGGCACACCCGGCCCGTTGTCGATAATTTCTATTCCTGCAACCAGGGGGTGGCGATCGCCACCGATCGTAAAGCTGCTGATCACCCGCGAGCGAAACGTAATGTCACCTTCATCGCCCACAGCGTTGATTGCATTGCCTGATATGTTTAACAGCACCTGAATCAGGCGGTCACGGTCACTAAAAAATTCGGGAATACTCGGGTCATAGTCGAAATTGATCGCCACACTTTGTGCAGCCCCTGCGCGAGAAATTTTGCGCACATGTTCGAGTACTTCATGAATATTGACCGGTTCTTTTTTGGGCTTGGTGCTGGGGCCAAGCATGCGATCGATAAGGCCACGCAGGCGATCGGCTTCGCGAATAATAATGGACGTATAATCCTGGAGCTCCGGGTCAGGCAGTTGCCTTGATAGCAATTGCGCAGCACCGCGAAGTCCACCCAAGGGATTTTTGACTTCATGCGCCAGCCCTCGCAGTAATGAGCGCGCATGCTCCTGCTGTGCCAGCAAGGCTTCTTCCCTTGCAATGCGTAATGGGCGATCAATAGCATTGAGTTCGAGCAGCAATCCAGTTTGCTGGCGCTGCGTGCGGCTCGGGGTTATTGCGCAATCCACTTGAATAGAGTCCTTGCCCAATGGCTCAATACTCACTTGCCGATCTGTGAACGGTTGCTCGTGCTCCAAGGCGTCGCGCATACGTACCATTAACGTATCTGGCATGTTGAGTATCTGAATAATTTTCTTGCCGACCACGCGGGTATTGCTAGCTCCCAGAATTTGCTCGGCAGCGGCGTTGAGATACACCACCCGCAATCGAGCATCAAGCAACAGTACCGCCGTGGAAAGATGGTCGAGCAGGGCGAATTCGCCAATGGTGTCGGATTGGGGAGTCATGGTCATGATAGAAATTGCAAGTAATGCACCGTGAGAATGCCAGCGAAATTGATCGGATTTTTTGTATAAATGTTGATTAAAAACAAAGAGATAAGATAGAGGCGGTCGTGTCTTTAGAATTCGTGTTTGCCCTATTATAGTGCATCACCGCTCAATACTGCACTATAGGGGTGCAGTATTGCGAGCAACTTCATTCGTGCTCGTTATTCAAAGGTTGGTCTAAATAAGGCGTTCTAGTAAGGCAGTGCCAATAATACGGGCTCGGCACAGGCCTAAGTTCGCTGTGGTTGATCTGTTAGCGAAAAGCGAGTGTTGTAAGGCGTCGAACGGGGCGGAAGCGGTGGTAACTAACTAATAAAAGTAATGAGTGCTGCAAAAAGCGCTACGCGAGTAGAAGCTAGCGGCTTGCCTTGTTGATATTTTTTGGAGTGGTCCGTTTCACGTGCAAGTTTACGATTTCAGATGCCAAGTGCAAGCGACCTTCCTCATCTACCAGTCTGATTTGCAGTACATGGCTGCCACGTTCGGGTGCTGGCATTGACAACATCGGTCTGCGCCCTTCGCGTATCAATGTATCGTTAACCCATAGTTGAGCTGTCAGGCCAGATTTTTTCATCCGAGTGGGGTAGGACTGCAGTTCCACCCATACCGGGCGCACCGGATTGTAGAGAGTGGTGTTGTCCAACGGGGTGATGATTTCTACGCGAAAGACAGGTGGTCCGGGCTCTGGCGGTTCGGGTGCTTGGTTTTGGGGAGGTGGGTCTATGGGAGTCGGTGCTTGTTGCACCAGATTATCATCATCACTGGACTCACCTCTGGTACGTGGGTCTGGCTGGCTTCCCAGTTTTTGTAACGGTAAACTCTCCAGCGCCTGGGCCTCCTTCAAGGCTTTGGCTTGCGCATTTTCGGCTTGCTGACTGGCCGCTGAATTTTGCGGTTCAGCGCCATTGACCGGCTGGTCAGTGAAAACAACATTGCCTTCCGCGTCCACGGTTTTATAGATTGCGGCAGAAAAGCTGGGGCTTGCCCAGAACAGCACATTGGCACACAAGCAAGCGACAGCAGTGATCTGTGCTGCCGACCGTTTTTTTGCTTGAGTGAATAGATTAAGGCGCATTTGGATACAGATGCAGGATCTGCTCCACAATGGCCTGAGCTTATCGATTTGCAATAAAAAGCCCCGCTAAAACGGGGCTTTCTGGGCACAACTTATTGCTGTACTACTTTTACAGGCTATAGTACATATCAAACTCAACCGGGTGCGTAGACATACGCAGGCGAGTCACTTCTTCCATCTTCAGTTCGATGTAAGCATCGATACAGTCATCAGTAAACACACCGCCAGCGGTTAAGAACGCACGGTCAGCATCAAGACCAGCCAATGCCTGATCAAGAGAGTGTGCAACCTTAGGGATAGTGGCTTCTTCTTCAGGAGGCAGATCGTACAGATCTTTGTCCATAGCATCGCCAGGGTGGATCTTGTTCTGGATGCCGTCAAGGCCTGCCATCATCAAGGCAGAGAAGGTGTAATACGGGTTGCCTGTTGGATCAGGGAAACGCACTTCGATACGACGTGCTTTCTGGCTTGAAACCCAAGGAATACGAACCGAGGCTGAACGGTTACGAGCAGAGTATGCCAGCATTACCGGTGCTTCAAAGCCAGGAACCAAACGCTTGTAGCTGTTGGTTGAGGCGTTAGAAAAAGCGTTGATCGCGTGAGCGTGTTTGATGACACCGCCGATGTAATACAGTGCGGTTTCTGACAAGCCACCGTACTGGTCGCCTGCAAACATGTTTTCGCCACCTTTAAATAAAGACTGGTGAACGTGCATGCCGCTACCGTTATCACCAACAATTGGCTTAGGCATGAATGTGGCGGTACGTCCATATTGGTGCGCAACGTTTTGAACCACATATTTAAGCGTTTGAACACCATCAGCGCGAGTCACAAGCGTGTCGAACTTAGTGCCAATTTCACACTGACCAGATGTGCCCACTTCGTGGTGATGTACTTCTGGCTCAACACCCATTTGCTCCAGTACCAAGCACATGGTGGCACGCAAATCGTTTAATGAATCAACAGGCGATACTGGAAAGTAACCACCTTTAACGCCAGGACGATGGCCCGTGTTACCACCATCGTATTTCTTGCCCGTGTTCCAGGCAGCTTCTTCAGAATCGACCTGGTATCCCATACCCTTCATATCGGTGTTCCAGCGAACATCATCGAATACGAAAAATTCTGGCTCTGGACCAAAGTAGGCAGTATCGGCAATGCCTGTGGATTGCAGGTAGGCTTCGGCACGCATAGCGACAGTGCGTGGATCGCGCTCGTAGCCTTCCATGGTGTCAGGCTCTACGATTGTGCAGCGGATGTTAAGTGTGCTTTCTTCCGTGAATGGGTCCATAACCGCTGTTTCGGTTACCGGCATCATGATCATGTCAGAAGCATTAATGCCTTTCCAACCGTTGATGGATGAGCCGTCGAACATGTTGCCAGCTTCAAAGGTATCCTCATCAACCTGACTGGCTGGCATGGAGAAGTGCATTTCTTTGCCGCGCGGATCAGTAAATCGGAAATCGACGAATTTCACGTCGTTGTCTTTCATGGTCTTTAATACGTCACTAGCGGACATAGTTTGCTTTCCTCTGTAGTTGATTATTTTAGACGGCGCCATTTGTAAGCCCGCTCTAAAGCAAGAATGAGCAGAACTTATACCAAGCCAAGCATGCTCATAAAATATATATAAATCAGTAGCTTACCGCAATGGCCGATGATTTAATTGCACCACAATAGTGCGTTGCAATTAAATCGTGCGCAGTAATGGTGCGGCGAATTTTCTAAAACAGCTAGTTTAACGGAACTTGAACCTTGCTGGGTAGCATGAACAGGTGTTGTGGCAATTTCGGGGGTAAAAAGATCCGCTGCTTCTATGCCATCACTGATCGGTTGTTATGTCACTGAAAGCCCATTTGTCGCCAACTGTCCAGTAAACTGGTGTATCCAATAATGATTTGTGTATCTGGAGATAATTAAGTGGCTGCGGCACAGCAACACGACGTTCAAACCTTTCAAGGTATGATTTCACTGTTGCAACAATACTGGTCAGAACAGGGCTGTATTGTTCAGCAATCGTACGATATGGAAATGGGAGCTGGCACGTTCCACGGTTCTACTTTCTTAAGAAGCATTGGCCCTGAGCCGTGGAATGCCTGTCACACGCAAGCGTCGCGAAGACCAACCGATGGCCGCTACGGCGAGAACCCAAATCGACTGCAACACTATTACCAGTTTCAAGTGGCAATGAAACCATCACCACCTGATATGCAAAATTTGTATTTGGGATCGCTTGAAGCATTGGGTTTTGATCTTCTTGAACACGATATTCGCTTTGTTGAAGATAACTGGGAATCTCCCACGCTTGGTGCCTGGGGTTTGGGCTGGGAGGTGTGGCTTAATGGCATGGAAGTCACGCAGTATACTTACTTCCAGCAATGTGGTGGTCTGGCTTGCAAACCTGTTTTGGGCGAGCTTGCATACGGCATTGAGCGTCTGGCCATGTATATTCAGAAAAAAGAAAGCGTTTACGACCTTGTGTGGGGGCATACCGCCGCCGGTGTCGTCACCTACGGTGATGTGTTCCATCAAAACGAAGTTGAACAGTCGGCGTATAACTTTGAGCACGCCGATACGGATGCCTTGTTTAATGCGTTTGATGTGTGCGAACGAGAATGTCAGCGGCTGTGCGAGCTCGAATTACCCTTACCGGCCTATGAGCAGGTGTTACGCGGCTCACACTCATTTAATTTACTTGATGCGCGACATGCTTTATCGGTCACTGAGCGCCAGCGTTTTATTCTTCGTGTTCGTACCTTATCTCGTTTGGTGGCTGAAACGTACCTTGCACGGCGAGAAGCCCTGGGCTTCCCCTTATTGAACAGCGCAACAGCTGCAAACGATCAACAGGAGCCAGAACATGTCTGACTTGTTGATCGAATTAGGCTGTGAGGACCTGCCCGCCGCTTCTGTTCAGCCAATGGCTGACCATCTGGCTTCCGTTTTGACTAAAGCCTTGCACGATGCAGGCTTATCTACTGCGCAGCCAGCGGTATACGCCACACCAAGGCGCATCGCCGCCACTTGGCAAGACGTTGGCGAACGTCAAGCCGATCAGATGGTGGAAAAACGTGGCCCGTCGAAGGCCGCTGCATTTGGCGATAAGGGCGAACCCAGTAAAGCACTGGCGGGGTTTTTAAAATCTGGTGGCGCCACTGTAGATGACATCACCTATGTCGACACACCAAAAGGTGAGTGGGTCGTCGTACGCCAAAACAAACCCGGTGCAACGCTCGATGCGATCCTAGCGGATGGGTTAAGTAATGCGATTAAAACCATGCCGATGCCAAAGCGCATGCGCTGGTCTGATTTCCCTCATGAGTTTTTACGCCCGGTAGTATGGTTTGTAGCGTTGCATGGCAGCCAGGTGCTGCCGTTGGAAATTTTAGGATTAAGTGCTGGCAATCAGACTCATGGGCACCGATTCCACTCACCAGAAGCGATAACAATAACGGCTGCAAGCGAATACGCCAGCACATTAAAAGCGCACAAGGTGTTGGCCGATTTTGAAGAACGAAAATCGCTGATCCAAAACCAGGTTGATGCCTTGGCACTTAAACATTCAGCACAGCCAGTGGCAGATGAAGCGTTATTGAATGAAGTCGCCGCCCTGGTCGAGTGGCCTGTAGCCGTGGCCGGTCAATTTGAAGAACGCTTTCTGGAAATTCCCAAAGAAGCCTTGATACAAACCATGCAGGAAAACCAGCGTTACTTTGCCTTGCTGGACAGTAGCGGTGATCTTCTCCCGGCGTTTATTACAATCGCTAATATCGAATCCAATAACGAAGCGACTGTTGTGGATGGAAACGAGCGTGTGATACGTCCACGATTTACCGACACCATGTTCTTTTGGGAGCAAGACAAGAAACGCACGCTGGCAGAAATACAGCCTGAGCTTGATAAACTGTTATTTCAGGAGAAGCTTGGCAGTGTGGGTGACAAGGTGCGCAGGCTCGTCACCTTAAGCGGCTGGTTGGCTAGTACGCTAGGCGAATCGGTTGCAGAATGCGAGTTGGCAGCCAATTTATGCAAGTGCGATTTAAACACCGAGATTGTGCGCGAGCTAGCCAAAATGCAAGGCATCGCCGGCCGCTATTATGCGGCGCGTGATGGTCATAGTGAGGCTGTTAGCGAGGCAATGGAAGCACATTATTTTCCAAAGCAATCGGGCGGGGCATTACCCCAGGGTGGCGTATCACAAGTGCTGTCATTGGCCGATAAAACCGACACCCTGGTGGGTATTTATGGTTTGGGCTTAAAGCCAACGGGCGCAAAAGATCCTTTCGGACTACGCCGTGCGGCCTTAGGCATTGTGCGCATCATTATCGAAAACAAACGAGACATTAATCTTAACGCACTACTAACACAATCCATTAGCACGTACGGCGACCGCTTACCGGCCGATCTTAACGTACAAACTCTGATCGATTACGTACTGGAACGCTTACGTGGTTATGCGCTTGATCAGGGCTATAGCGCCGATGTTATCGATGCGGTATTAGCCAAATCCTTAAGCAACCCACTGGACATAAACGCAAGGCTTGAAGCGATAAAGGCGTTTCGTAGAAGTGATGCAGCCGTTTCACTTTCTGCCGCCAGTAAGCGTTGTGGCAATATGCTTAAAAAGGCAAAAGAAGCACTGCCTGCAAAAGTGGATGAAGCGCTGCTGGCAGAGCCTGCTGAAAAAGCCCTGTTTGATACATTGCAAAAGCTAAAGCCGCAAATAGAAGCAAAGTTGTCACAACGTGATTACCAGCAAGCAATGGAAACAACAGCCGGTATGCGCGAATCAGTGGATACGTTTTTTGATGATGTGATGGTACTAACCGACGACATTCCCACGCGCCAAAACCGGCTTGCCCTGTTAACAGAGCTCAACGCTTTATGTTCTTGTACAGCGGAATTATCGCGGCTACAGCCAACGGAGACTTAATTGAAGCTCATTGTGCTAGACAGAGATGGTGTAATAAACGAGGACTTGGAAGGTCCTGTCACCTCTCCTAATGAGTGGCAGCCAATACCGGGCAGCCTGGACGCCATCGCACGGCTTTGTCAGTCCGGATACCAGGTGGCTGTAGCAACCAATCAATCCGGTATTGCAAGAGGCTTGCTCAGCCTCGATACGCTGCATCAAATCAATCAAAAAATGCTTGAGCAGGTGGTGCAGGCTGGTGGTCGAATCGACACGGTGGTGTTTTGTCCCCATAGCGAATCTGAAGAGTGTGAATGCCGAAAACCAGCGCCGGGTATGCTGTATACCTTGAGTGATAGGCTGGGAGTGGAACTCAATACCGTCGCTGTGGTAGGCGATTCCTTACGCGATATTCAGGCGGCCATGGCGGCCGCGGCAGAGCCTGTATTAGTTAAAACAGGCAAAGGGCTGCAAACGCTTAAGTCGAACAAAGGGCTGGAACATATCCCGGCCTATGAAAACCTGGCAGCTTATGTGGACGCTTTATTGACTCCAAAAGACGATGACTAAAACACACTACAACAAGCCACTTCTGATTGTGCGCAGTACCTTGTTTTGGATTTGTTCTATTTTAAACACGTTAGTGATGGCAATACCCGTGCTGCTCGGCAGGTTGGTGTCGTACGATTTATGCGCCAGAATGAGTCAAGTGTGGCTTAAAGTTAATTTGCTTTGTTTGCGCTATACATGCGGTGTTACCTGGGTTGTGAAAGGTTCCGAAAACATACCGGATCACGCTTGTCTTGTTATGGCGAAGCACCAATCCACCTGGGAAACCTACTTTATACCCAGCGCTTTAAAAACCAAGTCGGTGTATGTCGCAAAACGTTCATTGCGTGTCATACCCATTTTTGGTTGGTCGCTAATGGCTTTGCATTTTATCTTGATTGATCGCAAATCCGGTCGCTCAGCTATTTCTCAAATGGTGCAGCAATCCAAAGAGCGTTTTGCTGCGGGTATTAGCGTGATTGTTTTTCCTGAGGGTACGCGCATGCCGGTAGGTGCCCAGCCTGCTTATCGTATCGGTGGAGCATCGGTTGCGACTCAAACAGGCGTTGATGTACTGCCAGTAGCATTAAATGCAGGGGAGTTCTGGCCGCGCCTGGGATACATAAAGTGGCCAGGTGAAATTACCGTTATTTTCGGGCCATTGATAAAAACCGAAGGTAAAAGCGCAGAAGAGGTTATGCAGGAAACTCAGCAATGGATAGAATCGCAAATGCCAGCAATAACCCAAGCAGATCGATTTCCGTACTAATGGTTTTTCAAGCCGGTGTCATTACCGGAAGTTTAAACAAGCGCTGTGCATTGTGAGTCGTTGCCTGAGCAATGCTGATGGCATCCTCTTGTCTGATCTCACTGATTGTTTCCCACACGTAACTCAAATTGGCAGGCACGTTGCGCGAACCAGCCACCACATGCGCTGGTTGATCGGGTGCGTCAGTTTCCAGAAGTAATGCATCAAGGGGTAGCTCACGCACTAACTCTCTTAGCCGCTTGGCGCGCGGGTAAGTCATGGCACCACCAAAGCTTAAATGGTAGCCAAGATCGATAAGCCGGTGTGCTTGCTGTTTTGACCCGCTATAGCTATGTACCATTCCCTGGTAATGTCCTGACGCTCTTATCATTCGGATGACATCTTCCACGGCGCGCACAGCGTGAATGACGATTGGCAAATCAAACTCCCTGGCCAGTGCCAGCTGGGCTGAAAAAAGGTGCTGCTGCTGGCTCTTGTCGGCCCCGGCCACCGCGTAATCCAGACCGCATTCTCCCACCGCAACGGCAGATTCCCGGGCCAGCCACAGCGGAAGCATTTTTATATCTTCATCGCGATGTTCGGAGAAAAAACCGGGATGTAAACCATAGCAGGCATGCAAGTCTTCATGTTCATTGCACAGCGCTTTGATGTCTGGCCAGCTTGCACGGCTGGTAGCCGGAATCACCTGCGCGGCGATATTTTGCGCACGAGCACCAGCAAGTACGGCTTGCAGATCGGCTTGCAGACGTTCATCGTTGGTGTGAACGTGGCTATCGATCAATATTGGCGCCGAATTAACAGACATACATCACTATTCGCGTACTAACCAATGACTGGATCGTGAGAGAATGTAGCACAGTACTAGTGGCTGGCACGGTTGTCAGTCCAGTGTGTAATGATGCATTTGTGTAATGATGTGCGCTGAATAAGCGTGAAATGAAGTTGACCGGAGCAATTTGTCATGCGTTGGAAACGTGCCCGTAGAAGCCAGAATGTAGAAGACCGCCGAGGTCAAAGCCCAGGCCGGCGTATGCCAGGTGCCGGTGGCTCCAGTATGAAAATCGGTGGTGGTGCCGGTATTATCATTTTATTGCTGGGCTTGTTTTTTGGTCAGGATTTCTCATCGATGCTATCGGGTTCAGGTGGGTCATCATCCGGTTTGCCACAGTTGTCTCCAGGTGGTCAGCAAACACAAATTCGCACTGATGATGAAGCAGGTGATTTTATCGCCAGCATTCTGGGCACCACCGAAGATGTTTGGGGAAAATTATTCCAGCAAGCCAACACACAATACAGGCCACCCATATTGGTCTTGTTTGATGGTGGTGTGAATTCCGCCTGTGGTTTTACAAGTTCAGCGGCCGGCCCATTCTATTGTCCGGGGGACGATCAAGTTTATATCGACCTGGCATTTTTTCGAGAACTACAAAAAATGGGCGCGCCGGGTGACTTTGCGCAGGCCTATGTACTGGCCCACGAAGTAGGGCATCACATTCAAAACCTGTTGGGTGTTTCCATGGCGGTGCAGCGACGGCAACGACAGTTACCAAAAGTACAGGCAAACAAACTATCAGTTTTAACCGAGTTGCAGGCTGATTGCTATGCTGGCGTTTGGGCACATCACGCGCACAAAGATATGCAACTACTAGAAGCTGGCGACCTCGAAGAGGGAATGAACGCTGCTGCCAAAATTGGAGATGATGCACTAATGCGAAGTGCAGGACGAACCGCACATCCTGATGCCTTTACCCATGGCTCGTCAGCGCAAAGACAACAATGGCTTTATCGTGGTCTGGAAACAGGTGATCCGCAGGCCTGCGATACCTTTGGCGCTTCCTGATTCGAATACAAGCTTGGCTTGTTTAAACTGATACGGTTTTTAAAACATGCGACTGTCCGCACAGGCTTTTCTGGATAACCCCAGAAAAAGCGTCACCTTGCTTGGAATGTCTGGCGTTGGGAAAACCCGGCTGGCTAACTTCCTGCGCGGTGCAAACTGGTTTCACTATTCGGTGGATTACCGAATCGGAACTCGCTATATCGATGAGGCCATCCTCGACAATATAAAACTGCAGGCCATGCAAGTGCCATTTTTGCGCGAATTGTTATTGTCAGATTCTATATACATAGCCAACAACATAACCGTTGATAACCTCAAACCCTTATCCACTTTTTTAGGAAAGCTTGGTAACCCTGACTTAGGCGGTTTGCCATTAGCTGAATTTAAACGACGCCAGCAATTGCATTTGCAGGCTGAAATTCAAGCTATGATGGATGTCCCGTTTTTCATCGAAAAGGCAAAATCGGTTTACGGTTACGATCACTTTCTCAATGATGCCAGCGGGAGTTTTTGCGAAATTGATGATAACGATGTGATTAGTGCTATGGCTGAGCATTCGCTCATCATCTATATTGAGGCAGACGCAGTAGACGAACAAATGCTCATAGAACGTGCCGCGGCAGACCCTAAACCACTGTACTACCGCGAAGCGTTTCTCGATGAGCATTTGGCCGTTTACATGCGCGAGCGATCATTAGAATTTGTCGCGCAAATAAAACCTGATGATTATGTGCGTTGGGTTTTTCCGCGATTGTTTCAGGCGCGTGTCCCTCGCTATAAAGCCATAGCAGATGAATATGGCTATGCCATCTCGGCCAAAGATGCGTTTCAGGTCACCAGTGCTGATGATTTTTTACAGCTTGTTAGCGATGCGCTAAGGACGTAAACCATGCCATTAGTGGCAGTTAACGAATTACCCACCTATCAACGCCTGCGCGATGAAGGGCATAACGTACTTACCCGTGAGCGTGCCAAAGCACAGGACATTCGTGGCCTGCATGTTGGTTTGCTTAATATGATGCCAGATGCGGCTCTGGCTGCAACTGAGCGTCAGTTTTTTCGTCTTGTAGGTTCAAGCAACCCGATATCACAGTTTTATATCCATCCGTTTACGCTGGATGAAATTCCACGAGGCCCTGCAGCGTCAGAACACATCGCACGCTATTACGAACCACTTGAGTCCATTCAGGAGCACGGCCTGGATGCGCTCATCATCACTGGTGCTAACGTAAAAGAAGCGGATCTATCACAAGAGATTTTTTGGAAGCCATTAGCCGATGTGTTTAATTGGGCGCGCGAGAACGTCACCTCGACTTTGTGCTCTTGCCTTGCCTCACACGCCGTATTGCTAAGCGAATTCGGCATTGCCCGCAAGCCTCTTGAACAAAAACGCTGGGGCGTGTACGAACACGATGTAGTGCAGCAGGATCATCCGCTGGTACATGATGTTAATACACGCATCGTCGTACCACACTCACGCTTTAACGAAATCACCGCCGCGCAATTCCGTGAGCATGGCTTGCATGTATTAGCCGAAGGTGCTGAGCCAGGTGTGCAAATCGCCGTCAGCCCCGATGGTTTTCGCACCGTTTATTTTCAGGGCCACCCTGAATACGATCGCATAAGCCTAATGAAAGAATACAAACGCGATATTGGTTTGTACTTGAACGGTGGTATTGAGAATTACCCACCCATGCCGAAGTATTATTTTGATCAATTCTGCACAGCGATATTGGAAGAGTATCAAACTATGGCTGAGCACGCGCTAAAAACGGATTCAGCCTTACCCACATTCCCAGAGCCGCACCTTATACCGCATTTACACAATATATGGCATGACAGTGGTGAGGCTGTAGTGGGAAACTGGATTGGACTGGTTTACCAGATAACCAACGCTGATCGACGTTTGCCGTTTATGGACGGGGTGGATGCAAGTAACCCGCTGGGCTGGTTAACCTAAAACACCAGATTCAGCATCACCAAACTCACCACCATAAATAATATGGTCATGATGCCACCGGCCCGCATAAAGTCCGCCACCTGATAACCACCTGGACCCATTATGAGCGCATTCACCTGATGCGTTGGAATCAAAAACGAGTTGGATGTCGAGATCGCCACTGTCAATGCGAACACAGCAGGGTCTGCTCCCACCGCAACAGCAATATTAACGGCCAAAGGCACCAGTAGAACGGTGGCTCCGATGTTCGACATCACCAATGTAAAAAACGTGGCCAACCCAGCAATTACAACCTGCAGTACCCAGTTGGGTACATCGCCGACCAGCGCCAGGATCTCCTGGGCTATCCAGGCCGCTGTGCCGGTTTGATCCACCGCGATGCCAAGTGGGATCAGACTTGCCAGCAAAAACACGGTTTGCCAGCTGACAGCTTCATACGCTTCATCGATTGTCAAAACGCCGGAGAGTACCATCCCCATGGCGCCAGTCATAAGCGATACAGACAAATTGTCAGTTAATAAAAACAGCGATAATGCCAAAGCGAAAAAGATACCGGCTTCGCGCAATTTGTCTGAACGCAAATCTTCATACTTCACTTCGGTTGCCATAACAAAGTCACGGTTGCGCGAGAGTTTGTTCAGATCTTTCCAGCTTGCGTGAACCACCAGCGTATCGCCAGCTTGCAAGTTCTGCTCACCAAAATCTCGTTTGATGACTTGTTCTGTTCGAAAGATTTGCAGTATGTTGGTACCAAAGCTGCGCCGAGGCTTGATGTTTTTTATTTGTTCGCCAATCAGGCTTGAACCGGGTGGCACTACAATTTCTGCGATACCGCTGTGCTGTGCATTAAGTACATCGGCAAATCGATCGGGCTCGCCGCGAAGTTCCCAATGGTATTCTTCGCACGTTGTCTCGACAGCTTCATGATCACCAATCAAGCCGAGGTGAGTTCCTACCCAAACCACCTCTTCAGGGTCGGGCGGGATCTTGACGACGTCGCCGCTGTACAAGGCGAGTATGTGCGGTACATTGGGGTAAGTTGCTTCGATCTGACGTAAGGTCATACCGACCATTGGGCTGTCATCGCTCACTCGCGCTTCGAGCAGTTCCCCACTAATACCATACTGGTTTTCAAAGTACTCGGATGCGCGAGAAGTTCGGCTTTGATCGCTTACTACAATTTGTGGCAAAACGAATTTACCGGCAATAACAAAATACACAATGCCGGTTATCACGAGGGCAATACCAATAGGTGTCACCGCAAACAGCCCAAACGTATCCATTTGCTGATCGGCTGGCAGTGTCTTGTTCGACGACAGCATCAGGTCGTTAAGCAAGATGAGCGGGCTGGACCCTATCATTGAGGCGGTACCACCTAAAATGGCACAAAAACCCATCGGCATTAACAGGCGCGACATCGGAATGTCGGTTCTGGCTGATATGCGATTGACCACAGGTAAGAACAAAGCCGCAGCGCCAATGTTTTGCATAAAGCTTGATATAAACGCCACAGTGCCTGATACCAGCGGGATGATGCGAGCTTCTGTTTTGCCACCTTTTTTAAGTATGAGCGCCGCAAGCTTTCCCATGGCACCGGTTTTATCAAGCCCGGCACCAATGATCATCACCGCAATTACCGAAATAACAGCGTTACTTGAAAAACCGGAGAATAAATCTTGCTGGTCAATTAAAGGGTTGATGCTGGGGATGAGCGTGGTCAGTCCAAGTAATACCATGATGCAAATGGCGGCGACATCGACACGCAGTACTTCAAAGGCGAACAGAATAATCGTTAAAGCCAGTATGGCTAATACCAGCATCATTTCCAAACTGAGTGAAACGGATTCGATCATTCATATTTCCAGACATCGGGCCGAACACGCAGGCATGTTCGGGGCCGACTGTGCTGCCGTGGCCTTCTTAGGCTTGGCAACGGGTGTAAACGAGATCGAACACTTGATGGCCTAAACGCTCACCACGTTGTTCGAACCGGGTTTTAACTCTCCAATCAGGCCGTGGCACAAATTTCCCATCGGTCGCTGTATTATTCAGTTGTTCGCTTGCTTCGAGATGTTCAAGCATCCATTGAGCATAGTCAGACCAATCTGTCGCGCAATGCAAGATCCCGGCGAGCGTTAATCTCGAGGCGACCAAGGATAGAAATTCATCCTGCACAATGCGACGCTTGAAATGCCGTTTCTTTCTCCATGGATCAGGGAAAAAAAGCAGTACTCTATCTAGTGACTCTCTGGGAACCATGGCTTCGAGTACCTCAAGCGCATCGTGTTGGATTATTCTGACATTGCTTAACCCATTGCTTTCAATGCCAATGAGCGCGTGCCCTACACCGGGCTCGTGCACCTCAACACCAACGAAATTAACTTGCGGGTGGCTTGAGGCCATATCCAGCAATGCATCGCCGTTACCAAAACCGATTTCGAGCCAGACCGGGTTGCTATTACCAAACAACGATACAAAATCTAGCGGCTGATCTGGATTGAAATTGACGCCAAACCTGGGAAGCAGACGTTCCATCGCAGACGCCTGAGCTTTGGTCAATCGGCCATTTCGAATCACAAAGCTGCGTATTGAACGACTGGTCAGTCGGCCCTGCGCAGTTGATTCGTCCATGGCTTACCTGAAAGTTAGGTGACTTTGGATCAGTGTTGGCTGATCCCAGTTTGGTTGTGTTTTAAGAAGTATAGGGTGTTGGCGGCGAGTTTGTTGACTTGCGACAACGCATACTTAGTATAAATTTAGCTTGCTTACAAGCTGGCTGCCTGTGGTTCGATGTTTCAGACAGCCTTTGGTCGTGTTAGCGTCGGCCGCCCTTGCGTGCCTTGCGGGGTTCTTCAAATTGCACTTTCAGCGATTTATCTCCAACAATTTTGCCATTCAGGCCGGCAATTGCGGCACGCGCTTCATGGCCTTCCATTTCAACAAAGCCAAAGCCTTTGCATTTACCGCTGAAGACATCGGCGGCGAGCTTGATCGAGCGCACCTTGCCAAACTCTGCGAACATCTCGGATACCGTTTCTTCTGTGGATTCCAGCGGCAAGCCACCAACAAACATCTTTTTCACTAATAGGGCCTCTGTCGTTTAAAGACCGCAGCTAATCGCCTGTTCAAAAAATTCCGAACGGCCAACGGTCTGTGTATGCAGCTTTTTGTGCGACTTACTACGCCAGCCTGGTTGGCCTGGCAGATTGCATTGAACCGGGGAGTCCGGCGACCGCCGGGTGTGAGCTAACTGCAATCAGTAGCAACTGCTCATTTTAACGCGAATTGGTCTTTTTTGCTACTAGCTGTGGGTGTATATCTGTTTCAATCACAGATCGTAATTTGCAATAAGTTGTTCCTTGGCGGCACGTGGTAAGCGCTTGATTCGGGCTTCGTCCTGCGAAGCTGTGGAGCGGCAAGCACACTGGTGGCAATACGCCAATGTCACTGGCCTTCGACCGCGGGTGTAACTGGCACCACGTACGCTCGAATTGTGCTCTTTCAGGCGTCTTTCCATGTTGGTTGTGATGCCCGTATAGAGAGATTGGTCTGAGCAACGTAAAATGTAAACAAACCAGCAGGGCAGGTGCGTCGCCACGTCAGCATCTTTTTTTGCCGGGTACTCTTCAGGCGATTTTTCAGGCGTTTTAGATGGCATTGATAACTGACGGTCGATTTGCGGCCCTGCCCCGAGTCTATGGTGAACAAAGCGCGGACTTTTTGCCCGATCTACGGTTATGTGTAGCAGGCATAGGCGGTGTTGGCTCATGGACTGTTGAGGCACTGGCGCGCACCGGCGTTGGCCATATCACCATGATAGATCACGACGATGTCAGCGTGGGTAACATCAACCGGCAAATTCATGCCCTGGATGACACACTGGAGCAGTCCAAGGTAGAGCTGATGGCCGCGCGCGTCAAACAAATCAATCCGCGTTGTGATGTGCAGGCAGTCGATGATTTTGTTGCAGAGAAAAACCTCTCCAGGCTGCTCGATCACGATTTTGATGTGGTTATTGATGCAATCGATAACATCCGATTCAAGTCGGCGATGATTAATTACTGCCGGCGTAACAAGATCAATATCATTACCACTGGCGGCGCGGGTGGTCGACGTGACCCACTGGCAGTGCAGGTGGCGGATTTGTCGCGCACCTGGAATGATGCGCTGGCAGCCAAAGTACGTTCACGCTTGCGAGCAGAATATGGATTTACCAAAAACCCTAAGCGTCGCTTTGGAATTGAATGTGTCTTTTCGATTGAACAGCCTGTTTTCCCCAATGGTGAGGGAGGCGTAACCTATGCCAAACCCGGCGTGCCAGGTGCTAGCCTGGACTGTGATCAAGGCTATGGATCCGTGAGTATGGTGACAGCGACCTTTGGCATGGTGGCCGCCGCCAGGGCGGTTGACAGGGCGCTAAAATGTAAACTGCAGTAAATAGAAAAGACGCACTTAACATACCCGCCATCCAATCGCTCGATTCCCATCTTTTTGCGTTTGCCGTCACACTTCGCGGCTCAGTTCTTCTCGAATAGTCCGCTATGAATAAGATCCAGAGGAGGTTACAGGGCACGCGGCTCAACCCCCTCAATCCAGAACTCGAAGGCATGAGTTTTAGATAAACCGCGGTCGTTTTGTTGAGAGTGAGGCCAAGCAAATGCAAAAACAACTTAAAAGCTATTCCAACATCCGAACCGTGCTTTTACTGTTGTTGACGAGCACTTTGCTTGTTGCTTGCGCTGAAGGTGGTTCTGACGCAGTAACTAATACTGTTAATCAGGAATCTGATCTTCTACAACAGCCGCAAGCTGACCAGCCAGCGCAAACCCAGGCGAACACGGGTTTGCAGGTCACGCTCACATCCGATTCTCAGAACGATTGGGTATCCGCTGACTACATTGAACAGCAGTGGGTGCATATGCAAAATTGTCTTGGGATCACGGCCGTTGCTCCCGAGGTGATTGTGATGTCAGGGAATTTCAGTGCCGAGTCGGGTGAAGATGACGCTATTCGATACATTGACGGACGTTTGCTTGCCAGTGCGCATGTCAGCGATTCCGGTGTCACCATGCAGGTGACTGAAAACGATCTGGATGGTTCCTTGGGTGCCAAGGGCTCATTTATGCGCTCAATTATGGGGCGCTTTTTGTGGTTCTCATCTAATTTGCCTGAACGTGATTATGAGTACGAATGCGCCAATTCAGTTCAGAGTTAAGCATTTCGAGCCCACAGTAACCCTGTCCCAGTGATAGCATTCATGGTTTAACACGTTAGCGTGCACCATGACACCCACAGCAGCCATTGTTTTAATCGGCAATGAAATTCTAAGCGGTCGTACTCAAGATCTTAACCTTGCCCATATGGCAACAGCTCTGGCTAAACGCGGCATCAAAGTCACTGAAGCGCGCGTCATTTCTGATACAGAGTCTGTCATTATCGACACCATCAACACCTTGCGTAAACAAAATGACTATGTGTTTACCACGGGTGGAATCGGACCAACCCATGACGACATTACCGCTGATTGCATTGCCGCCGCACTCAATATCGGGATCGATATCCACCCCGAAGCGAAACGTCTCCTGCTCGACTATTGGAAATCGCGCAACATCGAACCCAATGAAGATCGCATGCGCATGGCGCGAATACCCTACGGTGCAAAATTGATTGAGAATTCCGTGTCGGTCGCACCCGGTTTTCAGGTGGAGAATGTATTCGTCATGGCCGGCGTGCCCAGAATCATGCAAGCCATGCTTGATATTGTCTTACCGCAGCTGGCGCAAGGTGACGTTATCGATAGTGTATCGGTGCGGTGTAACTTAGGTGAGGGCGTGTTGGCAGGACCGCTGCGTGAGTTACAGCAAGCCTTTCCTGACATTGATCTTGGCAGTTATCCAGGTAAATTTGAAGGCGCGCCGCAGGTGACGTTGGTAGGGCGTGGCAGCGATGGTGAACAACTGGCATTGATTTCTGAAGCCTTGCATAAACTGGTACTAGCCGCAGGTGGTAAGGTTATTCGGGACTAGCTAGTCGTCCTGGATTCACTATTTCTGTCGGCTAAAACCCTCAGCCGTTGCCCACAATCACCGCTAACTTTTAGTACGGCCAGTTCATCAGCCCGTGTTAAACCATCGTTAATAATAACAACCGGCTGCGAGCGTTGATGCGCATCGCGACAAAAACGAAAACCTGAAAATACCATCAGCGACGAGCCTGCCACCAACAACACATCACACTGACGCAGTTGCTCCATGGCGTCTTCCACTCGCGCTCTTGGCACATTTTCACCAAAGAAAACAACATCCGGTTTCATCATGCCATCGCAGGCCGGACAGCCGGGAATGATCATGGAGCGTATTTGTGCGGATTCAACATCAGCATCACCATCAGGTGCCATTGCCACAGAGGCATCTTTACTTAAATCGCTGAGCCAGAGATTTGCTGCCAGCAATTCTGTCTGAAAGGTATTGCGTTGTTCTCGATGGCCACAGTCAAGACAGCTCACGGTCGATAAAACACCGTGCAGATCAATCACTTTTTGATGTCCTGCCTGCTGGTGTAACTCATCCACGTTTTGCGTGACCAGAGAGGTAATACGTTCTTGCTGTGCGAGTGAGCGCAATGCTTTATGTGCAAGACCTGGTCTGGCCCCACTAAAAGCCGGCCATCCGATCGCACTGCGCGCCCAGTACCGTTTGCGCGCCGTTGCATCGTTGCGAAACGTTTGCCCGGTTATCGGTTGTGTCCTTTTCCATTGCCCTTGCTTATCTCGATAGTCACCTAATCCGGACGCTGTGCTGACCCCTGCTCCGGTTAAGCAAAATACCCTTGTGCCTGGCGCAAGCAGCTCTTGCAAAGCCTTGTCGCTGGCATCGGGTGTATACCCAGTCAAAGTCGCCATTTACATCGATCGCATCTCACGTCACAATCGACTATGTTAAGTCAAATCGATCAACTCAAGGCGTATAAACAGAATATGACTATTAAAACTGGCGATAACGTACCTTCTGGAAAATTTACTGTGATGGGCGCAGATGGACCAGGCGAAATCACGACAGACGAGCTCTTTAAAGGCAAGAAGGTGGTGTTATTTGCCGTCCCGGGTGCGTTTACACCCACTTGCAGCGAAGCGCACCTGCCTGGTTACGTTGTTGCGGTAGATGACATTAAGGCAAAAGGTGTTGATACCGTTGCGTGCATGACTGTTAATGATGTGTTTGTGGTTGGCGCCTGGGCAAGCAGCCAAAACGCTGAGCACTTGACGATGTTGGCCGATGGGAGCGCCGACTACGCAACCGCACTGGGCTTGACGCTTGACTTAACCGCACGCGGTTTGGGCATTCGTTCAGATCGGTTTGCCATGGTAGTTGAAGACGGTGTTGTCACTCACCTCGCCCAGGAGCAGCCTGGCAAGCTTGAGGTGAGTACGGCTGAAGCCATCATGAAAGTATTGTGATTGTCAGGATTAGCAATTACTGCTGTATGTTGCTGAGTGGGTCTTCCAGCTCACCTTCTACATTAAACGGGATATTAGCCGGCCAATTGGCAAGTTTCACAACACCAGTAACATCGTAGTCAAGCTCGGTTGCCTGTTGTTTCAGAATGGCGTCGAGCTTGTTAATGATTTTGCTTAGGCCGGCTTCAACCGTGACATTTAGCATGGCTTCACCTTTGGCCGGTATGGTCACTTTATTAACACTGCTGCCCTGAGCCAGGTGCTCACCACCAAGGTTAGCGCTGAAGGTTAACGATTCCATTGGCAAGTCAAAACTATTGGGATTGTTGACTCGTAAGGTAAAGGCAAGTTTCTGACTGGTAAGACTAAAATTAAGTGGCTTTACCGCCGCCACGCTTACCGTAGGGGCTATTGGTTTGCTTAGCGGCACAGCTGCACAGGCCGTTAACAGAGCGCCCAGCAGTAAGCTTAGTGTGCTGCAAAGAGCCGTGCGATAAAAAGAGTTAGTTTGCATGCATTCAGGTATAGCATGCTTTGCCGAGTGCTGCGCCATTACCACTTAAGAAGCGTTACTGGCTGAAGTCGCCAAAGCGGGACTGCAATACCGATATTGCAGCAGGGGCTGCCGTTTCGGTACGTAACACACGTGGCCCTAGTTGCCAGCAACCGAATCCATTTTGCACAGCAAGCGCCACCTCGTCATCATCAAGGCCGGATTCAGGCCCGACCAATAAAATAAATTGAGTAGCATCATTCTGCCGGTTGTGATCTCCCGTAAGCGGCGTCATAACCAGCTGTGATGTAGAAGGGTCAACGTCAGGCCGTTGTTCAAAATAATGCGCCAGTGATTGCGGCGCCGCGATGTCCGGTACAACACTACGGCCACTTTGCTCGCTGGCGCTAATGGCGATATTGAGCCAGTGCTGGGTCTTTTTTCGTGCCCGGGCATCATCGAGCGGCGCAATGGCATGACGAGAATACAGCGGGACAATGCTATTGACACCCAATTCAGTTGATTTTTGCACACTGCTGTCCATTCGATCACCGGTTGATATGCACTGCAGCAGAGTAATGTGGACCTTCGATTCGCAGTGATTTGGCTGGGCACTTTGGATTAATGCTTTCGCTTTTTTTCCAAGCTCTGCAAGCCTTGCAGGGTAATTAAATCCATCACCATTAAATAACACGATCGAATCGTTTGTTTTGGCGCGAAGCACCGTTGTTAGGTGATGAGCGCTGCGTTTATCAAGATCAATTACGTCGCCCGCGACTAGATTTTCCGTGGTGTAGCAACGTATGGTTCTGGCGCGGCGTTTCATCTGTGTTCAGGATTTCTTTTTTATGGACAATAATCCTGTACGCGCAGCGGCTGAGACTTTTTCGGCATCGGTTTGCTGGCTGCGTTTATTGAGTTGCTCAATGCTGTGTGCAAATTCGGATTCAGCGGTGGCTTCATCAAGTTCGCTGTTGTCCGGCAGGTACGATTTTATTGCAAGCTTATTTAAAAAGGCATGATTGGGGTCATCCCTAAAACGTTCCAGCAAACGCGCTGTGTTTATGCCATGGTCTTGCTGGCAGTGAGCTATTAGTGTGAGTAACACATCAGCACCTTTAATTTGCCTGTCAAATTGATACTGCTCGTGTGGGATACTGTTCACCACGCTGGGCTGCTGTAATACCAGCATGACCGCACGGCTCATGGAGGTTAACCCCTGATTATGATTACCGCGATTTGCTGAATTATATGATTGACCATGAGCGGGCGCCGCACTGCCATGGCCCGCGCTGTCACTGCCCATCGGCAATCCAATTAAGGTTTCAAGCCGTCGAGTAGCAAGCTGCTTATACACACCGTTGGGTATGGTTTTAAGCAATGGCCGAGCTTTTTCAGCAAGCTTGGCTTTACCACCGATTTCACTCATGGCTAGGTTGCTAGATAAATGCTGGTACATAAAATCAATAATCGACTGCCGCAGGCTAAGCAAGTCTTGGAACCCGGCTTGCCCTTGTGCTGTCACTATTGAATCCGGGTCTTCGCCATCGGGTAAAAATAAAAAGTGAGCGTCGCGGCCGTCTTCTAAACAGGGCAGTGTATTAACCAGTGCGCGCCAGGCAGCGTCTCGGCCAGCGCGATCACCATCAAAACAAAATATGATGTTGGGTACGACACGGAAGAGCATTTCACTATGCTGCTGATTAGCGGCCGTACCAAGCGTTGCCACAGAATGATGAATACCATGCTGGGCCAGGGCCACAACATCCATATACCCTTCAACCACAATGGCACTGTTTTCATCTTGCGCTGCTTTTCGGGCTTCAAACAAACCATACAGCTCACTGCCTTTATGAAACAGCGGTGTTTCGGGTGAATTTAAATACTTGGGTTCATCGTTTGATAACACCCGCCCACCAAAGCCAATGGCGCGACCGCGTCGATCTCTTATCGGAAACATCACGCGGTTTCGAAAACGTTGATAAGCATTGCCCTTATCACCGCGCGTGAGCATCCCGGTTTTCAGTAGCGCATCTTCTTTGCCGGGGAAAGCTTGTAGCAATGCATCCCAACCATCAGGCGCGAAGCCAATTCCAAATCGCTTGGCTGTTTCGCCATCCAGCCCACGCTCTTTCAGGTAGTCAATTGCCTCGGGTGTTTTACGTAACTCAGCTTGATAAAATAAGGCGACTTGATCCATTAATGCATAAAGAGGGCGGCTATCGTTATGCACCTTTGCAGCCTGTTCATCGCGCGGAACTTCCAGTCCGATACTCTCGGCCAGCGTCTCTACTGCATCGACAAAATGCATATTGTCATAGGCCATCAAAAAACCGATGGCATTACCATTTTCACTGCAGCCAAAGCAGTGATAAAACTGTTTGGTCTGGCTGACTGTGAATGAAGGTGTTTTTTCGCCGTGAAAAGGACAACAGGCTTTGTAGTTACTACCACTTTTTTTAAGCGTGACGCGGGGGTTGATCACATCGACGATATCGATGCGGCTGAGTAAATCGTCAATGAAGTGTTGTGGGATGGGCCCTGCCATGGCTTGAATATAGCACTACCGGGAGTGTCCCCGGTAGTGCTGTAGCAACCTGCTAACAGATTGGCTACGCCGCTCGGTTAAGTGTGGACAATAGCTCTGAGAGCTCAGATGCTTTTGGCTTCACCAACCAAAAGCGTGCAGCCAAGCTGTAGTAGTCATCGATCATTTCCTGCGCATGGACACTGCCTGTATAGGCCGCATGTTGTTCGATCAATGACAACAGATAATCGCGATAGCGCTCCATGGACTCCGAATGCAATCGGTGTATATCGATGAGCTCGTGGTTATAGCGATCAACAAATACGTTGTGTTGATCGAATACAAAGGCTAAACCACCTGTCATACCCGCACCGAAATTAACACCGGTTTTACCCAGCGCGACCACGCAACCCCCTGTCATGTACTCGCAGCCATGATCACCAAGCCCCTCGACCACGGCAATTGCGCCACTGTTACGCACAGCAAAACGCTCACCGGCCAGCCCGGCTGCAAAAAATTCGCCCCCGGTCGCACCATACAGACAGGTATTGCCCACGATGGTCGATTCGCGGCCGGAGTAACGAGCATCGGCTGGCGGCCTCACTACAATTCTACCGCCTGCCATGCCCTTGCCAGCATAGTCGTTGGCGTCGCCGTCTAGATACAGGTTTAAGCCTTTTGCATTCCAGACACCAAAAGACTGACCCGCTGTGCCACTGCAGTAAATGTTAATGTCGTTGTCATCCATGCCATTGTCACCGTGCAGCTTGGCAATTTCACCGGAGAGTCGCGCACCGATGGAACGATTGACATTTTTCACTTGATAATGGAAATCGCCACCGGACTTCTTTGTTATGGCACTTTTTGTTTCCGATACCATTTGCTCAGCCAGTAGGCCTTGATCGTGCGGGGTGTTGCGCTCGACCATGCAATAGCGTGGCGCATCTTCTGGCACCTCACCTGTACTGAGTAGTGGTGAGAGATCAATCTTTTTCTGTCGATCAGTTGCGCCTTCACTAAGTGCGATAAAATCGGTACGACCGATCAGTTCACTTAGTGACCTAACACCCATCGCCGCCATATGATGCCGAACATCTTCTGCAATGAAGCGCATGTAGTTCATGACTTTTTCGACATCACCATTGAAGTGGCGCATGCGCAAAACATTGTGCTGTGTTGCAACACCGGTTGCGCAGTTGTTCAAATGACAAATGCGCAGGTATTTACAGCCCATGGCTATCATAGGGCCTGTGCCAAAGCCAAAACTTTCAGCGCCCATCGCGGCCGCTTTAATCACATCCAGCCCTGTTTTAAGACCGCCATCGGCCTGAACGCGCACTTTGCTACGTAAGTCGTTCGCTCTTAGCACTTGATGGGTTTCAGATAATCCCAGCTCCCAAGGAGAGCCTGCGTACTTCACACTAGTAAGAGGGGATGCGCCTGTGCCACCGTCGTAGCCGGAAATCGTGATCAGATCGGCATAGGCTTTAGCAACACCTGCGGCAATGGTGCCGACGCCAGCTTCTGCAACCAGCTTCACAGAGATTAAGGCTTCCGGATTCACCTGCTTAAGATCAAATATAAGTTGAGCAAGATCTTCAATAGAGTAAATGTCGTGATGCGGTGGGGGTGATATCAGCGCAACCCCTGGTGAGCTGTGACGCAGCTTGGCAATCATCTCGTTTACTTTATGCCCAGGCAACTGACCACCTTCTCCAGGCTTGGCTCCTTGGGCAATTTTGATCTGCAGCACTTCTGCATTCACAAGATAGTTTGGCGTTACGCCAAATCGGCCCGATGCCACTTGTTTGATCTTGGACATCTTGAGTGTGCCGTAGCGGGATAGATCTTCACCGCCTTCACCTGAATTGGAGCGACCACCGAGCCGATTCATCGCTTCGGCGAGTGTCTCGTGAGCTTCTGGAGACAATGCGCCCAATGACATACCGGCCGAGTCGAAACGCTTAAGAATAATTTCAGCAGGTTCAACCTCGTCCAGCGCTAATGGCTGGTCAGCAAGTTTCAGTGACATCAGGTCGCGCAGCATAGCCGGTCGTCGCTGATCCACACTGTTAGCGTAAATCGTATAGTCGTCGTACTCTCCGCTGGTTACCGCCGCTTGTAACTGATTGACCACATCCGGGTTATAAGCATGGTATTCACCACCGTGGATGTACTTCAATAAACCACCCTGGCTAACCTCGACCTGTGGATCGTAAGCGGCTGTGGCCAATACGCTCTGATCAAATTCCAGATCGCTAAAGTCCATGCCTTCGATACGGCTGGTTGTGCCGGTAAAGCAGGTATCGACCACATTGCTTCCAAGCCCAACGATTTCGAACAACTGCGCACCTCTATAACTTGCGATCGTTGAAATCCCCATCTTCGAAAGAATTTTCATCAAACCTTTGTTGATACCCTTGCGATAATTCTGTTCGAATTGTGGAATATCGCCTGATGCAAGTTCGCCTGTGCGGCATAGCCCTTTAATGGTTTCGTAGGCCAGGTAGGGATAGATCGCTGTAGCACCGTAGCCAACCAAGACCGCAATATGATGCGAATCACGGGCAGTACCGGTTTCTAACACGATGTTGGCATCGCAACGACAACCGGCTTTGATCAGCGCATGGTGCACCGCACCGGTTGCCAGCAATGCATGGATGGGTAGCTGCCCGGCGGCAAGATCGCGATCGGATAAAATCAAAATGGCTCGATGCTCATTCTGAACCATATCAATGGCGTGTTCTGTCAGATCCTGTATCGCTTGCTCCAGTGTGCTGCTTTCAGGGTTATATTGTAAGGAGAGTTGCGCGTTTTCATAGCCAGGCTCATCATTCATGGCCACCAATGTGTCGAATTTTTCACGTGATAAAACTGGAGAACGCACCAGCAGTCGGTTAGCGTGATGCATGGTTTCGCGAAAAAGATTTTTTTCGCGTCCAAAGCAGGTTTCTAAAGACATCACGATGGTTTCACGCAACGGGTCAATAGGTGGATTGGTCACCTGTGCAAACTGCTGCCTAAAATTATCAAATAACGGTCTTACATGTTCTGACATAACAGGGAACGGTGTGTCATCACCCATCGAACCAACGGCTTCCTGCCCACCTTCAGCCAGCACACGTATTATCTGATCACGTTCTTCAAATGTGACATTGAACATTTTTTCAAAAACGGCCAGTTGCTCATCTGACATAGGTGCAACGGATTGCGGTATGTCGCGTAAGCGTGAACGTAAATGCCGTGAATTTTTTTGTAGCCATTTGGAATACGGCTGCTGATGCTTGAGAATGTCACTGATATCCTGTGACTGTAGTAGCCGTCCAGACTGTGTATCCACCGCAAGCATTTCACCCGGCTTAACGCGACCTTTTGTAGTGACTTCGCTGGATGAGTAATCGTACACACCCACCTCTGAAGCAAGCGTGATGTGTCGATCTTTGGTGATGATATAGCGGGCAGGTCTAAGGCCGTTGCGATCAAGTACACATCCCGCGTAACGGCCATCGGACAACACGATACCAGCGGGTCCGTCCCAGGGTTCCATGTGCATAGAGTTATATTCGAGAAAGGCACGTAGTTCCGAATCTAATTCCCAGGTGTTCTGCCATGCTGGTGGAATGAGCATGCGCATGGCGCGGAATATATCGATACCACCGGAAAGCAGCACCTCAAGCATATTATCCAGAGACATTGAATCAGAACCGCTTTGGCTTACCAAAGGCACAAGCTCTGATAATTCGGGCAGCACATCAGATCGCAGTTTTGGAGCGCGTGCATTTGACCAGTTACGGTTACCTTGAATCGTGTTGATTTCACCGTTGTGCGCAAGATATCGAAACGGTTGCGCAAGTCGCCACTGCGGTAATGTGTTAGTTGAAAAGCGCTGATGAAATACGGCGATAGATGACTCTAGTGATTCGTCTTCTAAGTCAGGAAAGAGTGTGCTCAGGTACTCGGGCATAACAAGCCCTTTGTACAAGATGACATCGCAGCTTAAAGAGCAGACATAAAATTCAGGGTCGATTGCATCGAGTGCCAGTTCGGATCGGCGCCTGGCCACAAACAGATGACGGTTGAATTCGGCGGTGTCCATTTCATCTGTTGCACTGACAAACAGTTGCATGATGCGCGGCACAGATGCTCTCGCCTGCTCACCGCAGGCATCGAGGTTGATGGGCACCTCGCGCCAGCCATTAAAATGCAGACCGCGTGCGCTGCATTCGGTTTCGATGCGTTGTTGTACTGTATTGGCAATGGCTTCGTCGTGGCTCATGAATACAATGCCAGTCGCAAATTCGCCATCGACTTTTAAACCGGCTTCGGCCGCCTTACTGCGCAAAAAGGGCGTGGGTTTACGCAGCAATAAACCACATCCATCGCCGGTTTTTCCATCCGCGCCGATCGCGCCACGGTGGGTCATTCGCCCAAGTGCTGTAATCGCGGTTTGCACAAGCCAGTGACTGGCACGTCCGTCCATCTGTGCAATCAGCCCGAAGCCACAGTTATCGTGTTCGAATTCCGGTTGATACAGTCCGGTTTGAGCAAGATTGTCCAGGTACGTCATAAGCTTCGGCCGTAGTTAGTGTTTAGGCGACCTGGTCCAGGGCCAGTCGCGCGCGCGGGGCCGGCTATTATAGCGGTGATAAGCCCTGCTATAAACGCCAACGACCAGGTAAACACTTATACGGCATAACCAATGATTAGTATTGGTTGTATATCGAAGTCAAAGAGAGGAAATTAACTGTAATTATTTCAATAGCTTAAAAATATTTCGGGTGATTTCGATCTACTTGGATCAAACTCCACAGCTCCGCAAACTGACATGTGCCACACACGCCCGGCTGTTGTGCCGCAGCGCTGCCAGTGGTCTTGATGTGTGCGCTAGTTCTGCTCTTTGAGCGCGTTTTGAATACGGCCGACCCCGCGAATCCAGGGTTGATTACTTTGTGCCGATGCTGGCATTTTTTCTATTTCGGAGCGAGCTTCTTCTATGCTGCCAAAAAGGCCATGCACAAGTGCAAACCAGGTTCTGCCATTGCGAGTAAACGAAAATATGGAGTTGGGTGCATCAAGCTGGTTTCTCGCCAGAAAATTCTCCACCGATTCGCGGTCAGTGGATGCGCTCATTTGCACAGTGAACAGCTTGGGGTCCTGCACCAGCACCCAGTTGGGTGATTCAAGATTGCCAAGCTCTGCCGCTCTGGCGGCCGCGGCTGCATCCGCCTCTGCTTTTGCAGCTGCCGCAGCGTCTTCTGCCGCTTTGGCTTCGGCGGCAATCTTGGCTTCTTCCTGTGCCTTAGCGGCTGCTGCAATTTTGGCCTCTGCTTCGGCTTCTGCTTTCTCTGCCGCTAGTTTTGCAGCTTCCGCTTCTTCAGCGGCTTTTTTAGCGGCTAATTCTTCAGCGGCCTTTTCGTCGGCGGCTTGTTGCGCCGCCGCCGCAGACTCTTCAGCGATTCGATCGGCTTCTGCTTTCGCTTTTGCGGCTTCAATTTTGGCCGCGGCGGCGGCGGTTGCATCGGTCGTGTTATTGGTCGCGGCTGTTTCGGCTTCAGCGTTTTCAGTATTAGCCGTCTGCGCATCTGAACTCACCACATTAGACCCGGCCGCCGTACTATCTTCAGGCTGCGCCTCATCTGGTGTAATTTTGCGTGTTTCCTGCACCGTATAGCGCGTATCCGCTACGGTGTTTTCAGGCTTAGGCTTAAAAAAGAACAAGCCTGCCAAAATCATGCAAAGTGCCAGTGCACCCAGCAGCAGTTTGCTACCCGGTATGGCCGCAAGCGCGCCACGTTTTTTCTGGCTTGATTGCAGTTCTGGCGGAAGATCGGCTACATGGCCCGGGTGTTTCGTGTTCAGGTTACCCGCCGCCAGCCGGTGTAAAGCACCGGGGCGGCCACCGGCGTCTTGATTGATCTGGGCGATTTCTCGATCGGTAAACGGCTGCGCATCGTACGCGCCTGCCTGACTCAGCCGATGCTCGATGTACTGTTTGCTGCGAACTTTGTCAAAAGCTTCCATCGCGAGGCTGGAGTAGGGTAGATCGGCACCTTCTGGCAACAGCTCTGGAATGCGCTCCTCGAACTCGGTGGGCGCTGCAAGACAAACGCGCAATACGGTTTCGTCGCTACTGTTGATGTACAACATGCCACTGAGTAGTTTGGTGAGCTCAGCCTCTGGAATGTGGTGAGCATCATCAAGTACGACAGCGCCCAGTGTATTGGAGCTCATCATGCCTTGCAGACTTGGGATCAAGTCGTCCAGAAGCAGCTTCAAATCATCCGGGGCGGGTTTTTGGAACGCCTCGAGCATGCCGGCAAACAGGTTATAGGTACTAAAACGTTCGCTGCCACGCACTGAAAAACACTGGATACGCTGGCCGCTGTTTGCGCCAAGTTGCGCCAGTAATGTTGATTTTCCCGCACCTTCGGGGCCCAGTATCAGCAGAAGATCGTCGCCCGAAATAAGCGCATGTTTGATGTCTTCGAGCTGTGCCTGAGCGGTGTCATCCACGAACCATTCAGAGCCTTCCGCAAGCTCAGCTGCGAAAGGTTGTTCACCGAGCTGTAATGACGCCATGGCGGCATCAGACAGCAGCCCATGGTTGTGATGATCGGTTTCGTCGTAACTCGACATGGTCAGGCACGTGTTTAGTAAGACACCTGATATTACTATATTCAAGGCATTGCTTGATATAACCAGATTTAATCTAATCGAGATTCACAATTAGCCGGATTTTATGTCGGATTTGTGCGCGAGGAAAATAGCTCGAGCGTATCGTGCAGTTTTTGTACTTCAAAGTTGTCCGATACAAACGCATCCCCAATCGCGTTCAGCAAGATCAGTCGTAGTTGCCCATCGGTTATCTTTTTATCGCGCATCATGTATTGCAGAAAGTGCTCTTTGCTCATGGATTCAGGTGGCGTGATGGGTAAGCCTGCCGCCTGCAACAGAGCCGTACCACGTAGTCGGGTGCTATCGCTAATGAATTCGCTTCGCACAGACATGTCAAGCGCCATTGCCATCCCGGCCGCAATCGCCTCGCCATGCAACCATTTTCCGTACCCAGTAGCGGCTTCAATGGCGTGGCCAAAGGTATGGCCAAAATTGAGCAGGGCACGTCGCCCTCGTTCATATTCATCTGCAGCCACTATGTCGGCTTTTATTTCGCAGGAGCGTTTTACCGCAAACGCTATTGCCGCAGGTTCGCGTGCCAGCAGGCGGACCATGTTCTCTTCCAGCCAATTGAAAAAGTCATGATCGACAATGAAACCGTACTTGATGACTTCGGCGATGCCCGCTTTGAGTTCGCGCTCTTCCAGGCTTGCAAGTAAGCTCATGTCGGCGATAACGGCCGCTGGTTGATGAAACGCACCGATCATGTTTTTTCCAAGTCGGTGGTTTACCGCTGTTTTTCCTCCAACCGAGGAATCCACCTGGGCCAGCAGGGTAGTGGGTATCTGAATAAAATTAACACCACGCTGATAGCTTGCCGCTGCGAACCCTGTCATGTCACCCACCACACCACCACCAAGTGCGATCAGGGTGCAGCCTCGATCAAAACCTTCTTCCAGCAGTTTTTCAAAAACCGCATCGAGTGTGTCCAGTTGTTTGTAAGCTTCACCATCGGGAAGTACGACATGGGCGCAAGGGGTGTTACCCAGTGCTTTTAACACTTTGTCTAGATACAAAGGCGCAATGGTGTCATTGGTCACCACCAGAACTTTGCCAACGACGTGTTGATTCAAAAACGTATTGTCAGATAGCAAGTCAGTACCAATAAATATGGGATAACTGCGAGCGCCGAGATCGATGTGTACTGTTTCCATAGGACAAATTACAAACTGTGCCAGTCAAGTGGTTTATGTTGATGGTTTCTTTTCGATAATGCCATTGCCACTCAGGTGGCGAACTATTTTGGAGACCACGTGTTGCATGCGCTTTGAATCAGTGGAAATTTCTACATCAGCAAGTGACTTGTAGATCGGCGCGCGCTCTTCCATAAGCGATCGTAAACGAGCCTCTGGGTCTTCGGTGTGCAGAAGAGGGCGTCTGCTATCAAATCCAACCCGTCTAAGTTGTTCTTTGATTTCAACCGAGAGTAATACAACATGGCCGCGCCCGCTTAAGCACTGCCGATTTTCTTCACGCAATATGGCGCCGCCGCCGGTTGCCAGAACAATGTTATTGCGCAGCGTGAGCTCGTCTATCATGCGCGCTTCGCGATCACGAAATCCGATTTCGCCTTCATAGTCAAATATGGTGGGTATATCGACACCACAGCGCGCCTCTATCTCGCGATCGCTGTCAAAAAATGGGTAGTCTAATTTGCCGGCAAGTGCCCGCCCAACGGTGGTTTTGCCGGAACCCATGGGTCCGATAAGGTAGATGCTGGCCATGCCGCTGTCTGTCAAAGTGTTTTTACGCACTATACCGAAGAGGCTTGAGCAAAGCTGTTCTTTTATGTCATGGCAGGTGTAATCGTGAATAAAAAAAGGGCCTTCGTCTCACAACGAAAGCCCCTTATGCTACCACCTGGTAGTCCAAGCAGTTCTTAGTCGATCACTTAGCGCGCTAGCCGTCAGTAGCTAGCCGTTAGTAGCTCAGTGATACGTTTTCTTTGATGATTTTTGGTGTAACAAACACCAGCAGTTCTGACTTCTCATCCCGTTTAGTATTGTGTTGGAAGAGGCGACCAATTAAAGGCAGGCTTCCAAAGAATGGCACCATGTCTGTTTGGTCGAGCAGGGTTTGCTCGTATACACCACCTAATACCACTGTCTCGCCATTGTCTACCAGTACCTGAGTTTGCACTTCGCGGGTGTCAATACTCGGCACATTGATGTTACCGGCACTGAAAATCTGACCCACAGTATCTTTGTTGATCTTAAGATCCATCACAATGCGATCATCAGGTGTGATCTGAGGTGTTACTGTCAAGCCCAATACCGCTTTTCGGAATGAAACCGATGTAGCACCACTGGACGAGGCTTCAAGATAAGGAATTTCCACACCTTGTTCTATGTGCGCTTCATGCTGATTAGCTGTGATAACACGAGGGCTGGAAATAACTTCGCCTGTGCCTTCAGCCTGCATCGCCGATAATTCAAGCTCAAGCAGCGTGCCAAACGGCAGTTTTGCAAGTGCTACGGCCAATGATCCAAATGCGTTACTACTTGGCAGGTTAACGTTAAAGCGACCTGCATCAGGTGTCGTACCCGCTAATAGTGAGGAGATACCACTGTCGTTACCAGAGAGCAGGAAGCCATCTGATGTGGCACCTACGCCACCATCTGTTGCAACACCAGCTGTGTTGCGGTTAAGCCCCCATCTAACACCGATGTCTTTGTTGAAGTCATCTGATGCAATAACAATACGAGATTCGATTAGCACTTGTCGGATAGGAACATCCAACCGATGTACCAGTGCACGTATTTCAGCCAGGATATCGGCGGTGTCGCTGATCAAAAGTGTATTAGTGCGATCATCAACCGTGACTGAGCCACGATCTGAAAGCAATCCACCAGTGGTTTCTCCAGTGCTTGTTCGAAGCAGGGTGGCAAGCTCTGATGCCTTGGCATAGTTTGCCTGGAAAAACTCTGTGCGTAATGGCGCAAGTTCAGTCTTTTGCTTCAGGCCTTCTAATTCGATACGTTCACGAGTAGCGATTTCTTCTGCTGGTGCAATCATGATGACATTTCCGGCCTGACGCTTACCCAGTGCTTTGGTTTGAAGAATGATATCGAGCGCCTGATCCCAAGGTGTGTTCTTGAGTCGAAGGGTCAGCTTGCCCTGAACGGAATCACTGACAACGATATTCAGATCTGTAAAGTCAGCTAGCAGCTGCAGCACCGATCGCACTTCAATGTCCTGGAAGTTCAGAGAGAGCTTTTCGCCAACATAACCAAATTTAGCTTTACGATTTTGCTCAATGTCTTCCTGGCTCATTGGCTTAAGTTCGACAGTAAACATATTGTCTGACTGATAAGCCAACTGTTCAAATTCTTGTGTCGCGGGCTGGATAATAACTCTGGTGCCGCGTTTGTTCGAAATAGAATCGATATATTGAATTGGTGTACCAAAATCCATAACGTCCAAACGTTTTTGAAGCTTGCCAGCAAGTTGTGTATCCGGGAATTCAACAATCACACGGCCGCCTTCCTCACGCATGTCAGTAATAACGCCAGCGCTGGAGAGATCGAATAATATACGACCTTCGCCAAGTGGCCCGCGACGAAAATCAATCGAGTTAATCGTATGGCCCTTATCTTCAAAGGTTGCCTTGACTTCTTCTTCCTGCGCTGCCGCGAGGATAGATGTATTTGAATTCAAGCTGCTGCCAGCGGCATCTGAATCCAGTGTCACAAACAACTGATTACCACGAACAGATGTTGTGTACGGCGTCATCGATGCAAGGTTGATAACCACTCGAGTCCGTCCGCCAGCTTCCACTGTTGTAACGTTTTGCAGTAAGCCTGCGCTTACTCGCATACTGCGCTCTTCGAGTTGGTTGCTGGTATCAGGCAAGTCCAAGGCGATACGCGCGGGGTTATCAATTGTAAAGGCTGAAGGATCAGTTGCCGGACCACTTAAGGTCAATGCAAGCTGTTGTTTGTTTCCAGCCAGTGTGTTGTGGCTAATGTCCAAAAGGGCATTGGACGCTGCCAGAGCATGTTGGGTCGCGAAAGACATTGCAGCCAGAGCGGCAACGCCAGTGGCGCGAGCAAACTTTGCTGCGATGCGTCGCGTATTGCTTCGCGCTGAGTTCCTAAGTTGCTTATTCACCGGTATTCTCCGTCTAAAACTATTCTTCGGACATTGCGAGTTGTGCCTCGCGGTTGACCCACCCACTGAGACCATCAGGAACGAGCTCGACAATATCAATCTTGGTTTCTTTAACACTGACTATTTTTCCGTGGTTGGTGCCAGCATAGTTCCCTGGCTGCACACGATGTATTGTTCCGTCTGGGTCTCGGACTAGCCCCCATGTTTGAGATTTCTGCTGCAATAAGCCGACCATTTTTAAAGAATCGATTGGATAGCCTTCCAATGCCTCTTTACGCCGTGATGCTTCTGGCCGTGGACCGGAATATTCCACTTCTGCAATAGGTGCTGTACCGATATCGGTTTGTGGTCGAAATGGGTCTCGTGCACTTGTTGCGTCGTAATTAAATGTTTGGTACGGAGGGAATTCTGGCAAAGGGTCGACTTTGCCAATATGCCGTACTTTGGTTTCGTCAATAAAACGTTCCAAATCTGACATGTCGCCACCACACGCGGTAAGCATGACGCTCATACCTAGCAAGGCCAGAGGTTTCAACTGTTGCATTACTATTCCTCCTCCAGGTATCGGTAGGTTGTCGCGACTAGATCCATTTTTAATTTGCTGGCTGCGGTCGGTTGCTGTCCCGGTTCTTGTCGAGCAACCCGAATTTCAGAAATATCAATATTGTTCAGTGTGACGATTCGCGGCAGTGCCGCCAGACCGCTAATGAACTGACCGAACTGATGGTACTGACCAGTCACACTGATCTTGATTGGATATTCAGCATAGAATTCTTTTGGAATTTCATTCTCTGGCTTGAAGTACTGAACTTCGAGGCCAGATGCCACGCTGGTTTGGGACAAATCAACGAGCAAGCTTTCGATGTCGGTTTTGTTCGGCAATTGACGTAACATCACATTGAAGGTTTTCTTCATTTCTTCAAGTTGTTCAATGTAGGCTGTTCTGTTTGCCGCTTTTGATTGCTCACGGTCAAATTTCTGGCGAAGTTCCGATTCCTTTGCCTTAACCACTTCAAAGTTGTCCAGCTTGGGAATGGTCATAAACCAGGTGATTGCACCGATGCAGGCAGCGCATAACAGAAAAATCAGTAATATGCGAAGCAGAATGGGTGAGGTGCCCAGGCGCTTGAAGTCTTCACCATCGATCGACTTCATATCGTTAAACGCATTACTAAGCGCCATCTTCTGACTCCTTTTCTGCATTCGGAACGAGCTGTTCAACACTGAGTTTAAATGTGCTGATGCCTTCCGATTTATCGGCTTGAATAACGTCAAGCGTGGGGTTACTAAAATAATCACTTCGGTCCATGCGGCGCATCAATGCTGATACACGTGCATTGGATTCGGCACGGCCTTCAAGCTCCAGGCTTTTAACGCCCGATTGGCGCATGCTAGTGAGGTAAACGCCATCGGGAAGTCTTGTGGCGACTTCGTGGAAGGTATGAACAATCTGTGGCCGCAAGCCCTGAAGCTGCTGAATAATTTCCATTCTGGCAAGCAGGTTGTTTTTGGTTTCTTCCAGCTCGCGTATTTCAGCAAGTTCACTTTGCAGATTATTAATTTCTGTGTTGAGTCTGGCGTTGCGTTTTTCCTGAAACAGCACTTTGTCTTCAGCATATTTGTAACCGCCAAATCCAATACCTGCCGCAAGCAATGCAAACATCGCTGCCACAACGTAAAACTCTGTGTTCTTCTCTTTGCGATACGTCTCGCGCCAGGGAAGCAGGTTAATCTTGGTCATTATTCGGCACCTCGCATGGCAAGACCGCAAGCGATCATCATCGCGGGTCCGTCATCTTTGAGTCGTTGAGCTGGAATATCAGAACTGATGGCCATATCGCCAAACGGATCTGCAATTACGGTTGGTGTACCGATTCGTTCTTCAATCAATTCGGCAACACCCGGGATGCCGGTACAACCGCCAGCCAGAACTATCTGATCGACATAGTCGTTTTTGTCTGCTGAGAAAAAGAACTGCAAGAAGCGATTGGCTTGTTGCACCATCAAATCTCTAAACGGCGCCAGTACTTCGGGTTCGTAGTTATCAGGCAGTCCACCGATACGTTTTACACGACCAGCGTCTTCATAAGACAAACCGTAACGTCGCATAATTTCTTCTGTTAGTTGCTTACCACCGAAGGGTTGTTCACGTGTGTAGATAAGATTTTGATCACGCAAAACACAAAGGCTTGTCATGCTCGCGCCAACGTCGAGAATGGCAACGGTCTGATCAAGGCCTTCGTTTGGAATCTGATGTTTGATGAGTTGAAAAGCGCCTTCCATTGTGTACGGTTCAACATCAACGATTTTGACATTCAAGCCACCGATCTCTGCGGCTGCTGTGCGATCTTCAACGTTCTCACTTCTGGATGCTGCCAGCAGCACATCAACCATGCCCAGTGCATCTTCAGCAGGGCCAATCACATGGAAATCCAGGTTGACCTCTTCGAGCGCGTAGGGAATGTATTGATCCGCTTCGAGCTGAATCTGTGCTTCCATCTCATGCGGTTTTAAATCGTCGGGCATCTGAATGACTTTGGTGATAACCATTGCGCTGGGTACGGCGACTGCAGATGCTTTGGTGCGGGTGCCCGAGCGTTTGACAGCGCGACGTATCGCATCGCCAACGGCTTCGACATCCTGGAGATTTTTCTCGTTAACGGCGTTCGCAGGCAGTGGTTCTACGGTGTAGCTGATAGCCTTGAAGCCTTTTTTCGTCGGCTTCAATTCGAGAAGCTTTACTGATGTAGCCGTTATATCTAGGCCGATCAGTCCGGAATTTCGTGATGATATTTTGAGTGCCATGTCATGTTTAGCGCCCAAACCGTGAACTTCCTTAGGTTATTGGCCTTGCGGTTTTGGTTCGCAAGATCAATCGGTTTGAACGAAATTCCTCCATCTAGTAATCGAAAAAGCCTGGTAACCGTTTAAAACAGCTACCTGCCAGAAATCTGGCGTATATTTCCAGTTCGCAAACCGCGATGAAGTTTTACTGTCTTGAGCCTAGCAATTGATATAATTCGTCGTTAAACAACGATTTCAATGGCTTGTATGCCTCAACCAGCAATAAATCCTCATCGCGATAGACCGTCCCACGTGCGCAGCAGCAAAAGCCGCAAGCGCAAAAAGCGTGGTGTTTGGCTATCTGTATTCAAATGGCTTGCCATAACAGGCATTGTTTGCGGAATTTTGTGCGTGATCGGTGTTGGCTTGTTGTATGTAAAGATCAAGCCGGAACTGCCAGATGTACAGGCACTGCGTGATGTGCAACTGCAAATGCCGCTCCGTGTTTACACCTCTGATGGGCAGCTCATCGCTGAATACGGTGAAAAACGGCGCGATCCAGTGCTTATTTCGGCCGTTCCTCAAAACCTGAAAAACGCCATCATTGCCTCAGAGGATGCGCGTTTTTATAAACACCCGGGCGTGGACTACCAGGGCTTACTGCGAGCGTTCTACTACCTGGTTAAAACAGGCGAAAAAGGACCCGGTGGCAGTACCATCACCATGCAGGTGGCACGAAATTTCTTTTTGAGTAATGAAAAAACCTACTCAAGAAAAATTAACGAGATATTTTTATCGTTCAAGATTGAGTCTGAGCTTGAAAAAGATGAAATTCTTGAGCTGTACGTTAATAAAATCTATTTAGGCAATCGTTCATACGGGTTTGCTGCCGCATCACGTGTGTATTAC
>CAYSZH010000021.1:0-46210 GCA_964435305.1 uncultured Granulosicoccaceae bacterium
CACGATTACCCCGATCAAATTGAAATGGCTTCGATGGTGCTGCCGCTTAAATACCATTTTGCACCGGGAGAGGAAGATGACGGTGTGACGCTTGTGGTACCTGTTGAATTAATTAATCGTGTGTCTGTAGATCGCTGCGATTGGCTGGTACCTGGCCTCATTGAAGAAAAAATCACTGTGATGATCAAGGCGCTGCCCAAGAGCTTACGGCGAAATTTTGTTCCCGCACCTGATTATGCGCGGCAAGTGCTTGAAGCAAAACAGCTAAGTGATTCACCGCTTAAGCCTGCATTATCAAAACAGTTACAGCGTCTAACTTCGATAGAAGTACCTCACAGTGAATGGGATACCAGCAACCTGGCAGCGCATTTGAATATGCGTTTTCAGGTCATTGACCAAAACGGCAACACTTTGGCAACGGGGCGTGATCTTGCTCGCTTGCAAAAACAATTTCTTGACCAGGTGGAAGAAACCTTACTGCAGTTCAGTGATACGAGTATCGAACGCGACGAGGTAACTGACTGGAATTTTGGTGATCTGCCGGAATCGGTTGATATTGAAAAAAACGGGATAACCATGCAGGGCTTTCCAGCGCTTCATGCCGAAAAAAGTGTTGTTAGCGTAAAACTCTTTGCCAGCAGCGGTGCAGCAGCGCAGGCAATGCCTGTTGGCCTGCGCGGCTTGTACCGGCAAGTACTAAAGGAAGAAATTAAATACTTGCAGCGGCGTTTGCCAGGTATTGATGTGTTAACGCTGCGTTTTGCACCGTTTGGTAACAAACAGGTGTTGATAGACGACCTTATCGAAGCGAGCCTTGATCATGCGTTTATCAGCGGTGCAACGTGGCCGCGTACTCGGGATGCTTTTTATGCAAGGCTAGAGGCTGATCGAAAGGCTCTGGTGCCAACGGCAGGGGACCTGTGTGAGGTGGTTAGCCAGGTCTTTGAGCAACACCGTGCCGTGGCAAAACGCATGGAGGGCTCAGTGTCGCTAAGTTGGGTGGAGGCAATGGGTGATATCCGTGATCAGATAGCACGGCTATTATTTCCAGGTTTTATTACTTCTACAGGTCTTGATCGACTGCGCCGTGTCCCCTTGTATTTTCAGGCAATGAGCCGCCGCCTCGATTCTATTGATCAGGCACCAGACAAAGACCGACGGCGTCGCTCAGAGCTTATGCCTGTTTGGGAAGCGTTCAAAGCTTTGCCAGCGGTACGCGAAGAGGCTCCAGCCTATGCTGAGCAGTACGAGGACTTACGCTGGGCCTTTGAGGAATTGCGTGTGTCACTATTTGCTCAGGAGCTCGGAACACGGGAGAAAGTGTCGGTATCTCGGCTGGAAAACCGCGTGGCCGCGCTGGTTAAATCGCAGTGACTTATGCAGATAGGCTGTGGCGCTTTGACGGACGAAAAAACACATGTCGATCTGTAAAGCTGCCTTGCGCTGCCCAAAAACCCGTCTAGACTCAACCTTAAGGAAAGTTGGTTGTCGTTTTGGGGTCTGAGATGAAAAAAATGCTCGCCGGGTTGTGCCTTTTGTTGGGGTGTACTGGCGTTAATGCGGGCGGTGTGGACATTGCGCTAAGCAATGAAACAGCTAATGTTGCCGTTCTGCTTAACCCGTACCAGTTTATACAAGGTGGTGGCTCTGAGCTCGCTGTGGGTGGGTTTATTAGCGAGCAGGACGATCGACTCGCCCATGCCACTCTAATGGCACGAGGTTTTCGGCAAACCGGCACAGGTCAATACAGTCTGGGCGCTGGTGTCAAAGCGATTGGTGGCGATATCATCATCCCTGCAAGCGTTACCGGTGTAGAGGTCAGTGAATCCGTTGCTGCACTGTCCTTGGGTTTTCAGGTTGGTATGTTGCTGGTATCCAGCCGTCACAATCCCATTGAGCTTGGATTTGAGGGTTTTATTGCGCCCAGTATTACAAGTTTCTCTGAAGCGGAGCGTTTTTCTGAATTGGGTGCTCGCCTGCAGATAGAAATTATTCCGCAAGCCAGAGCCTACGTGGGCTACCGCCGCATGCGCTTTACCACCGATAATTTCCGGGATGTGCGGCTTGATCGCAGCGTGCATCTGGGAATCAAGCTCACCTTCTAATTGGCAGGTTTGCGTATTTTTAGCGCACACTTTTAAAAACCGTACTCTAACGCTATGCTGCATGGTTTTTCGCATGAGGCTAAGCTGTGTCTGATATAAATGAACTGCTCGACGTAATGCGACGCCTGCGTGACCCGGAAACAGGCTGTGCCTGGGATGTAAAGCAAACCTTCGCCACCATTGCACCGTACACCATCGAAGAAGCGTACGAGGTTGCTGATGCCATTGAACGCGAGCATATTGATGACCTGCGTGATGAGTTGGGCGATCTCTTATTGCAGGTGGTCTTTCACGCACAGATGGCGCAAGAGCAAAATGCGTTTTCATTTGACGATGTTGTTCAATCCATCGTGGCGAAGTTGATACGGCGTCACCCACATGTGTTTGGTGATATCAGCGTGAACGATGCGGATGCTGTAAAACAAATCTGGGAAGCCGAAAAAGCGCGTGAACGCTTGCAACGCGCTAATAGAGGCGGGGCTGACACTGAGAAACAACACTCTGAGCTTGATGGCGTGGCAGGTAACTTGCCGGCTTTGAAGCGTGCGGAAAAATTACAAGGGCGTGCAGCACAGGTGGGTTTTGATTGGCCTGATATAGCGCCGGTGTGGCATAAAATGCAAGAGGAGGTGACGGAATTTAAAGAGGCCGTTAGCTCATCTAATACGGACAATATGGAAGACGAGCTTGGCGATGTCTTATTCACTGTAGTCAATCTTGCCCGGCATCATAAGCTAGACCCTGAAGCGGCATTGCGCCGAGCTAATAATAAATTTGAGACACGTTTTAGGGAAGTGGAGCGGCTTGCCGTGGCTGATGGTCTTGTAATGACAGAAGCCGACATGGCCGAATTGGATGTATTGTGGGACAAAGCCAAGTTGCAGTTTAAGGAATGAAACCCACTACGCGGTTTTTAAGCTTACCGATTCTGCGTTTTCTTTATAAAAAAGCACCCGACTTACGCCTCATGTGCTTGCCATAGGCATGGTTGCATGTGCAGGTCAGTAAATGTGGCAGTAAATGAAGAGTCTGTCGGGCTACAGGCGTATATTCCAAAGTCAATCGCTTTTTCACAAGGTGCCGGTGGGTTGCTTTTTCCCATGGCTTGTGTGGTCTCACCCAGTTGATGTAAATGAAAAACGCGCATTTGCTTAAAGGTACGACCATCTGCCGATGACTCGATCAGGAAGTCAGGGCCACGTCGGCTGAGCCTATACCAAATGTAAGGTGGTAGGGCGATATCGGTGGTTGCCCAATCTGAATAACCCAGGTTAGTCACAACACTGCCTAGTCGAGAATAGTCGTTGTTTTCATATTCAATAGAGGCTTTGAACCAGTTGTTGCTGTCCAGATAAATAATGAGGCCACACTGATCAAAAAGCGCCTGGTACTTAAAGCTTACTTTGCAGATAAAGGTGAAGTTATCTTGTGCTTCAAGTAACAGGGCAGGGGCATTATCATTACGAAAGCCGTAATAAGAGCGTTGCCAAAAGTCGGTATTTGGCTGTGTTGTGATAGAGATCGATTCATCGGTGATGTTATGGTTTTTGGGCTGGTTGAGCCAATGGCTTAATGAAAGGTCTATCATAGTGTTTTTTTTTGTCGGCTTACAATGCGGTATCAAAGAATAGTACGCTAGCACTTTAGCAAGTTAACGAAATACAGAGCAAAGTCAATAGGATGAAAGGACTTTATCACCGCTTCACTACGGCTGTATTGCAGCTAGTCCAGCCTTACTCGTCATCTCACAAAGCGCCGTCAAACAGTGTCTGGCAGTTTCTGAAGTCGCATTTTCAACCGCTGCGTAAAGTGCTCATTCTCAGCCTGGTGGTTACCGTTATTGCAGCTGGCATCGAAGTCTGGTTGATTAGTTACGCCGGAACACTTATCGATACGCTTGCGGTCACACCAAGAGAAGATATTGTCAGCACTCACGGCTTCGAGCTTTTGATGGCGGCGCTGATCCTGTTGTTGTTCAGGCCACTGTCTCAACTAACACGACATGCAGTAAACGATATCGGGCTTAACTGCAACGCTGCGACTTTGGTTCGTTGGCGTGCACACGATCATTTAGCCAATCAGTCGGTAGGCTGGTTTCAGGAAGATCTGACTGGGCGCACTGCCATTCGCCTGGTGGACATCGGCAATCATGTGGCCGATATCTACTATCAGTGGCTTAATGCTATGGCGTTTGGTTTGGTGTACATGATAGGTATTGTGGCATTGATGTCAGGGACAGATCCCAGGTTGGCCTTACCACTCTTTGCATGGCTTTTTTTGTATATCGCTGTGATGACACTGTTCATACCGAGAATGGTAAAAGCGCAACAAAATTTTCAAAGTGCAAAGTCGGCACTAACTGGTGTTGTCGTCGACGGGTTTTCAAACATTGATACGCTAAAGTTGTTTTCTGATCGTGAACTTATGGTTAATGATCATAAAACAGGTTTGGAGAATACCCGACAGGCCTTATTCATTACTCGTCAAATTGGTGTGTCTCTGCGCACCATCCTGACAATGCTCGAAGGCATCATGATGGTGGGCTTTGTTGGTTATGGCTTGTGGTTGTGGTCACAAGGCGCCGCATCAATCGGTCTCATTGGGGCGGCAGTGGCGCTGTGCTTGCGAATAACTACTATGGCTGAATGGGTTTTTGATTCTGTCTGGTGGATATTTTTGCGCGTGGGTAGTTTGCGAGAAGCGCTTAAGACCATTGCGCAGCCTCTGGCTATACCGGTTACCAAAGATGCGCCTGCTTTAAAGGTCCACGGTGGAGAAATTGCAATTAACAAGCTGCGTCATCACTATGGCTTGTCAGAAGGAGGCCTTGATGGTATTTCGCTTACTGTAAAGTCAGGTGAAAAAGTTGGCCTGGTTGGTCGATCGGGTGCAGGAAAATCCACATTGGTCAATCTCGTTTTACGATTTCACGATGCTGAGCAAGGTACTATTTGTATAGATGGGCAAAACATATGTGAGGTTGACCAGGATAGTTTACGATCATCCATCGGTATGGTGAGTCAGCAGGCGGCTTTACTTAACCGTTCAATTCGGGAAAATATTGCACTTGGCCGAGTGGATATTGGTGATCAACAAATAGAAGCTGCTGCCAAAGAAGCTCGCGCTCATGATTTCATTATGCAATTGCACGATGCAAGTGGACGCCGCGGCTATGACGCTCATGTTGGAGAGCGAGGCATTAAGCTCTCAGGTGGGCAACGTCAACGCATTGCCCTTTCTCGGGTGATATTAAAAAGTGCGCCTATTTTAATCCTCGACGAGGCGACAAGTGCGCTTGATAGTGAAGTAGAAGCTGAAATACAAATAGCATTAAATGAGGTAATGCAAAATAAAACGGTTATCGCTATTGCACACAGGCTTTCAACCATTGCCAGAATGGATCGCATCATTGTTCTGGATGAAGGCAAAATTGTTGAGGAAGGTACACACAAGCAATTGCAGGAAGCAGATGGCCTGTACGCAAAATTCTGGAGCCGCCAATCTGGGGGTTTTATCGGTATTGAAAAAAATCATCCAGAAGGTAATTGATTTACGCTTACTTGCTATTGTTCAGCATCTCCCAAACAGGTTTACGCCGGGTAGTAGAGCGGACATATCGCTCAGGGCTAAAGTGCGATAAATCAACGTCGCTCCTTTCCCCGCTGACTAATTCTGCGATCAGCTTTCCGGTAATGGGCCCGGTCATTAATCCAATGTGCTGATGACCGAAAGCAAAATACACATTGTTGTGTTTTGGCGCTTGTCCAATTATAGGTTTACTATCTGGAAGGGTGGGCCTATTGCCTTTCCAGATTGGATCTTCGGTGTGTTCTCCAAGCGCGATGGCTTCACTAATATAGGGCTTAATCTGTTCCAGTTGTGCATAGTTGTGTTCTGCATCCCGGTTGTTTAATTCCACCCCGCTAGTCACTCTAACGCCCATTTCCATCGGGCACATAATAAAGCCACGTTGCACATCGTGCAGCGGCCGATTAAGTGTTGTTGCAGCTGGTAGCTGATAGTGCATGTGGTAGCCACGTTCAACGTTAAGCGGTACATCGTAGTGGAGCATTGCCAAAACATCGTTACTCCAAGGCCCGGCCGCGACCAGTAATTTTTCGCACTCGTGTGTCCCGCTGCTGGTTGTACATTTGATTGTATCGCCATTGACCGCCATGTTTTGAATGCTGGTTTGCAGTACGGTGCCACCATCGGCTACAAATTGTTGCGCATATTCTTTTACCAAAGCGCCGGGGTTATTAATGCTGGCAGCGCCAGAGAGCAAATAGCCAGAGGCGTAAATTCGGTTTAATGAAGGCTCGAGATCGTGAATTTCATCCGGGCTGAGTACCTGGCCAGGTATTCCATAGTGTTTGTGCTGGCGCGCCTCATAAGACTGCGGGTCATAGCTTTTACCTTCGCGGAATAAGCGTAGCCATCCCAGCTCACTCAAGCGGTGCATATTACCGCTACGTTGCATAAAGGCTTTGTGTTCTAAAAGAGAGCGTGAAGTCAGTTCGTGCAGAGCTTGGGATGCCTTGTTTGCTTTGCTCGTTTTGCTGTTTTGCAGAAACTGAATCGCCCAGGGCAAATTTTTAAGAATGTGCTTGGGGTTATAACGCAGCTGCGGCGATTTGTTTTTTAGGTAAGTGGGCAGGGACTTATGTATGCCAGGGTTATTTAAAGGGATAAGTGATCCGGCATTGATAATGCCAGCATTGCCGTACGAGGTTTCGAGCCCTGGTTCACGCCTGTCGATCAGAGTGACCTGCCAGCCTCGTTGTTGCAGGTGTAGCGCGCTGGAAACACCGATGGAGCCGGCGCCGATAACGCTGATGGATTTTGACATTGTGCCTGCTGCTCGACTGATGCGTATAGTTCAGATGGTAATGCAACTGGCACAGAGTATCCACAGGCACCAGGATTAAATTTAAGTTTTAATCCTGGGCCTGGGGTTGGTGGATGGTGCTTAGAGCTCAGATTGCTCCGAGATATAGATGGGTAAGCTCTTATCGAGCACACTCAAAATCGTGTTACTGGCCAGCAGCCCGCTTTTTACGTTTTTGTTGTGACGATAAACGTCTTTGCGTGTATTGAGTTTGCCATCTTCGCCCACCCAAGCTGTGTAATACGTCAGGTGAGTTTGGGTTTCAGTGTTTATTCTAACTCGGGTAGTCTTTTTCTTTGCAAGTAGGGATTGTGCCTGGCCCTGATCTTTTCCATCCAGCTGCAGAATCAGACTGGCAAGTCGCTGTGGGTCACTCAAACGTATGCAGCCGTGGCTGTATGCGCGATCTGTTTTTGCAAAGAGGCTTTTCGCCTGTGTATCGTGCATGTATATCGCATATTTGTTGGGCATTAATATTTTTACGCGGCCCAGTACATTGTCCTTACCTGAACGTTGCCTCAAAACATAAGGAAACGGTTTTTTCTGAAAATCGGCAGCTGTAACAGATGCACGAGGTACGGGCTTGAGCTTGCCGTTGTTCCATTTGAAAAAATCGATCTTCTCGCGTTCCAGGTACCCAGGTTTTTTAAGCTCCAAAGGAATGAGTTCGTTATTTGTGATACTGGCAGGCACTGTCCATGTTGGCGCAACTTCGACAAATTTAACGTCTTGGCTGAATACAGGTGTTTGGTGTTTTTTCGAGCCAACCACAACCGCCATGTCTGCAATTTTTTGATCATCGTTCATCATTTGCAGATTGTATGAAGGGATGTTGACCAGTACATGTCGCTCGCCCAGATCACGGGGCATCCAGCGCCAGCGTTCAAGGTTTAGTGCTACTTGCTCAATATCCTGATCTATCGTTTTGTTGAGCGCGATAACCGTATCTTCAGTGACCAGACCGGTTTCTTCGATACCGTGGCGAGCCTGCACAAGCTTCAGTGCTGCTTCTAATGACTCATCAAAGTAGCTGTCAATCGCCGTGCTGTCATCAAGATCACCTGTTTGTATCAAGCGCTGCTTAAGCGTAATTAGACTGTTGTCATCAGTACCAGGTTTAAGCCCTTTAATATGCTGCACTTGATAACGTAAATCCCCTGAGCTTCTTTCTGACAGTAGTTCACGCATCTTGGCAACTAAACCTACATATACTGTATGCGTTTGAGTTACATCGGCTAGTGCATTTTTAACGGATTTTTGACGATTTCTAACGTCATCCAACATTGCAGTTACATCGAGCTTGGGCGCGCTTCGGTAAAGATTGCGCTGTGTGGCGGTTGCGTCCAGTACGCCACTGCCTAAATCGCTCAATAGTCTGGTAAATGCTTTGTTTAATTGCTTCTCGAGAGCAAGACGTTGCTGCTGAAGCGAGTCGGACAGCAAGCTATCCGAATGTTCACGTAATGTTACGAATTGCTCAATTTGGTTTTGTAGACTAGATACATCATACGATTCGGGGTTTAACCCGTGAGCTGTAGCATCAGTAAGAGCACTGATAAGTTCTCTTGTGTTGTTTTGCGTCTGATCAGGCGCAAACCACATGCTGGTATTTTGAGATGCCTGCATGGCGTGAGAGCCAGAAACGTAACTGCTATTGAGGTTATTGTTCGCGTTTACCGCACCAGAATGACCGATAGCGCCACCGATAAGGGCGATCACGCAGAGTAGCGGGGTGGTTTTAGAATTAATGAGAATATGCATGTCCGATGTCTTTTCTAGTTATTTTGTTTATCGGACTGCCAATGCCAAACACGTCCTTGAGAGTGGCGATTTACAGTCGCGCTACCAAGGAATCGTCCCAGGAATATTTTCCTTAACCGCGGATAGGTATTTCCTGCGAAACAATCTGCAAAGGGGCCGGGGTTAGCCCACACTTTCGATTGGCATGGATCTTCCTATCTTTGTTCTGTCACCGCGCTAAGTCGTGGTATTTGCATCTATGTCGTGGTATTTGAACCTTTAAGGAGTTTGAGAAAATGGCCATTCAAGGCAGTAAACAGTTGTTTTTAAGCGCATTATCAGTTTTTGCGTACGGTGCGACCGCCATTGAGGCACAAGCCCAAAGCTCGTCTGGTACGCAAGTGGCTGCGGTGCATTCGTCAATGTCCGCCGAAATACTGCCACCAGCTAAGAGTGGGGAGTGCTACGCGAAGGTTCGTGTCCCCGCGAAATACCGCACGGACATGATCGATGTGCGTACTAAAGAGTCGACAGATCGCTATACAATCACTGCGGCGAAATTTGAAAATCGTACTAAGCGCGTGATGACGAAAGAGGCGTCCAGCACACTCAAGGCCATTCAACCAGAATTGGCGGTAGAGAAAGATTCGTTTCTGGTAGCTCCAGCCACCACACGTTGGGTTCGCAATAGTCTCAGCGGCACGTCTCCCGTGAGTGAGGGTGAGCGTCGTGATTTGTCGTTGGCGGGTGTGAAGTTGGAAGAAGTTGGTGCAGGTAGCTGTTTGTATGAACACTATCGTCCGGCTACGACAAAGGAAGTGCCTAACCAGGTTTTGATTAGCGAAGCAACAGAGCAGTTATCGACTGTACAAGCGAGTTATCGAAAAGCATCAGAAAGTGTTTTGACTCGTCCATCGCACAAGCGATTGATAGCGGTTCCTGCATCTTATAAGAAAAAATCTGAGCGAGTTCTGGTTGAGCCAGCAACGACCGTATGGCAGGTTGGTGAAGGACCGATCATGAGAATTGATCGTATGACTGGTGAAATCATGTGCCGTATCGATGTGCCAGCTGTTTATAAAACAGTTGATACTGAAGTCATTGATACTGCACCTTTAGTGACTAGCGTAACCGAAAAGGCTGAATTCAAAACTGTCAGTATTGAAAAGCTTGAAGCGGATGCCAAAGAAGTTCGTACTCCTAAAGCGGCTCAGTTCCAAACAATGAACAAAGAGCAAATTCAAGATCCAGGTGGTTACACTTGGTTGACGAGTAAAACCGGCTCAGCTGCTGATGGCAAGCACACAGGTCGCGTTGTTTGTCACGCTGCAGTGCCAGCCAAGCAAATAGCCTATGAGCGAACAGTGGTTAAGACGGCTGGTCGATTTGAGCGAACTAAAGTGGATGCAACATTTGAAAACGTTGCGATTACAGAGCTTGTAACAGATGCACGCAGTGTGAAATTGCCTGTACCAGGTGTGACTTCCAAGTTTGAGCGTCGCACCAAAATTAGCGACTCTGGTTTTGAATGGGCGCCAATTTTGTGCGAAACCAACACCACAGGTGATATTGTCACACGTATCCAGGCAGCCTTGAAGAAAGAAGGCTTTGCTCCGGGTTCTGTAGACGGTGTGTTGGGTCGAAGCACAATTGCAGCACTTGAAGCGTATCAGCGTAAAAATAAGCTGGCTGAAGGTGGCGTGACTATGGAAGCTCTCCAGGCACTGGGTGTGGAGCTGTAATCCAATATTGAAACGTAGCTTTGAAATAGAGCGTTGATTCGTTTATTACGGTTTAGCGCTACTTCTAAAGTAGAAAAGGGCGCCAGAGTTTAACTTTGGCGCCCTTTTTTAATGCGATGTAAATTGAATCAGAAATGGTGCCCTCGGCACTTGCAGAAGCTAAAGCAAATTTCTGATTTTTTCCAGGTATTTCTGTTCATCAGGCGCTTGTCCGTTGCGCTGAGCCTCCCATAGGCTCTCCCCAAGACATTCGATCATCATATGTTCAACTTCATGCCCGTCGCCGTGTTTCATCAATAGCGACCGAGTTAGCATGGCAATGCCACTGGGTCGATCTGTACCAACCTGCTCACGTAGTGCCAAGTGCAGGCTTAAGTGCAGGAAGGGATTCATTTGCGCGTGTTCTGGCGTGTAATCTTTGTCAATGTCATCCATGTTGTCTACGAGCTTATGATATTCAGGGTGCTCTTCTAGCAGCGTGACAATTTGTTTTTCGATCGGCTCAAGTGTTTGTTGTTTTTTGTGCTTTTGCCAGGCATCGTAAAATTGTTTGCGCAGGCGGATGCGGTCTTGTGTAAATAGCATGGTGTTGTCAGTTCGCCGTTAAATGAGCCGTCTATTGTTATTGCGCACGGTAAATAAGCGCCTGCAGTTATTAACCCTTTCTTTCGGATGTAGAGTCGATTACATTTTTTAGCGCCAGCATAAGCCCTAGCCCAATAAACGCACCAGGCGGCAATATGGCTAATAGAAACCCATGTTCTGCATTAAAAAATTCAACTGTCCAGGCCTTTGCTGTCGCACCAAATAAAGCGGTGCTGTCAGCGAGCAAGGTGCCTTGCCCTAAAAATTCTCTTAATGCGCCCAGGCTTGCCAGTACAAGTAAAAACCCCAGGCCCATTGATATAGCATCTGCTATTGCCACCTTAACGGGCTGCCTCACAGCCAGACTTTCTGCACGTCCCATGATAAGACAGTTAGTGACAATAAGCGGTAGAAATATGCCAAGTGATAAAAACAAGGACGGCAGCCAGGCTTGCATGCCGAGTTCTATTATTGTCACTGTGGTCGCGATAATAATGACATATAAAGGAATTCTTATTGCTGACGGGATGTGCGCGCGCAGTACTGAAACCAGTGTGTTTGATACTAGCAGCGTAAGTAGGGTGGCAAGCCCCAAGCCCATCGCATTAACCAGTGTGTTGCTGACGGCAAGTAGGGGACACAAGCCCAATAGTTTGACTAAACCCGGGTTTTCTTTCCATAGTCCGTCTAAAAAAACCGTGCGCGGCTGAAGTGCGGGTTTATCGCTAATAGCATCGGTGCTCATGTGCTTTTATCGTTTAAAAATAGTAAGAAACACGGGCCAACTCACCGGTTTTAAGCGCTCAGTGACAGTGATGATACCCATCACTGTGACCCTTCTTTTGCAAATATTAAATTGCGGCTCTCTTTGTACCAAAGCGCTGTGCGCATAACGGCCCTGACCACTGCCTGAGGGGTGATGGTGGCGCCGGTAAATTGATCAAACTGCCCGCCAAATTTTTTAACGTTCCAATCTGGCTGTGTCATGGATTGTGGGTCCAGGTTAGCAAAATCATGAACCCAGTCTGAACGTAAGGCTTCGATATCATCTCCCAATCCAGGCGTTTCGCGATGCGACAGCACTCGTACCGCTCGAATAGTGCCTGAGTAAGTAAAGCCCACCAATAAGGTTATGTCACCATTGTAGCCATCTGGGGCATGTGTGGTTATTACGGCGCCAGTGGGCTCACCCTCATACCTTGCGCGGTATACTTTTTGAGGTTCGCTGCTACCCAATGCTGAGTCGCTTAATTGAATAACATCTTTGGTTGGCACGTTGTTGAATTGCTCTGGCAGTAATGCAGCTAATTGCATGCGTAATTGCTTATCTGCCGCAGCTGTTCGCTGTTTAGCGCTTATGGTGAATACGAACGCAATAGACGCAATTGCACAGCAGAGCGATAGGCTCAATAAAAATCCGGTACGCAGGTTACTAAAGCTACTCACGAGGCACGGCCTCGCAGGCTAAGCTGATCGATGAGGGGGACACAAAGGTTCATTAATAGCACGGCAAATGCGATGCCGTCCGGGTAGCCACCATACGCTCTGATAGCAAACGTAAGCGCGCCTATGCCCGCGCCGAAAATCAGCTTGCCGGTTTTGGAGGTTGCGGCGGTCACCGGATCGGTGGCAATAAAAAATGCAGCAAAAACGGCACTGCCATATAACAAAGCATCGATGAATGAAAGGCCAGCTGCCCCAGCGAGCATGTTGTGTACGCCATGTAAAACACTCAGTGTTAGCAGCAGCGATAGCGGAATATGCCAGGTGATTATTTTTTGATAAAGCAGGTAAAGGCCACCTAGAAAAAAACCAGCGCTAATCCATGGCCAGGCAAGTGTTGTTTCAGGTGGGGCAGGCGCATTGGTTTGTAATCGCTGAATGCGAATTTGTTCCAGCTGTGTTGCCTGAGTTAAAGCATCAAAACCGATTGCGGTTGTTGCCGTATCCTGTAAAGCTGTGTTAAGTGGCGGCAATGCAATCTGCATTTTTAACGATAACAAATCGAGGAATTCAAACTGGTTTAATTCCTGTGGCGCAAACCACAGCGTCATGGTTTGTGGAAAAGAGACTAGCAATATGGCATAGCCAACCATGGCTGGGTTAAACGGGTTTTGGCCCAAGCCCCCATAGACATGCTTTCCCAGTATCGCAAGCATAGCGACGCCAACACTGAGTTGCCAAAGCGGCAGCATGGGCGGTAGACATAAGGCGAATAACCAAGCAGCCAACACAATGCTGCCGTCACCGATGCCTTGTGTTGCTGATCGATTGCGCATGGTCAAAACGATTGCCTCAATAGCGATGGCAAGAACAATCGATGTTACGACGTTGGCAATAATGATGGGGTTGATAAACAGTGCATAGGCAAGCGTCCCGGGTATCAAGGCCAGCATGACCTTCGTCATGGTTATTCGTATGCTTGGGCGTTTGAGCTGAACGCGCTCTGTATTCAGCGCACTCATGGTGTATCTTTTTTACGTGCTTTAATGCGTGCTAAAGTGGCCTGAATATCGGTATCGCTGTTGTCTTTTGAATCTTGATTCAGTGATTTTTTTCGCTCAGCCAGTTTCGATGCTCGCTCGATAGCTTTGTTGTTTACCCGGGCTTCGCGCGCCTCAAAGCGCTGCTCGGCTAATGCCGATTGAGTTGCCTGAAACTGTATGTCATTTTGACGGGCTTTTGCGTAGCGAAACGTATTGGTGAGTGCTATGCCAGATGGGCAAACCACATCGCAGCAGCCGCATTCTATGCAGGCGTCCAGATTCAGCTTGCTGCAATAGTCCAGGTTATCTGCTTGCGCATACCAGTGAAGCTGCTGTGGCAATAAAGACATTGGACAAACTGTTTCGCAATCACCGCATCGTATGCAGGGCTGTGCAGCTTGTTTGATTGCGTGTTGTTCGAGCATGATGCAATTGGTTTGTGGCGTTATTGGAAGTTCCGCGCTGCCAACATTGAATCCGCTTAATGGGCCGCCAACGCGAATACAAACATCCTCAGGTATAGGCCAGTTTCCGCTGTGTTTTAAAACGTGCTCAATTGAACTTCCAAAACGTGCACGCACATTGCAATGCTGCCTGGCTTGACTTCCTGTCACTGTAATGATGCGTGAGTCAGCAAACCGATTGCGAAGTTTTTCACCAACGGCATGCGCGGTGGCGATGTTCATACACAATATGCCGTAATCGCCAGGATGTTTATAGTGTTCGATAATCTGTCCTGTGATCACTTGAATTAGCGGCCGCTCAGCGCCTGTGGGGTAGCGTGTTTCAATACGTCGAAGCTCTATTTCATCTGAGATTTTAAGGGCGGCACGTATAGTCTCTACGGCATTGGTTTTGGAATCTTCGATTGCTAAAATACACCGCTGTGGTGTGAGTAATTCAAGTAACTTTTTAACACCGTATATGATTTCATCGGGTTGGTGCTGCATTAATGCTTCGTCGCAGGCAATGTCAGGTTCGCACTCTGCACCGTTTATAATCAATGTGTGTAAGCGCTTGCCGCGCAATGAATCCAGCTTATCCTGCAAAGGATAAGCTGCGCCACCTAAACCTTTTATGTAACTAAGAGCGTCTTGGGATTGGCTCACAAGCGGTGTCGTGTGTTCAGGCGTATCGTCGCGGTTATCTACATCGATTACAACACACATAGCCTCGAGCGAGCCCGGATGAATAATGGCCCGTTTTTCTATGCTGGAAACCGTTCCGCTTGCAGGTGCCGCGATGTTGTAAGCAATTGGCTGTCCACGATTAACCGGCTGGCCAATGCTAACCAGCGACGGCAATGGTTGTTTTGAATAGCTAAGCAATGGCACAAGCAGTTGCTGGGGTAAGGGTAGTTGTCGTATCGTACCTTCCAGGCTCTGCTTGTTTGGTTCAAGCGGTAGCCCACCACGAAAACCCGTTCGCTTTAAACGGCTTAAAATGGATGTACTGAATATCATCGTGGTCGTGGCCACAACCAAGAGGCTGGTGTTGTTTCTACCAGGGCGAGCTCAATACAATCAACCGGGCACGGTGGCAAGCAAAGTTCGCAGCCGGTGCATTCGTCTTCAATTACAGTGTGCATCAGCTTGTTGGCCCCTACAATCGCATCCACCGGGCAGGCCTTAATACAAAGCGTACAACCGATGCAGTCTGCTTCGATAATACGTGCCACCTGTGCAGGTTTATTCTCACCAAATTGTGTATCAAGTGCGGGTGCTTCACAGCCAAGTAAGCCGGAAAGCTCAGTGATAGTCTGTTCACCGCCAGGTGGGCAGCGGTTGATTGGAACGTTCTGTTCAATAATAGCCTGTGCATAGGGTCGACAGCCGGGGTAGCCGCATTGTGCACATTGTGTTTGTGGTAGCAAGTCGTTGACCTGGTCAATCAAGCTCTGTTGTTTGTTTTGCGCGCTGCTGTTTTTAGGGCTGGCTATATAGGAAAGTAAAGCCCCCACCATCAGCACCAGCAGAAATACCAGCAGAATTGATAACCACAAGCTATTCACGCCGTTGTCAACTTCATGCCAGCCCGCTAAACCCCATAAAGGCGAGTGACATGATGCCAGCGGTAATCAGGGCGATAGCACTACCCTTAAATGGGCCCGGTACATCGGCATCGTTTAAACGCTCTCGCAGCAAAGAAAACAAAACCAAAACCAGAGTGAAGCCTACCGCGGCACCAAAACCAAAGAACACTGCGTTAAAAAAATTGCTGTGTTGACGTGCGCTTAGTAATGCAACACCTAGTACCGCGCAGTTAGTCGTGATGAGCGGTAAATACAAACCCAATACACGATGCAGTAGCGGGCTGCGCTGCCTAATCAGTATCTCAGTGAATTGTACAACGATTGCGATCACTACAATGAAACTTAAGGTGCGTAGATACTCAATATCCAGCGGTACAAGCAACCAGTTGTTAACCAGATAACTTAGGGCTGATGCCAGAGTGAGTACAAAGGTGGTCGCCACCCCCATGCCTATGGCACTATCGAGTGAGTTCGACACACCCATAAAAGGGCACAAGCCAAGGAACTGCGTTAAAACAAAGTTATTGACCAGAACAGTCGTAACTAAAATGAGCGCAGCTTCGCTCATCTGCTAAAAACTCACTTGCCCTTGACACTTATTTAGCACGCATGCCGCCGCTTGCACCTTCATCGGGTGACAATATAAAGAGATCAGAACCTCCTGGACCTGCCGCGAGAACCATACCCGAGGACACACCAAATCGCATCTTGCGCGGTTTTAGATTGGCAACCATCACGGTTTGACGGCCAATAAGATCAGAAGGGTTGTAAGCGGCTTTTATTCCGGCAAAAACGGTGCGTGTCTCAATACCAATATCGAGCGTTAGCTCTAATAGTTTATCAGCACCCTCAACCGGTTTTGCATCCGTAATGGTTGCAATGCGTAAGTCGACTTTTTCAAAATCACTAATGTCTATTTCGTCTTTTATAGGCTCAACGTTCGTCGAAGCTTTCGTTGTTGCAGCACTTGCAGCCAGTGCGCTGGCGTTTTCAGCTGCCGTTGCATCCATTAGTTTCTCAACTTGTGCTGGATCCACCCGCGTCATTAATGGTTTGTATTTTTCAATTGCATGATTCACTAATGGCGTTTCCAGCGAAGCCATTGTTAATGTCGTGTTTAAAAAACGTTCGGTATTTTCTGCTGTGTGCGGTAGCACCGGACTAAGATAGGTCATGATCACACGGAAGTAGTTTAGACCGACTGTGCATATATCCTGCACCTCGTCTCGGCCTCCATCCTGTTTTATTTTGACCCAGGGTTCTGCATCGTTTATGTAGGTGTTGGCGTGCTCTGCCAGTAGCATAATTTCGCGCATGGCTTTGCCGTACTCGCGCTGCTCGTAATACTCGCTGATAATTTGTCTGGCACTGACAAACTGCTGGTAGTCTGAGGCCAGTTTCTCTGGATAGACATCACTTAATTTGCCGTCAAATTGCTTAGTAATAAAGCCTGCGCAGCGGCTGGCAATGTTGACCACTTTGCCAACCAGATCAGCATTGACTCGTGTTACAAAATCATCCAGGTTGAGGTTAATATCCACAACGCTGCTATTGAGCTTACTGGCATAGTAGTAACGCAGGTATTCAGGGCCAAGATGATCAAGCCAGGTTTTCGCAGTGATTGATGTGCTGCGAGACTTGGACATCTTTGCATCGTCAAGCTTTAAAAAGCCGTGACAAAAAACGCCAGTGGGTTTTCGAAAACCGGCACCTTCAAGCATGGCAGGCCAAAACAGGCAATGGAAATTGATAATGTCTTTACCAATAAAATGATAAAGCTCAACATCAGAATCAGGTTTCCAGCTGGCTTCGTAATCTTCAGCTGTGCGTGCCGCTAGATGTTTATGGCTGGCCATGTAACCAATGGGAGCATCAAGCCAAACGTAAAAGTATTTACCAGGCGCATCGGGTATCTCAAAACCAAAATAGGGTGAGTTGCGAGAGATATCCCAGTCTTGTAAACCGTCGTCCAACCACTCTTTCAGTTTGTTGCCCACTTCGGTTTGCACTGCCGGGCCTTGCGTCCATTGTTTAAGCATGTCGCTAAAGCTGCTGAGTGCAAAAAAGAATTGTTCAGAATCTTTAAGTTCAGGCTTGGTGCCAGAAACCTGTGATATCGGATCGACAAGTTCGGTTGCATCATAGGTCGCACTACACACTTCACAGTTGTCGCCGTACTGATCAATTGCCCCGCAGTTGGGGCAAGTACCTTTAACGTATCGATCAGGCAGAAACATTTTTTCTTGTGGATCAAACAGCTGCTTGATCACACGCTTTTTAATATGACCGGCATCACGCAGACGCTCATAGATCAGCTCGGAGAGTTCCTTGTTTTCAGGCGAGTGTGTTGTATGAAAATTATCTGGTGACAGCAGAAAACCTTCGATATCACGTTCGTGGTCGGCCTTCATCGCATCGATCAGCTCCTCCGGCGTTTTGCCTTCTTGCTGTGCGCGCAGTGAAATGGCAGTTCCGTGTGCATCGTCGGCCCATACCCACTGGCACTGGTTTCCCTGCAGACGCTGGAAACGTACCCAGATATCGGTCTGAATGTACTCAACCAGATGGCCAATGTGCAGCGCGCCATTGGCATAAGGCAGTGCGCTGGTGACCAGGATCTTTCGGCTCATTATCGTAGGCTCTTAAAATATGGTTTTTTGTCGGACTAGTTTTGCGGTGTGAGCCACGTATGCGGACGTCAACAGGCGCTTGGGTGTATAGTCAGGGGTTCGCACATATAGTCTAACAGCCCAACCCGCTGGGAGCCATGCACCACCATGTCAGAATTGACTCAACAGTCGATCGAGCAAGCGCTCGGTCAAATCACCGACCCGTATCTTGATCAAAGCCTGACGGCCGCAAAAGCTGTCAAGTCTATTAAGGTGGACGGAAACAATGTCACTGTCGATCTTGAAATGCCCTATCCCTGTGATGGCTTTCGTCAGACGCTGGCAGAGCTCGTCAATAAGGAGTTGGTCGAGCGCACCGATGCCAAAGAGGTCACAGTCGGGATCTCCCACAAGATTACCGCGCACTCGGTTCAGCATGGTGTCAAGCGGCTTGGAAACGTCAAAAATATCATCGCCGTGGCATCAGGCAAAGGCGGTGTTGGTAAGTCCACCACATCGGTCAATCTGGCGCTGGCGCTGGCAGCAGAAGGGGCAACAGTTGGCCTTCTGGATGCGGATATCTACGGGCCAAGCCAACCGCGCATGATGGGGTTGTCCGGCCAGCCGGATTCTACTGACGGCAAAACCCTTGAGCCGATGGAAAACTATGGCGTACAAACCATGTCAATTGGTTTCCTGATTGATGAAGAGTCACCCATGATTTGGCGTGGGCCAATGGTGACGCAGGCTTTGGAGCAGCTGCTTAACGATACCCAATGGCGTGATCTGGATTATCTGTTAATTGATCTGCCACCAGGCACAGGGGACACGCAGTTAACACTGGCTCAGAAGGTCCCAGTGAGTGGCGCCATTATTGTCACCACACCTCAGGATATTGCGCTTTTGGATGCGCGCAAGGGTCTCAAGATGTTTGAGAAAGTGGATATTCCTATATTGGGCATCGTGGAAAACATGTCCACCCATATCTGCAGCAAGTGTAACCACGAAGAACCCATTTTTGGCACCGGTGGCGGTGCCTCAATGGCGGAGGAAGCCAACGTTAATTTGCTGGGTGCCCTGCCACTGGAAATGCGTATTCGCGAACAAGCGGATGGTGGCAGGCCCACCGTGGTAGCCGAACCCGACTGCCGGGCATCACAGATCTATCATGATATTGCGCGTAAGGCGGCAGCAAAGCTTGCATTGCAGGCCAAAGACTACAGCGCAAAATTTCCAAATATCGTTATTCAAAGTACATAAACGTTGCACGCCAATCTATTATGAGCATTAAAGCAGACAAATGGATTCGCTCAATGGCGGATTCCATGGGTATGATCGAGCCGTTTGAGCCAGGTCAGGTGAGGGTGGATGCCAATAATGAACGCATCGTTTCATTTGGTACCTCGAGTTATGGCTACGATGTTCGCTGTGCTGATGAATTTAAGATCTTCACCAACATTAATCACGCTGTGGTTGATCCCAAAGCGTTTGACCCAGACAGCTTTGTGGATGTGAAGGCAGACACTTGCATCATTCCCCCTAATTCTTTTGCTCTGGCCCGAACCGTAGAATATTTTCGAATACCTCGTAATGTGCTGACGGTTTGCCTGGGCAAAAGTACCTATGCCCGTTGCGGAATAATTGTCAATGTCACTCCACTGGAACCCGAGTGGGAAGGCCATGTGACGCTGGAATTTTCCAACACGACCCCCTTGCCTGCCAAGATTTACGCTAACGAGGGTGTCGCTCAAATGCTTTTTTTTGAAAGCAACGAGGTGTGCGAAACCTCGTATGCCGACAGAGGCGGAAAATATCAAGGTCAGCGCGGTGTAACCCTGCCAAAAACCTGAAGTGGCGAGCAGGCGCTTTCGTTTGGAGGCGTGGTGTTCTGCAAAGCCGTGCTGCGCCTGGGTTACGTGATGCTTTTGACGAAATATCGTAAAAAACTCACCTCCAGATTTGCCAGCACCAGTGTTGTTTGAGTACAGTGTACTTCAGGGGGGAGAAAACCAAGTGTACCGTAGCAAGGCCAACACACAACTGTTGACAGACGTGACAAATGATTGATACGGACGGATACCGGCTCAATGTGGGTATTATTCTGAGCAATGAGCAAGGGCAGGTCTTTTGGGCCCGTCGTATCGGTCAGGATGCGTGGCAGTTTCCGCAAGGTGGCATCGACAACGAAGAAACACCTGAAGAAGCGATGTATCGTGAGCTTAAGGAAGAAACCGGCCTCAATCCAGAGCACGTGGACGTGCTCGGCTGTACTACCGACTGGTTAAAGTACAAACTACCCAAGCGCTATGTGCGTCGTAATCAAACCCCCGTCTGCATAGGGCAAAAACAGATTTGGTACATGTTACGCATGACAGGCTGTGAATCAGCCGTGGATCTTGCGCAAGGTGATAAACCCGAATTTGATCATTGGTGCTGGGTTGATTACTGGGAACCCTCAAAGCGGGTTATATTCTTCAAACGCAAAGTGTACAAACTTGCGCTTAAAGAGCTTGAGCCCTTGCTGGGCCAGCCTGCCTGACACTGTTTAGAATGGCTTGACCACGACCATCACAACGATACCGGCTAAAAACAACACGGGCACTTCATTAAACAGGCGATACCATTTATGTGAGCGTTTGTTTCTATCAAGGCGAAAGTCGTTCACCAGTTTAATGCAATACAAATGGTAGAGAATGACAAACAACACCAGCAGCATTTTTACTTGCATCCAGGCAAGTGCTGCAAAAGAAGGTAGCCAGACCACTAACAGCACCGTGCCAAATAAAAGCGCCAGCACACCGCCAAGATGCGTCATGATCAGTAGCTTGCGTTCCATGGTTTTGAAGGTGTCCAATTGGGCCTTATTGGACGGGTCACTCATCGCGTGATACACAAACACGCGAGGCAAATAGAATAAGCCTGCAAACCACGAAACCATAAAAATAATATGCAGTGCCTTTATCCACAGCATGGCAAATTCCAATTGTTGATATGCAGAACGTCAGCCATTAAACGGCTAATTATCGTTTCACTTAGTATTACATTGTTCAAGCTTCGCATTGCTTAACTTTTACTTAGCAACTTGTCCAAGCGTTTTTCTAGTTTGCTTATATCCACAGCACCCACGTATTTCTCTACAAACTCTCCGTTTGCATCAATGAGAAAACTGGTCGGGGTGACAGCAACGTCATCGAACGCCTTGCTGACCGAACCATCCAAATCAATCGCAACCAGGAAGGGCCATTGTTTTTCGGATGCCAATTCGACGACATCGCTGGGCCGATCGAATGGCATGGCTACTGCCACCATCTCAAACCCTTTGGGTGCGTAGTTTTTATAGGTCTCAATAAAGTGGGGCATTTCCTTGAGACAGATGACACAGGAAGTGGACCAAAAATTAACCAAAATGGGTTTGTCAATAGTATGTAGTGCAATTGGCATCTCGTTATTGATGGTTCGAAAGCTCACTACTGGTGCCAGTCCGCTGATATCGGCATGTTTGCTGCACGCAATCAGCATGAGAATCAAGCTCAGTGACAGGGTACGAAAGGCCCTTTTTGCCATGTTTGATTGTTGTCGTGTCTGACAGCACGAAGAAAACAGATTGATCGTCAATGGATTAACACCCCAGGAGCGGCTCGTATTGGCTGGAAGCATGATACTGCGTTGTGCGTGTTCGGTGGTGTTGTGAAGTGTTTGGCAGTAGGTGTGTTGGTCATTTCTCAAGAAATTCGCCAAGTGACCGACATTTTTAACTGATGCATGTGGTCGGTCGCGAAATTTTTGTGACCCAGCCGATTTGGAACATCTTAGCGCTCACGCAGCCACGGGCCAGCGGAGTAACGGAGAGATTTATGAAAAAGCTTCTGGGCAGCATCGCCTTGAGTTTTGGTCTGATGGTAGGTACGGCGCAGGCGGATATCGCCAAAATGTATTTTGGTGCGGGATTCACTGACGGCAGTATTGATGTGGGTACCAATGATGACAAGAGTCTTGGCACCGTCAACGCGACTATCGGTTTCAATCTATACGATTTTATTGGTGTTGAACTTGAATTGGGCTCGGCCTCTGATCAAGCGGGCAGCATCATAAGTGAACCGCTTGTTCAGTATCAGGCGGCACTGCTGCGGCTTGGCTATCGCTGGGATCGCGCTGGCTTTTATGTCGTGGGTGGTCAGGCCAGACTTGATATCGAAAATAACATTAATGCATCCAAGGGTGGCGTAGCCATGGGGCTTGGAGTGAATCTCTTTGGTAGCGAAACAACCGCGTTAAATCTGCATGTGCTGAGTATTGATGACGGTACATTCACTACTGCGAGTGTAGGCTTTCAATACTACTTCGGCGGCTTTCGATAGAGCTTACTGTGCAAGCAACAAACAAAGGTGTTGGGAAGACGGACATGAAGAAACTCGGTATTTTACTAATTGCCTCATCCATATTTCTCATCGGTTGCGGAAGCCGAACAGAGAGTACGGATGAGCCTGGTCTCGGTGCAGCTGTTTTTGACGAGAATGGAAATCAAGTTGGAGGCGACCCTGCGCTGGGAGCTGCGGTTGCGCCTCAACTTAATATCAGTGTGTTGAGTAATGTGTCATCAATCTTGACAGGAGATTCTGAAACTTCCGATAGCATTGCCACGATTACGGCAGTGGTGACCGACGAGAGCCGAAAGGCCGTGCCAGATCAGCAAGTTGATTTCAGTGCATCAGGGGGCACCTTGCAGGGCATCGTTGATATTACCGACGAGAACGGCGAAGCCTCGGCGACCATCACACCAAAAGGTGACTATAGAAATCAGGCCATCACCGTCGTCGTTTCCGCGGAAGGATTTGTTGGTACTGTATTGTTGAATTCTGATGGTAGCGCGGTTGAAATCACTGGCCCTGAATCTGTGCAATTGAATGAAAACGTTGAATTTACGGTTGTGCTAATTGCAGGTGATGGAAATCCTATTGCGAATCAAACTGTTCAGCTAGCATCAACTGGCGGTAGTGTAGTTACACCAACTTCCGGTACAACCGATAAAAATGGGGTACTAACGGCGATGGTTAATAGTGCTGCAGGTGGAGATACGATTCTTGTGTCTGCACTCGAAGGCACCGCGAGCGCTGAATACTCGTTTTTCGTTTCGCAAGATACGTTGATATTTTCTGACACCACTGTCACACCAGAAATCAATGTAGACATTCCTCAGGACATCACTGTGCAGTGGATCTCCGAAGGTGCCCCTGTAGTAGGCGAAGCATTGCGCTTCTCAACCACGGCCGGCCGATTGGTTTCTGCTGCTGAAGTGCTCACTGATGTAAACGGTAATGCCACTGTCACGGTGATTTCCAGCAGTGCAGGCCCAGCCACCATTGGTGTTGAAGCTGCAGCAGGCGGTGATCCATCGATTACAAGAGATGTGGAGTTTATTGCCACAACGCCTGCAAATCTGGCACTCGATTTATCTTCTACTCGGGTACATACGCTGGGTGAAAGTATTCTGAACGCGGTTGTCACCGATGTGAATGGTAACCCGGTAAAGAATCAGGAAGTGGCCTTTACAAGTGCCGATCTTAAAGGCGGGCAGATTAATCCTGCAACGGCAATAACCAACAGTGCCGGCGAAGCCAGTGTGATTTTCACAGCAGGTGATAACGCCACTCAAGTTGATGAGATCAGCGTTGTCGCAGAAGTGCTTAATCGAAATATTAATTCAAGCGCAACAATGACCGTTGTTGAGCGAGTACTGAATATCACAATAGGCTCATCAAACAAATTAGAATCAACAGCATTTGATACGCAATACCGCGTGGCGTATGTGGTTCAGGTTGCGGATGGTGGTGGTACGCCTATTGCCAACGCTGATGTGGCGGTGTCCATTGAGCCCCTGGCTTATTGGAAGGGCGAGCTAGATCGATATGACGTTTCAGGTAACAGCGATAGCTCGGTTGAAGGCTTTGCACCAGCATTCTGGGATCACGCATTTGATGTTGTGCAGTGTGTCAGCGAAGACACTAATGGCAACCGAATTCTCGATCCAGGTGAAGATATTAATAACAACGGTGCATTGGATCCACAAGATCCGGCGTTATTGTCACCTAGCCTGGCATCGGCTGATTCGCCAGATCCGCTTCACACGATAGAAGGCGGGCGATTGTCTACAGATGCTACCGGCTCAGGTTATTTCGATCTGTTGTACCCAGTGAGTAATTCACTGTGGGCTACGGTAAAAATCACGGCAAGAGCGCAGGCACTGGGTGCTGAAGCAGAAGATTCGTATATCACAGATCTGAAAATTGATTCAAACACAGCAACCACGATAGATTCAGAGCCGCCAAGCAGATTCAGCCCCTACGGTACAAATGTGTTCGGTGGTGTTGCAGCTTGTATGAACGTTAATTGATTTTAGGATCGGCATCGGGCAAATGCTTGCCCGATTCAGTATAAAGCGTGTGAGAAGTTAAGATTTATACAAATAGCTGACGCTACTGGCAAGAAAAGGCGATAACTGTGTTTAAAAGTGATAACAACCCTTCCGTTTCAAACAATGACGAGAACAGCGTTGCGGTTCTGGCTGCCGCCAGCGCTGTGAGTCCTGTTAGCGAATTGAATGCGGTCAATCGCGCTGCTCTATGTAAATCGGCGACTGTGCTACATGTGCAGCGTAATGATCAAGTGAAACCTGAAGGCGCTAACCGTTGGCTAATGTATTTAGTTGAAGGTTCAATATCGCTTTACGATGGTAAGGATGAAGTGGGTACGCTCTCTGCCAATACGCCGCAAGCGCTTACGCCTTTATTTAGTAACAAGAGTGAATACCAACTAGTTAAAACATCAAGCATGGCCAAGATTGTGAAATTTGGTCGTGAGCAGCTGGATATTTTGTTGCGAGAGCAGCAGAAAAATGCGATCAGTGTGGTCGATATTCAAGTTAGCGAACTGGATAATCTGGTATTCGATTCTGTACTGGCAGAGATGCGCACTGGCAAAGTGAATCTGGCAAGTTTCAGCGAAACTGCTGCAAAAATCCTAATGTCTCATTCCCAAGTGGCTGGAATTCCAGAGCTGGCTGAAGTGATTCAATCGGATCCTGGCTTGTCAGCACACGTTGTCAATGCTGCAAACAAGGCAGAAGGTGGAGCGGGTGATTCTATCACCAGTATTCGCGGGGCGATTAGCCGTTTAGGTGTTGAAGCCACACAACGTGCGCTCGAAGAGCTTTTGCGCGCTAACACCGTAGTACCGAATAATCCTGTAATTGAAGCGCGTTTTAGGCGTTTTATTCAGCGCACCGCCTTGTCTTCAGCCATAGTGCAAGTGTTGTCGAAAGAGGTTCCTGAATTAAAACCTGAAGTTTCGACCCTGGTTGCTTTGGTTTCTGATATCGGTGAGCTTATGGTTATTACGCACGCCAATAAATTACAAGAACACTTCACCGAAGATTCTCAACTAGCAGGTGTTATTGAAAATTTACGTCCTATCTTAAGTGGTTGGTTGCTGAGTAATTGGGACTTTCCAGAAATGTTTATCGATTCTGCCAATATTGCGCGCGACTGGTACAGAAACCATACTGGAGAAATCACCTACACAGATTTGGTTACAGCATCCTTGCTGATAATTCAATCTGAAACACCTGACGGTCAGCCTAGCTCAATTCCGAACGCAGACAATTTACTGCTTGCGCGCCGACTACAACAAGCTGGAATTGATTTGACAGCGCCTGGCGATATTATGCGAGATGCCACCGGTAAACTTGTCACCGTGCAAGCGCTGCTCAAGGCCAGCTAGAGGGCAAGAGCCAGCTAGCTAAGCGTTCGAATCCATTCGGCGTAGCGGTTTTGGAATGGAGAAAGAGACATTCTCCTCAATGCCATCGTTTTCGACGACATGAGTGCCACCTGCTTCGCGTAAACGTTGTATCACCTCTTGCACTAGTACTTCTGGTGCGGATGCGCCTGCGGTAACACCAATACATTTTTTGCCATCCAGCCAATTTGCTTCAATATCGATAGCGCGTGTAATTAACCTCGATTCAACTCCAGCTCGCTCACCCAACTCTTGTAATCGATTCGAGTTAGAACTATTGCTGGCGCCTACCACGAGCAGTAGGTCAACTTGTTTACACAGTTGCTTGACAGCATCTTGCCGGTTTTGCGTGGCGTAGCAAATATCGTCTTTATTGGGCGCAGATATGCCTGGAAATTTTTCTCGCAGGGCGTCGATAATTTCCTGGGTATCGTCAACCGATAAGGTGGTTTGCGATACAAAGGCAAGTTCATCTGGCGCCTTGATATTCAGGTGTTCAATATCTTCCGGGGTTTCCACCAGAATAATTCGGCCACCGTTACTGGTGTCGTAACGGCCCATTGTGCCTTCAACTTCAGGGTGCCCGGCATGGCCAATTAGGATGACTTCCTTCCCAAGCTTTGCGTATTTCACCACTTCCATATGCACCTTTGTGACTAAAGGGCAGGTTGCGTCAAATACCTCAAGCCCGCGCTGGTTGGCTTTTTCTTCCACAGCCTTGGAAACGCCATGTGCACTGAAAATGACAGTGTTGCCGTCAGGTACTTCGTCTAGCTCATCAACAAAGATGGCGCCCTTGTTGCGAAGCTCATCCACAACGTATTTGTTATGGACAACTTCATGTCTTACATAGATGGGTGCGCCGTGAATTTCGAGTGCACGCTCAACAATCTCAATAGCGCGATCGACTCCGGCACAAAAGCCACGTGGGTTTGCCAGTAGAATTTGCATAACGTCTCCAGTCAAAGGCTTAGCCTTTGCTCGGTATTTCCTCAGACTTGTCAAAAAATGTAAGCCACAACATTAATATCGCACCGCATGTGATGGCGGCATCGGCGATATTAAACGTAGGAAAATAATTTTGTGCGTAATGCACTTGGATAAAGTCGACAACATAGCCGTAAAAAGCACGGTCTATCAAATTGCCAATTGCGCCGCCCAAAATAAGCGCAAAAGATAAGCTCATCCATTTTTCGCGTAGCGTAAGTCGAAATAACCAAACACAAAGCAAGATGCTTACAATCAGGCTAATGGCTGTAAAAAACCAACGTTGCGCCCCTCCAGGAAAATTTAAAAAGCTAAAAGCCGCGCCATAGTTATAAGCCAGGAAAATATTAAATACCGGCAGGACTTCAATTGTCTGATAAAGCTCTAGAGTTCGATCAGCCCATATCTTTGTGATCTGATCTGCCAGCACGATAACAGCGACGATGGCGAAACGAATGAAAACAGGCATATGTATAAACTCGATCAGGCAAAGTGTCGTTGTTCGCCAGCGCCAAACGCGTTGGATACACAGCGAATACACAATTCAGGGTGTTCTGTATTACTGCCAACATCGATACGTTTGTGCCAGCAGCGAACACATTTTTCAGCGCTGCTTTTACTGGCGCTGATGGCAAGTTTCATATCATTGACTGTGGTTAACGCAGCATCGGCAGGATGGGCTTCGAATGCGTCAATTGTGGCGCCTGATGTAATAAATACAAACCGCAGTTCATCGCCAAACTTATTCAGCGAGTCGGCTAAGGGCGCAGCACAATAGAGTGTTAATTCGGCATCCAGGCCGCCACCAATTTGGTTATCGGCTCGAAGCACTTCCAGGGCTTTAGTCACTGCATTGCGTGTTTCCACAGCGTTTGACCAATCTTGAGGATTTAATTCGCTTGTTGTATCCAAAGCAAACAGGCCTTCAAAATAGGTTTCGGCAAATACCGATGCGCTGCGATCACCTGGCAGATGCTGCCAGATTTCATCGCTGGTAAAACTTAACACAGGCGCAATCCAGCGTACCAGTGATTCACTGATCAGATACATCGCTGTTTGTGCAGAGCGCCTGCCAACACTGTCCGATGGCATGGTGTACTGACGGTCTTTAATAATGTCGAGATAAAAACTGCTCATGTCGACATTGCAGAAATTATGTATGCCTTGATAGACCGCATGGAACTGATAATTCTCATAGGCCTCTTTAATCAGTGCCTGCGTCTGAAGTGTTTTATCTACGGCCCAACGATCGATGGCGAGCATATCCTCAGGTGCAACGGTATGCACGCTTGGGTCAAAATCATTGATAGCGCCGAGAAGGTAGCGGGCCGTATTTCGAATACGTCGGTAAGAGTCGGCCATGCGATCCAGTATCTCTTGAGACACTGACATTTCACCGCGATAATCCACAGAGCAAACCCATAATCTGACAATATCGGCACCCAGCGTTTTCATGAGTGTTTGAGGAGCCACCGTATTTTTAAGTGACTTGGACATCTTCTTACCGTCTTTGTCAACAGTAAAGCCATGCGTGAGCACTTGCTTATAAGGTGCTATTTTGTTGATAGCCACACTGGATAAAATGGATGAATGAAACCATCCGCGGTGTTGATCTGATCCTTCCAGATACATATCGGCTGGGTAGGTCATGTTGTCATCTTGTTGCAACACATGAAAAAACGATGTGCCTGAATCAAACCAAACATCCAGAACGTCGGTGACTTTCTCGTAGTTAACCGCTTCGTTACCTAAAAGCGTTGCCGGGTCCAAATCAAACCAGGCCTGAATGCCGCTCTTTTCAATTTCTTGTGCAGCCGCTTCGATGAGTTGCTCGGTTTCAGGGTGTAGCTCGCCGCTTTCTTTATGTAAAAACAGTGGAATCGGCACACCCCAATAGCGCTGTCTGGAAATACACCAGTCCGGTCGGTTGGCAATCATGCCTTCAATGCGAGATTGCCCCCAGTCAGGCACCCATTTAACTTTGCTGATTTCACTTAAAGTGTCTTTGCGAAGTTGCTTCTCATCCATGCTGACAAACCACTGCGGTGTGGCTCGGAAAATAATGGGCGTTTTTGTACGCCAGCAATGCGGGTAGCTGTGAAAGTACTTGTCCGAGTGCACCAGCTTGCCATTAGTTTCCAAGGCCTCCAGCATGGGCTTATCCACTTTCATCACATGTTGCCCACCAAACATCTCAACGTTATCGCGATACACACCCGTGTCATTAACAGGGTCAAGAAGCTCAAGCTGATATCGTTTGCCGGTGTAAAAATCATCTACACCATGATCGGGGGCTGTGTGAACACAGCCTGTACCCGTTTCTGTAGTGACGTAGTCTCCTAACACCATCAGTGATTCGCGGTCGTACAAAGGATGCAGTAACACCGTGTGTTCAAGCTCAGCACCTTTAACAGTCGCGATGCTTTTGTAGTCAGTGAACCCATAACGTTGCATAACATCATCCATCATGTCAGCTGCAACAATCAGGTGTTCGTCGTTAACTTTAACCAACGCGTACTCAAGATCGGGATGCACCGCAACGGCTAAATTGCCCGGGATAGTCCACGGTGTGGTTGTCCAGATAACAACGCTGACGTCAGTACCATCGTCGGACGCATTAAACAGTGACAACAGCTGGGCTTTATCTTTAGGCGCAAAACGCACATCAATGGCCATTGAGGTTTTATCTTCGTACTCGACCTCAGCTTCTGCCATAGCGGTGTGAGCGCCCCAGCTCCAATGTACCGGTTTTACCCCTTTGTACACATGCCCCTGTTCAATGATTTTGCCCAGAGCGCGAACGGTGTTGGCTTCGTTGGCAAAGTTCATGGTGAGATAAGGGTTGTCCCAGTCACCAAATACACCGAGGCGTTTAAATTCCGTACGCTGATTGTCGATTTGTTTTTGAGCGTATTCGCGGCACTGTTGGCGGAACTCACTCTCAGAAATTTTATCACCTGCTTTGCCGGCAATGGATTCCACTTTGTTTTCGATAGGCAGCCCGTGGCAATCCCAGCCGGGTACATAAGGAGAGTCGAAGCCATCCAGCTGTTTGCTCTTGACGATGATGTCCTTAATGACCTTGTTGACCACGTGCCCAATGTGAATGTCGCCGTTTGCATACGGCGGGCCGTCGTGCAATATGAATTTTGGACGCCCTTTGGAAGCCGCGCGAATTTGCGCGTACACGTCATCGCCGTACCATCGTTCGAGTGTTTCCGGCTCTCGCTTGGCAAGGTTGCCACGCATAGGAAAGTCGGTTTTTGGCAGATTAATGGTCTGTTTGTAGTCGGTCACAAGCAATAGCTCGGTCAGTATGTATGTTTGTTAAAAGTCAGGCAGGGCCGTGTTGTTTCACAGCCCTTTTACAGTGCAATAGCACTAGTGTATGCGATTAGCGAGCTTTGTGAGGTTTGCTGTGTCATTGAGTATGTGTCGCGCATTATCGGCATCATTCGCAATAGCGGCTTTGAGGGCATCCAGAGAGTCAAATTTTACCTCACCACGCAGATTTTGCAGAAAGTCTATGTGTAAATGGTGACCGTAAAGCTCGGCTTCGCAATCGAGCATATGCACTTCCAGCAGCAGTTTTCGTCCACCTACGGTGGGTCGTTCGCCAAGATTGGCTACCGCGCCATAGGCTTTTCCAGTTTCAGCATCTGTGGCGACAACGGCAAACACCCCGCGTAAGGGTGGACGATGCCGATGCAGTGCCACGTTAGCCGTTGGAAAACCCAGTTGTCTGCCCACTTTTTCGCCGTGAATCACGCGCCCGGAGATGCGATAGGGCTGACCCAGTAGCGCCTGGGCCTCGGTGAGTTCGCCTGCATTTAGGTGGTGCCGAACTCGGGTGCTGGACACCCGTTCGTTTTCGAGTAGAACAGTAGGTGACTGCGCAACACTAAAACCAAATCGCTCACCCGCCTCTTGCAAGGACTGAAAGTCGCCGCCTCGATCGCGCCCAAATCGAAAATCATCGCCGACGATCAAATGTTTGATCTTGAGCACATCCACCAGCGTGTGTTGAATAAAATGTGCCGCGCTTTGCTTTGCAAATGCGTCATCGAACTTCAACAACAGCAGCCGATCTATTCGTTGCTGACGCATTGCCTGTACACGATTTCTAAGCCCGTGCAGACGCCCAGGTGCCGTATCAGGCGAGAAAAATTCGATTGGCAGAGGTGCGAAGCTGATAACTGTGCTTGGCAGTTGTTGCTGCTCAGCATGCTCTTTTAGCGTTTTAAAAATCGCCTGATGGCCCAGATGCACGCCATCAAAATTACCAATCGTGGCAACGCACCCCTCGGTGTTTTGCCATCGCTGCAGTCCGCGAATCAGATGCATTGGGTACCTTTATGATCGTCGTCAAAATGCACTGTCACTGGCTCATTAAATGTTTCGGTCGGACGCCAGCCAAGACTAAACCTATGGCATAGATCAGCGCGCTTATGCCGATTATACCGAGTAATCGATACACACGAGCGAGCGCTTCTAAGGCGTGCCAATCACCTTGAGCCATGAGCAACAAAGCCAATGTCATGGCCAGGAGGGCAGGCACTGATTTAAGCGAGAACTGGCGCACGTCACGGCCGAGTCGATACACCTCTGCTTTACCTAATTCTCGATACAGCATATATGCTTGTTGCCAGGCCGAGAGTGTGGTTGCCAGCGCAAGGCCTGTGTGTGGTGCGACAAAATCCAGCCAGACCATAGGCAGCACCAGTAGCAAGTTGTAAAGCATATTCGAGATCAGGGCAACGATTCCAATGCGCACCGGTGTTTTCATATCCTGGCGTGAGAAGAACGCCGGTGCGAAAATTTTGATAAGAATAAATGCCGGGAGGCCAAGCGAATAGGCGATCAGGCTGTAACTTGCCATAGTGGAATCGTGGGGATTGAACTGTCCATACTCAAACAAGGTGGTGAGCATCGGTTTAGCGAGAAACACCAGCCCGATTGCGGCAGGAATTCCGATGAGCACAAACAGTTTTAATGCCCAGTCCAGCGTTGCCCGGAATTGTTCAGGTGCGGCCGCTGTGTGCTGTTTCGATAGCCTTGGCAAGATCACGGTGGCAAGGGTCACGCCCAATATCCCAAGCGGAAATTCCATTAGCCGGTCTGAATAGTAAAGCCAGCTTAAACTGCCCACTGCCAGAAACGAGGCGATGATGGTGTCCAGTAAAAGGTTGATTTGAGCGACCGAGGAGCCAAGGATCGCCGGCGCCATGAGTTTTAGAATGCGTCGCACGCCGCTGTGCTTCCATCCCCAGCGCGGTTTGGGTAACAGGCCGAGTCCTTGCAGAAACGGTAACTGCAGTAATAGCTGCAGCAAACCTGCCGCAAACACACCCCAGGCCAGCGCCATAATCGGTTTATCCAAATGCGGTGACACCAATAGAGCCGCGCCAATCATGCACACGTTCAGTAGAACCGGTGTAAACGACGGTACAGCAAAGCGACCAAAGGTATTTTGGATACTGCCAGCGTAAGCTACTAAGGATACAAACAAGAGATAAGGGAAGGTGAGGCGTAGCATCTCTGTTGCCAAATCGAACTGCTCTTGCGAATCGATAAAACCAGGCGCAAACAACATCACAAGAAACGGAGACAGCATCACGCCCACGGTGCTGATGAGCAGTAAAATAAGTGTGAGTGTGCCGGATACATGTGCTGCAAGTTCTCGCAGGGCGGTCGGTGAGCGCGTTTCCTTATATTCTGTAAAGACGGGCACGAACGCCTGCGCAAATGCACCTTCGGCAAATAGTCGACGCAGAAAATTGGGTATTTTGAATGCGACCAGAAACACATCGGTCATTGCACCTGCGCCGAAGACGATTGCCAGAACCTGATCGCGTATAAATCCGAGCACACGCGAGAACAGGGTCATGATCCCAACAATACTGCCGGATTTCGCCAGATTGTCCTTACTCATGCGGCACAATTTTCCGAAGAATGCACGATTGTGCCGGGTTGGTGATTGACTCTATCCTCATACAACATCATAATAGCCGGCTAACTGAATTTTTCACGAATACGAGGTAGTTCCGTGGCCAACACCGCTCAAGCACGTAAACGTGCTCGTCAGGCCGAAAAAGCGCGTCAGCGTAATGCCAGCCAGCGCTCGATGATGCGCACCAAGGTTAAGCAGGTTTTTGCAGCAATTGCTGCAGGCGATAAATCTGCCGCCGAAGCCGCTTTTAAAGAAACCGTTCCTGTGCTTGATCACATGGCGCGTAAAGGTCTTATCCATAAAAATAAGGCTGCTCGCTATAAAAGCCGCTTTAACAGTCAAGTTCGCGCGCTTTAGTAAAGCACGTAACAGCTGCAAAGCTGTCAGGAATACACAGGTGGTTTGTCGAAATCGGACGGGCCGCCTGCTAATCTGGGTTCGAAGCTGCACCCGCTGGCCGCGAATCTGTCGTAATGTCGAAACGGCTACGATGTTGACGTTATCCTCGACATAGTCAATGCGACACAATCATATTGTCTCTGTGGATTAATTCCTCATCCGCCTGATACCCCAGTAATTGAGCAAACTGATCGCTGGCTTGGCCCATTATCTGGCGCGTTTCTGCCGATCCATAGTTAACCAGACCGCGCGCGCATTCTTTGCCATTGCTATCAGTACAGGCGACCAACTCGCCACGCTGGAACTCGCCCGTGCAGCCGACGACACCCACGGCCAATAAGCTTGAGCCGCGCTCGCGCAATGTCCGGCTGGCACCATCATCCAGGTGCAAAGTGCCTTTGACTTTCAAGTGATTGCTTAGCCATCGTTTGCGGGCATCCTTTGGCGCGTGCGATGAGGTGAGCATGGTGCCCACATGTTCGCCTTTTGCCAGTCTTAGTAGTACCTCTGTTTCGCGACCCGATGCAATGACTGTGGTGGTGCCACTGGTCGCGGCACGTTGTGCGGCCGTGACTTTCGTGTTCATGCCACCTTGGCCGAGATTCGATCCACTCGGGCCAGCCATAGCCACTACTTGAGGATCGCTTGCATCGGCTTTGTCCAGCAAGTTGGCATCGCTATGGTATCGAGGATCTTTGGTAAACAGGCCGGTTTGATCAGTGAGTAATACCAGGACATCGGCGTCAATTAAATTTGCCACCAGCGCTGCCAGCGTATCGTTATCGCCTAGCCTGATTTCATCGGTGGTGACGGTATCGTTTTCGTTGACGATGGGCAGCACACCGAGTTTGAGTAAATTGTTTAGTGTGCCGCGCGCATTAAGATAGCGTCGACGGTTGGCCATGTCCTCGTGCGTCAGCAGTATTTGGGCGCTGTGCTTGCCAAAATGCGCTAAGCGCGATTCATATGCCTGTATCAGGCCCATTTGACCGACGGCGGCCGCGGCCTGCAAATTACTGACATCAGTGGGGCGCGTCTTCCATCCCAGACGTGACATGCCGGCCGCTATCGAGCCACTGGATACCAGCACAAGCTCCTTGCCATCATCCATCAAGGCAGCTAACTGCGCGCTCCATTGAGCAATGATGTTGTGATCCAAACCTTTGCCATCATCGGTGAGCAGTGAGCTACCGACCTTAACCACCCAGCGCTGAGCGCCATTCAGTCTCTCGCGCATCAGTCTTCCACAGAAGCATCAGCTTGCGAGCCAGCGGCCCCTGGAGTGGCGCGTGCAACAGCCGCGGCATCGTCCGCCGCTTTTTTTGCCTCTGCCTTGCGCTCTTCGGCTTGTTCTAGCTCACGCCATTGTTCAAGTTGCTGCATCACAGCATGGCTTAGTTTAGGCGTGCCGTTACCGGTGACAGCGGATACTTCAAATACGGGCCCTGTCCAATTCAAGCCTTCAATGATGGCGGCGCAGTGAGCCTTTCGATCGTCATCACTGAGCAGATCGGTTTTGTTTAGTACCAGCCAGCGCGGTTTTGAGTGCAGCGCTTTATCATGCGACATTAATTCATTGAGCAGTATTTTCGCGTTTTCAACCGGGTCGGAGTTATCCACCGGCAGCACATCAATCATGTGCAACAAGAGCCGGTTGCGCTTAAGGTGTTTTAGAAAACGCACTCCCAGGCCCTGTCCATCAGCTGCGCCTTCAATTAAACCGGGGATGTCGGCCATCACAAAACTACGGTGTGATTCCACACTCACGACGCCCAAATTCGGATGCAGTGTAGTGAACGGATAGTCCGCCACTTTCGGGCGTGCCGATGACATACTGCGTATAAGCGTCGACTTGCCCGCATTGGGCAGGCCTAACAAACCAACATCGGCAAGCAGCCGCAGTTCGAGTTGTAATTCGAGCCGTTCACCTGGTGTGCCCTCGGTTGTGCGTCGGGGTGCGCGATTGGTTGAGCTCTTAAAACGCGCGTTACCGAGCCCATGGAAACCGCCTTTAGCCACGAGAACCTCGTCGCCATCTTTTTTTAAATCAGCCACCACGCGGCCTGTCAGTAAATCGGTTGCGACGGTGCCTTCTGGTACATCAATGACGCAATGATCTCCTTTGGCTCCAGAGCAGTCCTTGCCTCGACCGTTCTGGCCGCGTTCGGCTTGATAGGTCCTTTTGTGACGGAAGTCTATTAACGTGTTGAGGTCGTCGGTTGCGCGCAGGAACACGCTACCACCATCGCCGCCGTCGCCACCGTCTGGCCCACCGCGGGGGATGTACTTTTCACGGCGAAAGCTCATGCAGCCATTGCCGCCATCACCTGCGATTACATTTATTTTGGCTTCGTCTACAAATTTCACGATACGTCACGTGTGGTTGAAGGGAACTGAGAGGCGTCGCAGAGTTTAGCTTAATTCAACATGACACACTGCCTGCATGTATGGATCTAAACACACTTCTAACGTATTGCTGTTTCCGCTTTGTGATGCACGTGGCGTTCTGATGGACGCGCTGCAGGCCACGGATAACGCAGCGACCACTCGCTCTGATGCACTGGTATTTGCCTGGCGTCTGGAGCTACCACGTACGGTTAATGTAGCGCAGGCGGCGTCTGCGGTGCTCACCGTGGCATTGTCGGTACCGCGTGAGCAATGGTCTCGACAGCAGCTTATTATTGTGCGTGAACTGATGGTGTTGGCAGGTCGTGAAGGTGCTCTACCTGGTAATTCCAGTTCGAACAAAAACAGTAAGTCAATAATTTCCGCCGCAACTGATTTCGCTAACCGTCCATCGCGGCGCGAATCCGATTCGCCGGCACGATCAACATCCGATGTTGTCAGTAGCCAGGGTAAAAGGCGTCCAATGGCGGATAAACGCCATACAGATGCAAACCAAATCAGAAAAGAAGAATCGCAGTGGTGGAAGCTTGTGGGGCGTACCGGAGGTGATGATGATTCGCCCAGTGACACACGCCGCAATCGATCTCAAAGAAAAACCCGCACTGGGCGGGTTTTTCCGGAACGCTAACTTTTTGCCTGTACTATAGAGCTTTGCTTCGTAGGGCGTCTGCCTTCAAAGCACACTCTCTACAAGGTTATTAACCTTCAGCAGGCACGACATTGACAAACTTGCGCTTGTTCAAGCCTTTTTCCTGAAATTCAACCACGCCATGTGCCTTGGCAAATAATGTGTGGTCTTTGCCGATGCCAACATTAACGCCTGCATGAAAACGCGTACCGCGTTGACGTACCAGAATGTTGCCTGCGAGTACATTTTCGCCGCCAAATTTCTTGACGCCGAGTCGTTTGGATTCCGAATCGCGACCGTTCCGGGTACTGCCGCCTGCTTTTTTATGTGCCATGTTTTAGGCTCCTGATCGGGCTCAGCCTGCGCTGATGCCAGTGATTTCCAGTTCTGTGTAGTGCTGACGATGGCCCATCTGCTTGCGATGGTGCTTCCGACGGCGAAATTTAACGATACCCACCTTCTTGTCGCGGCCGTGCTCAAGCACTTTTGCGCTGACGGTCGCGTTGTCAATAAGCGGAGCGCCAACGACGACATCATCGCCATTGCCGATCATCAAAACGGAATTCAAGCTGACATCGCTGCCAGTATTTGCAGCCAAAGATTCAACTTTCAGGCGATCGCCTGGGGCCACTCGGTATTGCTTACCACCGGTTTTGATTACCGCGTACATCGACTTCCTAACTCCAAATTACGGGTGGGCTGGCGTAAACGCCTGCGCTTTTAAAATTAAATAACAACAAATTAAAAAACAACAAATTAAATAACCCGACACTTATTCAAAAATCCGGCTAGGGACTGACTAAAAGCGTGCCTGGGACAGTTCAACAGCGCCTGACGGGCGCGATATCTGCACAAGTCATTGTTACGCAGAAAGCCCACTACTATAGCGGCTCAGCGTATGGGCGTCAACAATTCGGCCAGTTGATTTGTGCTTTTAGGCAGCCAATTTCGTGCCGCTGAAACCTTAGGGGCTGCAAACCGCCACAAATCTAACGTCAGGCAGTATAGTTGCTCATTATGAACCGTGAAATCGCTGTAGAGCGGCAAATGTCCATGTCCATCGAACAATGTCAGTCACTGGTGGCTGACGATATGGCGCGTGTAGATAACGTAATACGTGAGCGCCTGCAATCTGAGGTTGTGCTGATAAACCAACTCTCGGCCTACATCATTGGCAGTGGTGGCAAACGCCTGCGTCCGCAATTGGCTGTGCTTGCAGCAAGGGCGGCTGGTTACACTGGCGATCACCATATTACGGTGGCGGCGATTATAGAGTTTATCCATACCGCTACCTTGTTACACGACGATGTTGTCGATGCATCCGACTTGCGACGCGGACAAGATACCGCTAATTCTGTCTGGGGAAACGAGGCAGCTGTGTTGGTGGGTGATTTTCTGTACTCGCGCGCGTTTGAAATGATGGTAGATGTAGAGAGCTTGCGCGTGATGGATATTCTGGCGCGCACAACTAATCGAATTGCTGAAGGCGAAGTGCTGCAGTTATTGAATGTTAACGAACCGGATGTCACAGAGTCGCAATACCTTGAGGTCATTGAAGCAAAAACGGCCAGGCTGTTTCAGGCAGCAACGCAGCTAGGCGCTGTCCTGGCAAATCAAGATGATGCTATCCGTCAGTGCTTGGCCGAATACGGTAGCCATCTTGGTACCGCGTTTCAAATTGTTGATGATGTCCTTGATTATCGCAGTGACAGTGACACCATGGGTAAGAACGTTGGGGACGATCTGGCTGAAGGTAAAACGACATTGCCCTTGATTTATGCAATGCAGACGGGCACTGCTGAGCAAAGCGCACTGATCAGATCTGCCATTATCGATGGTGGGTTGGATAAGCTCGATGATGTGCTGGAGATTATCAATCAAACCGATTCGCTGAGCCGCTCTCTGCAAACCGCACAAAAAGCATCCCAAAGCGCAATAGAGTCGCTAACGATATTACCTGATTCGCCACATAAGCAAGCGCTGATTAGCATCGCAATGCAATCTACAGAACGTACGCTTTAGGCTTTATTTCGTATTGGTTTTATTTTGTCTTAAATGATGTAGCCGCTGGCTTGCTAATAGCAGCAGCAAAAAACCCAGCGCGGACAAACTTCCGATGCGCTGGCCTTGCAAGCTATTGCTTGCCGCCGCCGTGGTCAGTGGCGCTGCAATAGGTGTAGAGCTCTCGACCGCTAAGGCGCTACCGTCATCATCAAATTGCAGTAAATCCAGACGCACACGGTTATCAGTTCCGTTAAGGTCAGCAATGGTTGTCAGTTCAATTTTGCTTTCGACCGTGTTCTCGTTAGCCGTGGTTAGCGTTGCCAGTACCGAACGGATACTGTTTGCGTTGGGCTCAATGTTGTCATATTGGCAGTGCAGCGTTGATTCTAAAACAGCACAGCCAGTACTGGGATTACTGAGCAACGTGCCTTCTTTAAAAGTGGTTTCGCTGGAGAAGTTGCGTGCGTTCCGATACACATCTTTATTGCTGACTTGAATGTTCACCTTGCGTTGCCATGCATTGTCTGCAGGCTTAGCTTGTAGTGACAGGGCAAGATCTATATTGTCCAGATTACAGCTTCCGTGGATAGCGCTTTGCATGTATTGCTTACTGCAGCTAGACAAGCTTGTGCCTGTCCGGCCGTTTAGATTGCGCCACATCAATGTGGTTCGATCTTCTAAGGCATAACTTTGACATTGGGTATCATCATCATGAAACGCCCCAAAGTTATGGGCTATCTCATGCGCGGTAAGTAAGGTGCCAAATGGTACGGGTGTGGACATGCTGATGTCGTGTCCATCCAGACGGCAGGCAGTGCCTATCCAGCCAAGCCCAAGCACATTGTGCTCATCGCGATTTCCAGTGAATAAATGCACCAGTGTCAGATCTCTTGGTAAGTCCTGGTCGTGAAGCCTCTGCTCACGGAAAAAATTGAGTATTGTTTCCGATGATTTACTGGTTTTGCGAAGCGGATCGGTTGCCGGGTCATCAAACACTTTAATTGTCTCGACAAGAATGGCGATGCCAAGTTGCGACTGATAAATCGCATCTACCGCATCAATGGTGCTCAGCGCAACGGCCAGGCCTCGGCCTCCATGGTATTCATTGAATAGACTGTCAATCACAATGCCAATGCGCATTACCCTTGTCACGCCAGGGATTGTGTTTCGTAATTCAGATGATGTGTAAGCCGCTGTTTGCAGCTCAACTGTTACAGGGGGTGAAATTGCAGGCTCGCGCATCGTTTCGGCTTGTGGTGCAAAGCGTACGTTATCCACTCCGGAAAAATTCGTTTCACCCGTTTGCTGCGCAAGATCAAACATCAGCATTGCTGAGTCTGGAATGTCTTTTTTAAAACGCCGTGCAGCAACAGCATAAGGCACAAGGCGATGTAAACGATCATCCATGAATACATGACCACTTATCTGCCCTTCTATGATGTTAATTCTTACCCAGGAGTACGGGTCGCCATCTGCTGTCCCCGAAAAGAGTGCAGGTCTAGGCCCTGGATTGCCTTGGTGTTTAATCTGAATTTGATTATGCCGAGAGGCTTGCAAGGAAAAATGCAGATCGCGGCCCATGGTGGAAAGCTGAAGCGTGTTGTCGCGCTTTTCCAGAGACAGGGCATCCAGTTGCGTTTGATCAATATAAACCGGGTGCAAGGTACTCGCGGCAACAGCACTATTGAAAAAGCTCATTAGTAATGTCAGTAGCAGGTTTGACAATACAAGACGAAAGTGAGGAGTTAGCTGTAGCACCACGGCAGTATGAGCGCATAAGCCAAATCATGATGCGCAGCCGTCGCGTGTTTACAGTCGAATTGGCAAAGCGCTTATCAAAATGTCGATTCGATCACAACAGCGCTTGCTGAATGATTTCATGTTCGCCGGGTTGGAGTGTTGTCACGCTATGGCGGCCTATGTGCGATCGGATAAGGCGTAAGGTCGGGTAGCCAACCGCAGCTGTCATGCGCCGTACCTGACGATTGCGCCCCTCTGTGATCACCAGGCGCAACCAGCTAGTGGGTTTGTCCTTACGATACCGAATGGGTGGGGTACGTTCCCATAGCCAATCAGGTGCTTCCTCCCGCGTGGCTTCTGCAGGTGCTGTTGGCCCATCGGGTAATCGAATGCCTTCTCGTAGTTGGCGTAATGCCTTTTCACTAATTTCACCTTCAACCTGAGCAAGGTAGGTTTTCGCTAATTTGAATTCAGGATGTGCAATGCGGTGTTGCAACATGCCGTTATTGGTTAGCAATAATAATCCTTCGCTGTCGCGATCGAGCCTGCCTGCGGCATAAAGGGATTTGTGCTCAATATAGTCGGCAAGTGTCTGCCGACCCTCGCTATCGGTAAATTGGCACAGCACCTGAAAAGGTTTGTTAAACAGCATCAGTACGCTGGCCTGATCCGCTTCGTTTTCATTGTGCGGTGATTCTGGAGATGTCTGTTGTTTTGATTGACGGTTTGAGTGTGCCTTGCGCGCCTGGTTTGCATTCGGTCGGCGAGCGCGTTTACTTTGCGCTGTTTTTTTCTTATTGCGCTTTTGTGTGGATCTCGGTTGTCGTGGAGTCATGGCAGCGTAAGCTCTTATGACTTGTCAGTCGGCATGGATGGCTTTGATTGTGTTGTTCGTTGCAAGTAATGCAAGCCTTGCGGCGGTTGCTTCGTTAAAACCGCACTGTTCGAGCGCCTGCATTGTGTCTTCTTTTGATTGTGTCGTTCGCGCAAATGCTGCGCTCGATGTCGGTAGCGTATCGTCGTGAATCAAGCCGGTGAGCTGTCTGGAAATGGCGATGTTGTCCAGGTGTTCGTCAATTAATTTTCCCACCCTGAGTGACCCTCGGAATTTCATATCCGCTATTTTATCTGTGTTGGCCAGTACATTGTCTAAGGTTTGCCATTTTTTCAATAGTCGTGATGCGGTTGTCTGCCCAATACCGGGTACACCCGGGATGTTATCCACTTTATCGCCACTGAGTGCCAGCATGTCGGCTATTTGTGATGGGCGCAGCCGGAACTTTTTCTCTATGTCCTTGTAGGACATTCTGGCTTTGCGCGCGTAATCCCAGTAGATATCGTCATCGTGTATGAACTGCATTAGATCTTTATCTGCGCTGACAATGGTAACTGGCCGATTTTCATTGTGCGCGCTTACAGAGATACAGCCAATGATGTCATCAGCTTCTACACGTTGGCTGCCAAACGCTGGTAATCCAAACGCTTTGGCTGTTTGAATGCAACGATCAAATTGCACTTGCAGTTCTTCAGGTGCTTCCGGTCGATTGGCTTTGTACTGCGGATAAATGTCATAGCGCACCCCTGTGCCGTGACTTTGGTCAAATGCGCACACCATGTGTGTGGCTTGGGAGATGTTCAGTATAGTGGCTAACGTTTCCGCGTAGCCGAATACAGCGTTTGCAGGTTCGCCAAAGGTGTTGGTGATCGAACCTGGTAAAGTCTGCCATGACCTAAAAATATAAATGCTCGAATCGATAAGGTAAATCATGGTGTTGACAATACCCGAATATTTAACGGGTGATGAAGTCGTAAAACGGGTTTGCCGTTTTTCTTCCATAGCCAACCTCGCGCTTCGATACGAGCCGCTGTTAGCGAATTGATTGGCAGCTGTTTGGCAAGGCTTGCTCTTATGTGCACATCAAATTTTTTATCCAGCGTAATCACGGAGCCGCGATCGTTATTGGCGACGTTGGTGACGCTGCCAGTCACCAAATAAAATCCATTGTTGTCAGCGTTGAGTTCGCTCGCTTGCTTAGACCAGTGAGCTTGTTGCTGCCACAGACCTATTTTGTTTGCACGTGCTTGCTGCTCAAACTGCACGAATGCCGCTAAGCAGCGTGTATTGGGCGCCACGCCAACAGCCGCTGCCAGACCTTGTCTGAGCAGGGTTTCCGCTGGGCGGCTGCCGTCTTCACGTTCCGCATGGGCAAGCAGTCGGCCATTACGATCCTTGGCATCTTTTCCTGGATAGAGTTTGATCGTCGTCCCAGGGGGTATAAGGCTTTTAAGTGTCGTGGTGGCCGCCTGGGCATAAGGCACTTTGCCAAAACCTCGGCGCCGCAATTCGGGGGTGTTGAAGCCGATCAATCTCACCCGTTGACCATCTTCAAGAACGATAGTGTCGCCATCTGTTATTCGATCGACAATGGCGGTAGTGTGCTTAGCGTTACTCAGGCAATCTCCGCTTTGCCTTGGCGCTGAGGGCCAGATTGCCTGTGCAGTGGTATTGCGTTCCTGGGCCAGGGCCGGAATGGAAACAGGCGCGAGTAATGTCAGCAGCGCTGTAACAAGGCAGCGTTTTAGGAGTGATTGTGGTAGAGCATGCAACACAGACTTCATTCCAATGAACTTGGGGCAAAAAAAAAGCGCCTGCAAAGCAGACGCCCTCTTTTTGACGTGCACCTGTAAGCCAGGTGCTGAGCAAATTACTTTGCCCCGTAGCGACGTCGGAATTTGTCTACCTGACCTGCAGTGTCGAGCACTTTCTGCTTGCCCGTGTAAAACGGGTGGCAGAGGGCGCACACTTCGATGCTGAGATCTTTGCCAGCTGTTGAGCCAGTTGTAAACTTGTTCCCGCAACTACAAGTGACGGTAATTTGGTCGTAGGCTGGATGTATTTCCGGCTTCATTCGACTCTCCCGATAGAAAAACGGTGATGGATAGTATGCCTGCGCACCACAAAATGCAAGTGTCTGGGTAAAGCTTAACCTAAAAAAGCCGCTTATCTGAGGATACAAATGCTGTTCCACAGGGAGAGGTAATGGGTAAGCTAATCGCGAAATTATTGCTTAAGGCTATGATTCCACTGGTATTAGTGGTTGGCTTCATGTCCTACACACTGTACATGAAAGGCGGCGATCCGGGCGCGATATTCGGCAACGTTTTTAATAATGCCCTGCAGAGTGCGAAAAGCTCAGTTCAGGATGCTGGTCAAAGTGTTCGAGAGGTGGCTGACCCCGATAGCAGCAAAACCACCGTTTACAAATGGGTGGATGCGAACGGCGTCACACAATTTGGCTCCAGGCCCCCTGTGTCAGGTAACGCTAAAACACTCACTATTGATAATAACGCCAATACATTCGCCGCTCAAAAACCGCTTAAGCGTCATCAGCAGCAGCCACAGCGACAGCAAAATCAGCTGAGCAGTGAGGATCTTGGGATGGGCGATCAGGCTCTGCCTGGTGTGGCTGGTATGAATCTGCCAACGGATATGGATCCTGACACGCTAGGCAAGTTCCTGCAGTCAATGCAAAGCGAGTAGTGCTCTCTAAGGCCCTATCTTTTCAGTCCCAAACTGCTCCAGTTGAGTGGGGACGGATTTTCTATGCGTCTACAAGGTACGATTTTCGCGGGCCATAGTTCATCTAAGATATTGATCCCCACTCAACTGGAGCAGTTACTTCTAGTCCAGTTTTAGTGGAATGACGGGGTAGGAGCGCGTTGTCTCGCTCGTCATAAACATCGCCAGCAAATCGTTTAAAAAACGCAGCCCAGTCTCAGTGGGCTTTAACTCATAGCCAGCCTGAGTGAGTAAAGCCGCATCGCAGGCTTTATCGATGGCGGCTTGCCACGGGGCTAAGAGAACCCCGGTGTGTTGTGTAAATAAATCGATTGGAAAACCATCGACCAGCCGCAAGGCGTTCATCATAAATTCGATACCGGTATCGTCCACGCTCACGATTTTTTCATCACCACAAAAATCATTGCTGGCCATTGACGCCATGTATTGAGTCGGGTGTTTATGTTTCCAGCGCCGAATTATCTGCCCAGAGTCCGCAAAACTCAATTTCCCATGAGCACCAGCACCTATTCCAATGTAATCACCAAATAACCAGTAATTGGTGTTGTGTGTAGAGCGTTTGCCTGATTTTGCATAAGCTGAAATTTCGTAACGATCAAAGCCTGCAGAGGCTAATTGTGCAATGCCATCTGATTGTATATCCCCCACTGTGTCGTCTGTGGGCAGTGTGGGCGGGTATTTGGCGAATAAGGTGTTGGGTTCGAGCGTGAGCTCATAGTAGGAAATATGGGTTGGCGACGCGTTGCATGCAAGCGCGACATCTTTTGCAGCTTGCTTAAGATTCTGCCCCGGCAGGCCAAACATCAAATCGATATTAAAATCATCAAACCCTGCTTTTTTTGCCATGTCGATTGCAGAGAGTGCCTCGCCACCACCATGTATACGTCCCAATTTGTGTAAAGCATCATCATCAAAACTTTGCACACCAATGGATAAGCGATTGATGCCGAGCGATCGAAACTCGCTGAACTTGGCTTGCTCAAACGTGCCAGGGTTGGCCTCCATTGTGATCTCGGCATTCGGCGGCAGTGCAGTTAATGCACGAACACCTGAGAGTAAACGATCGAGAGCCTCGCTACTAAAAAGACTCGGTGTCCCGCCACCAATAAAAACCGAAGATAATGTACGGCCCCAAAAGCGCGGGATCTCTTCGGTCAGATCTTGAAGTAATGCATCGACATACTCAAGCTCCGGCAGGGCATCGGTTTTTTGTTCGTGCGAGTTGAAATCGCAGTAAGGGCACTTGCGTACACACCAGGGTATGTGCACATATAAAGAAAGCGGTGGTAGCTCTGTGAAGCTGCGCATTAGCTATAGGCTTGAGTTGTTGTAGACACGTTTCTGCACAACCTAATTAAGACGGTATAGAAGGCAATTCATTGGCAAAGCAATGGTTGACTTACTTAGTTTGCCTGATTACTCAGACCCTTTAAGACTCAATACCAGTTTAGCAACTGCTTTACCACGATGACTCAAGCGGTTTTTATGCGCTTTTTCGAGTACCGATGCGGCTTCGTTTGTATCATGATTACAGAACACCGGGTCGTAACCAAAGCCGCCAGCAGCGACTGGCTCATTCAGTATATGCCCTTCCCATACGCCTTCAGCGATTAAGGGTGAGGGGTCATCTTCATGGCGCAAATACACTACAACACTGCGAAACCGCGCGCTGCGTTTCTCTACAGGCAAACCGTCAAGTTGCTTCAAGAGATACTGGTAATTATCAACATCGCCACTTCCTGCGTTGTTCATTGCTGCAAACCGGGCAGAGTACAAACCGGGCGCACCATTAAGCGCGTCCACTTCCAGCCCGGAATCGTCGGCGATGGCAGGCATGTTGGCAGCTGCAGATGCATGGCGTGCTTTAACGATGGCGTTTTCAACAAACGTTTTTGCCGTCTCTGGCAGGGACACAATATTGTGATCTTTTTGAGAACTGACTTGATATCCCAAAGGGGTTAGCAGCTCATTGAGCTCGCGTATTTTGCCTTCATTTTCGCTTGCAAAAACAATGGGCTGCTGTGATGTCATTATGCCAGTGCCGTCTGTTGCATCTGAATGAGTTCACCAATGCCCTTTTTTGCCAGTGCCAGCATCTGATTGAGTTCGTCTTCACGAAAGGCGTGACCTTCTGCCGTACCTTGAATTTCGATAAAGCCGCCGGCTTCATTCATCACCACGTTCATGTCGGTTTCAGCTGTGGAATCTTCGGCGTAATCAAGATCAAGCACTGGTGCACCGTTGGCAATGCCAACGGAGATTGCAGCAACCTGTCCGTGCAGCGGGTTCTTTTTTATCAGCCCCTTATCGACAAGGCCCAAGACAGCATCCGATAGAGACACAAAAGCACCTGTGATAGATGCGGTGCGGGTGCCACCATCGGCTTGAATGACATCGCAATCGACCGTAATGGAGCGCTCACCCAGTGCTTCAAGATCAATCGCTGCTCGCAATGAACGTCCAATCAGGCGTTGTATTTCCTGAGTTCGCCCCGATTGCTTGCCGGCGGCGGCTTCGCGTCGCGCGCGGCTATGG
>CAYSZH010000022.1:0-44582 GCA_964435305.1 uncultured Granulosicoccaceae bacterium
ACCGGTTCTGCCGACAGGATTCCCGGTAGGTGTTGTATCCTGAGTACCTGTATACGTACCGGTAACGGGACGCAACACTGTGCGATCTTCAGAAAACAACTCTGCACGCCAGGCCGATATGTCTTGCGGACGTTCTGCTATGCGAAACCTTAATGCCCAATCGACTGCCTGGCAAAAGGGGAGTGAATAGCTCTGCGGTGCTAACTGCGCCAGTGACACCAATGGATCTGGCCGGTCGTTTAAAACGGCAGACCCACGCAATGTAGAGTCAACCGGTATTTTTCCAGCAACCGCATAATAGAGCACGGCACCGAGTGCATAGATATCCGTCCAGGGACCTTGCTGATCCGCATTACTATCGTTGTACTGTTCCAGAGGTGCATAACCCACCGTGACCAGAGCGGTGAGCGCCTGTGTCTGCGAACTAACGGCCTGCCTCGCGGACCCGAAATCCAGCAGCACGGGCGACCCGTCATCGCGAACCATTATGTTTGCAGGCTTTATATCTCTATGGATGTAGCCATATTTATGCACTTCATCAAGGCCTGCCATGATGGGGCCGACGATACGCTTAAGATTGGCTTCAGACTTGTTTTCCGGTATTTTCAGATATTGATTTAAATCTTTACCCCGCTCGTAATCCATTACCATATAAGCGGTTTGGTTATCTTCAAATACCGCCATGACACCCACAATATTGGGGTGACGAAATTTGGCCAGCGTTCTGGCTTCCTGGATAAAACGCGTTAAGCCCCACTCGAAAGTGGGTTCATCGTTTTCAGACTTGGGACGTACCGAACTATCTGGATTACGGCTGGCGATTTGCTCTGGCATGTATTCCTTGATCGCGACTTCCCGATCAAGTTGTGTGTCATGAGCTAAATAGGTGACACCAAATCCGCCTTGCCCAAGCGGGCGCACAATTTTAAACGCACCCAGAGCATCACCAGGGCTTAACATTGAGCTACGTTCGTGCGCTTCCATTTAACTATTTTTACTCAAGATTCTCGTAATCAAGATCTACATACTCTAAATAATTAATATTGTATTGGCAGGATAATAATTGGATAAATCAAAGCACATTAACCAACAATGATTACTAGCGTCGAATTTAAACGCTTCTTCCGACAATCAAAGGGATTGTCTATAACTCATTTGGGTTAACAACTCAAAAACCCCCTATCCATTTGGGTTATTAAACTGAACTACTTGCAACAATATATTACTGAACGCTACTATCAGTCAGTTTCTATCGAATTGCAATCCACCAGATGAGGATACGCAATGATAGTTTCTTCGAATGCTTGGTCTCAATGGGGTTTATCAGCGTGAATGCGAAGTGCTTGTTAACGGGAATTGTTGCGGCTGCACTCAGTGCAGGGTGTAGTGAAACAGAACTGGAGGCTCAGACGCCAGCACAAAGCCCTGCTTTGGATATCAGCATGCCGTCTAACTTAATCGCCACACGCAACGTCAATCGCGACGTCGTATTTGTAGAAGTGCGAGTGAACAACGAACTTATTGTTCAGCAAGGAAATCGAGAGTTCAATCAAGACTTTGTATTTGAAAACGGCGAAACGGTGACATTGCAAGTCACGTGGTTTGAAACACAAACCAACGGGGCCGATCTCGCACTATCAAGTCACTCAAGCACGCATATAATTACCAGCAATACCACTCTCGCTGTTTCAAGTTCAGACTACTCCGCTGCAGATTTTGACGAAGACACTGACGGCTTTAACAATCTCTCTGAACGTGAAGCATCCAGCGACCCATTTGATCCTGACTCAACCCCCACATCAACCAATGTTCGCATAGGCTGGATTAATCCAAACTCAGTTCCGGTTATAGATGGGCTTTATGAAGATGCCTGGGACAATGCCCAATTTGATGATTTTTCAGGCGAGACACTATCAATTGATAATTTAATGATTGATCAGGGTGCAGATCGTCCTGATGGTGGAACTGAGTTTCGCTGGTTCAGCATGCATGATGATACCTTTCTATATCTATTTGTTGTTGGCGAAAACGTTGATCGCGCCACCACGTTCCGAGATTCCACGAACATAGTTCAAGATGACAATCTCAATATTTATCTCGATGGTGATAACAGCAAAGGCAGCTCATACGACGGTATCGATGATCGCCATATCCTTATACCCCTGCTGACCAGCCCAGACGATCTCAGCAGTAACAGCACCGTGTTTGTTGTCGGGGCCAATTCAACCGATTTACCGGCATTCGAATTTGCAACCTGCGATTGCACTTCAGGGCAAAAAACATGGGAAGTCAAAATCCCAATGGCAGAGTACGGCATTGTGAAGAATCGCCCCTTTGGTATTGATATGCAATTGGACGACGACAACGATGGTGGCGCAAGAGATGCCAAATGGGGTTGGTTCCACCCATCAAGAGATGATCAGGATGTGGATTTCACCTGGCAAGATCCATCGTTTATGGCAACGGCAATTGTTGAGTAGGCTCTAATGCGCCTCTTCCCAACTGTTGCCTACACCCACATCGACCTCCAAAGGCACTGACAAGCTAGCAGCCGAAATCATATGCTCCTGAATTTTCTCGCCAATAGCATCGGCATCGCCTGCAGGCACCTCTAATACCAGCTCATCATGCACTTGCATGATGACCCGCGCGCCAACATCCTCTTTTGTTAGCCAGCGATCCACTTGCAGCATAGCGCGTTTAATAATATCAGCAGCTGTTCCCTGCATGGGTGCGTTAATCGCTGTTCTTTCGGCGTATTGCCTTAGCTGCCCATTGCGGGCATTTATATCGGGTAAATACAATCTGCGTCCAAACACAGTTTCGACATAGCCGGTTTCTTTGGCTTTGGTCCGCGTATCGTCCATATACAACTTCACACCCGGGTAGCGCGCAAAATATAAATTGATGTATTCCTGTGCCTCACCTCTTGAAATATCCAATTGCTTTGCAAGACCAAAGGCCGACATTCCATAGATCAGCCCAAAGTTAATGGCTTTCGCAGAACGACGTTGATCGGCATCAACTGAATCTACGTCCACGGCAAACACTTCAGCCGCCGTTGCCTGATGCACATCAAGTCCTTTCTCAAACGCTGTCACCAAACCTTCATCTTCTGACAAGTGCGCCATAATGCGAAGTTCTATTTGCGAATAATCAGCCGCCAGAATTCGATGACCTTTTTGCGGCACAAATGCTTCTCGTATGCGCCGCCCTTCTTCCGTTCTCACCGGAATATTTTGTAAATTTGGATCTGTACTGGATAATCTTCCAGTAGATGCCACTGCCTGATGGTAAGAGGTATGAACGCGGCCAGACTGCTCATCAATTTGCAAGGGCAACTTATCAATATAAGTGGATAGCAACTTGGATAGAGACCGGTGTTGTAATATCAGTTTTGGCAAAGGGTAATCAACTGCCAATGTCTCCAGCACATCTTCAGCCGTGGATGGCTGACCCTTGGGTGTTTTGCGAATAATCGGAAATTGCTTTTCGTCAAAAAATATTTGTTGTATTTGTTTTGGGGAACCCAAGTTGAATTCCTTACCCGCATCGGCAAAGGCATCGGTTTGCACCTGCTCAAGCTTTTTCGATAACTGCGCACCCTGTTTGTTTAACATCTTGGCATCGATACCAACGCCAGCATATTCAATTCGAGAAAGCACCTGCAACAAAGGCAATTCCGTTTCCAAATACAAGGCTTTAAGTTCTTCGTGCTCTTGAAGCTTAGGCCAAAGGGTTTCATGCAATTGCAATGTAATGTCAGCATCTTCCGCCGCATAATGGCTGGCTTCTTCAATGGGTATCTGATCAAAGGTCAGCTGTTTTTTGCCTTTGCCCGCGATGTCCTCAAAGTGCACTGTTTCCACGCCAAGATATTTTCGCGCAAGCGAATTCATATCGTGCCGGGTGGCGGTTGAATCGAGCACATAGGATTGCAACATTGTATCGTGAGCAATAGCGCTTAATACAATGTCATATTTACGCAACACATTAATGTCATATTTTATGTGTTGGCCAATAATCTTGGCTTTTTTCCCCTCCAGCAACGGCTTTAACTTTGCCAACACCTTGTCACGATCAAGTTGCTTGGGCGCGTCTTCATAGCTGTGCGCTAAGGGCACATAGGCAGCTTCACCCGATGCCACCGAAAACGACACTCCCACAAGTTCAGCTTGCATATAGTTAAGACTCGTCGTCTCTGTATCAAAGGCGAATAGATCAGCCGCTTTTAGTTTCTTAATCCATTGATCTAGTTGCTTGATTGTAAAAACCGTTTCGTAATTGAGATTGTCATGCGATTTAGGACGCACATCGGTAGACACCACTGCCCCTGTGCTTGATGCCGCATCACCACCTGCACTTCCTGACAACAGCGGTGATTTACCTTCGGCAAGTTCACGTCTCCAGGTTTTGAATTCCAAGGTCTCATATAGCTCGGCCAATGCATTAGCATTGGGCTCTTTAAGTGTGAGCGAGGTTAGCGCCTCAGGCAGCTCAACATCGGTCTTTATGGTGGCTAGCTGCTGAGACATGGGCATGATCTCAAGGCTTGCTCTGAGTTTCTCGCCTATCTTGCCTTTCACACCATCAGCATTGGCGATGACCGTTTCAAGGGTGTCATGTGCAGCAAGCCATTTCGCCGCGGTCTTAGGGCCACAGCTGGGAACCCCCGGTATGTTGTCAGAGGTATCGCCTACCAATGCCAGATAGTCAATGATTTGATCAGGTCGCACGCCAAACTTTTCCTGAACAGCAGCCTCATCCATCACGGTGTTGTTCATGGTGTTGATCAGGGAGACCTGCTTGTCCACCAACTGGGCCATGTCTTTATCTCCCGTTGAAATAACAGTATCAAGCCCAGCCGCGCTCGCTTCAACTGCTAGCGTCCCGATAACATCATCAGCCTCGACCCCAGGTACTATCAACATGGGCATCCCCATCGCCTGAACCAGTTGATGCATGGGTGCGATCTGTGAGCGCATTTCGTCCGGCATACTGGGTCGGTTGGCTTTATACTCTTTATACAGATCGTCTCGGAAGGTTTTTCCTTTGGCGTCAAATACCACCACCATGATGTCTGGCTGATAATCGGCGACCAGCCTTCGAAGCATATTGATAACGCCGTAAATAGCGCCGGTCGGTTGCCCAGTTGCTGTGGTCAGTGGTGGCATGGCATGAAACGCACGATACAGATACGACGATCCATCAACTAATATTACTGGCTTGGCCTGGGACATTCCCCGTACTCTTTTGGAATTGACCCAGCTAGTTTACGTCAACACAACCAAACCTTTTCAGGAACATTAATGCGAGAGCTGCCAAAGACCAATCAAATGAGCGCCGATGCGAGAGATCGGGCGCTTACCCGCGATTCATGGAAAATATTTCAGATCATGGCCGAGTTTGTCGACGGCTTTCAGCAGCTTGCCGATATCAGTCCTTCTGTGAGCATTTTTGGATCGGCCCGTTTTAAGCCGGACAACCCCTATTACCAGGCGGCTGAGGAAATTAGCCAACTACTATCCGATTCGGGATTTGCGGTAGTCAGCGGTGGCGGGCCAGGCATTATGGAAGCGGCAAACAAGGGCGCTTTAGCCGGAAAATCGCCGAGTGTTGGGCTCAATATCCGCCTGCCTCACGAGCAATCTGGCAACGGATTTCAAGATATCAGCATTAATTTCAAATACTTTTTTGCACGAAAAGTCATGTTCGTCAAATATGCCTCGGCCTACGTGGTCATGCCGGGTGGGTTCGGTACTCTGGATGAAATGGCCGAAGTGCTCACCTTGGTTCAAACAGGCAAATCTCAAAAAGTACCCATCATTCTGTATGGCTCTTCATTCTGGGAAGGCTTAATCGACTGGTTCCGCGATTCTCTCATCGAGACTGGCACTATCTCACCAGACGATATGAATCTATTCCATATCACTGACGATGCTCAATTCGTGATCGACACGATATTCGATTTTTACGAGGGTGTGGACCTTGACGAGATAATTTCAAAATCCCAGCTACAAATGGATTTGTAGACTACTTACGCAGCCTTGGCTATATCAGTAAGCTCGGCCGCAACTATTTCGTATTCCGCTGTTAAGGCATCTATGAGCACCTTAAGCTCATCCTGATTGTCTTCGGCGGAATTTTTTTCGATCTGCTTACAGGTTACGGCCATTTTATCAGCACCAACATAAGCACAGCTGGATTTTAAGCTGTGTGCATTGGCTTTGATAATATTCATGTCGCCTTCACCCAAAGCGTCCTGCATTTCCTGCACGGAACCGGGCGTTTTTTGCAGAAACAGCTCAATAACTTTACCAAGCAAATCAGGCTTTCCCGGGCGTTGCAAGCTACGAATAGTGTCTATTGCCTTAGGATTAATCTGTTGGCTTTGGGACTGAGATTCTGCCTCATCGTTGGCAACATCAATAGTACTAACAACTTCAACGTGCTGCGCGCCAGGGGCTTCATGCTGTACTGAAGCTACTGGTTCAACTGCTGAAGTTTCCGGAGCGGCCGGTGATGATGTCGATCCATTAGCAGCAGAGATTCCATCCTCAGGCTTAGGATCTGAACTGGACATGTCACTTGCTGGCTGATTTGCAGGTAATCCTAAATGATGATCAACCTTACCTAGCTCTACAGCCTTATTCATTTGTCCTTTTGTGGACACGGTACTGTGTTGATTGGATGGTGCTACGTTCTTACCAAAATCGATCTGTGCGGCGTCAACTTCAGGCAGATCAAGGATGAAATAAAACACGCTTCCTTCGCCCAATCGACTTTTAATTTGAAGGGACCCACCAATGCGCTTTATCATTCTGTCCGCAACCTTCAGGCCACTAAAGCGTATTTCTGATTGATCCACTACCGACTGCTCGCGATCTTCTGCATTTCCAGATGTCAGCGAATAGAAGCGCATATGCTGTTCAGGGGAAAATCCATCGCCAGTATCGCGAACTTCAAATTTTATTTTTAATGTACTATCTGCTCCGTCGAATACACTAGCAAAAATAGACACCGAACCTGCCTTTGTGTACTGAAGTGCATTTCCAACCAATTCTTCCAGCACTCTCACTATACGGCTCATATCACCTAAGACCGCTGTCGGTACAGAGCGTGATACCGAGCAACCCAGGTCAAGATCTCGACTTTTGGCGATTGACTGGAAATTGCCATGCAAAGCATCAAGTGTATCTCTGATACTAAATGCTTCCCGAAATTGAGAATCTATGACCTTGTCAATCGATGTATGGTCCAATGCAGCCGAATTCGCTGTTTGAAGAGCGCGAGTCGCAATGCGTAATCTGTTCACTACAGTTTCAGACACATCGTCAGATGCGACCAATACTGACTGTATACTTCTTAATTCCGCTGTCACCCCGGTGAGCTCTTCTGATAAAGCGACAGTGGCGATATCGTTTTCTTCAGAATGTTTTTTGTGTTTAACATCCTGCTCTTTAAGTTTGGCGACCAGGCGTTCGTTTTTGATGTTAGCTCTAACAAGTTCAATCGCAAGCTTCGAATCATGGTTCTCAACCTCGATCTGATCATCTGACTCTTGCGTTGTATTGCTGCTCTCTGAGTCAGTTACAACTTCATTGGCCATTACAGGCGTATTCGGCCAGGGGGTCGCGGGAGGATATTTCATTGCGGCTATAACGGTTTTGGTTTTTTTCTTTGGCACAGAATCCATACGGATCCACAACCACATAATATTAAGTGCGACCAAGCCAAGACCTACCACAGTCAGAACATTTTCAACCATGATAAGCCATACGTAACTACTCAAAGAAAATCCATCGAGCCATGTCAATTCCCAAGGCCACATCTCAACCCGAAAGCTGACAAATAGAATGACAGACAGGCAAAAAACTAGCGTGACAAGCGCAACACGCAAACCGACTGACACGGATTTTTCTGTTGTATCTACCAAGTTGGCAGCAATGCCTGATGTTGGATTAAGAGTGACAAATCACTTTGTCAGCAATTAAAAGTATTCCTACCCTGATCCTTCAGAGCTAACTTTGTTATCGTCATTTATAAACACATCTTTATGCACCAATTAATATGAAAAACTAACGTAAGCCGTCTCCCACAGAAATACATGCCCAAAAAGATTGCATATTTGGTTCAAATCTCAGGATATGAGCGAATCTATTCACGCACTTTTGTGATTTATCTCACAGATAGGCAGCCTTAGTACAAACCGCACAACGCTTGAACGCCATATGACTGAGTACCACCGCATGCGACGGCGTCACACAATCGTCATATAACATCACAAGTTTGACAGGTTGTTTCTGATTGTCTCTACAGAATTCAGTTTTCAGGCCGTTTGTCTATGTGAATTAACGTAGATGAAAACAACACAATGGCAACAGTAAGTAACCGACTCCGACACGTCGCTATAACTGCAGGTCTGACGACACTCTTAAGCTGTGGTAGCGCATTCGCAAGCGACGACCCAATAAGACTGAATTTCGGCGTCTACAGCTCGAATAAACCATCGACCATGGTGAAAATATTCAAGCCTGCGCTTGTGGAGCTTGAAAAGAAGATGACCCAACGTCTGGGCGAAGAGGTTGATGTACGCTTGCAGATCGCCAAGGATTACGATCAGGGCATTGCTCAGCTCACCTCCGGCAAAGTGGATTTTTCACGATTCGGGCCTGCTTCCTATATCGAAGCAAAAAAAGTGAATGATGGCCTGAGCATCCTCGCAATGGAAAGTAAGGATAACGAGAAAGTCTTTTACGGTATCATCGCCGTGCATAAAGACAGCCCGATTCAGCATGTTACCGAACTCCATGGCCGATCATTCGCATTCGGCGATGAGGGTTCAACGATCGGACGTTTTTTATCACAATTGCATCTTGAACAAAATGGCATTAGAGCAGTAGATCTGAGCCTGTACGAATACCTTGGCCGGCACGACAAAGTAGGTACTGCAGTCGGTGCTGGCGATTTTGATGCTGGAGCCTTGAATGAAGCAACGTTCAAGAAGCTGGTAGATGCTGGCGAACCTATACGCGAACTAGCACGCTTCCCCAATGTCACTAAACCCTGGATTGCTCGCAGTGGCCTCGAACCACGAATTTACGAAGCGCTTGTTGCATCATTATTAGATATCACTGATATGAAAGCACTTAAAGGGCTTAAAACCGGCGGCTTTTTGGAAGGTGACGATAGCGACTACAGTGTTATTCGAACTGCGATGGACAATAACTTTGTATTCTTTACAGACCCAGCCAATGAGCCGAAAAAAGCCCCTGTAAACACTCAGGCCCCAGACGCTAGCGTTTCCAGCGCCGTTCAAAAAGCTGAAGCACCCGTTGCAGCCGCAGCTCAACCTGCCCAGATCGCTTCACAGCCAGTGGCTGCAGAATCAGTTGCTACAAAGACAAACGATCATAAGCTAGCAGTAAAGCCTATAGTGGCTAGCGCTCAGGCGCTACAAGGCGCTGTACAACATCCGGCTATGGCTCAGCATAGTGTTGCTATACCTTCTGCAACTGCAGTACAAGTTGCTCAGCCACAGCCAGCGCAAGCCACTTTTCCAGTACAGGCGGTTTTACCTGGCAACAATATAACGATCAACATTGCCATTCCTCAATCGCTGCTCAATTCGGCCAGCCAGAATGGAAGCTCAAGCACACAGCTAACAATAAATTTGTCTATGCCAGCTGGAGTTAATGAGCCTGTGGTGCCTGCAACGGCAATACCTGCGCAATAGCTCTAGGCCATTGAATCTATTACTAGCCGATTAGCTACAACCGAAAAGTGATTGCCTGTGCTATCAAGACTATTCAATAACTGGTCTTTAAGAAGACAAATATTCCTGGTAACCGGACTGACCATCATGTTGGTTGGTCTGGGCGCAGGTGAATTTGTACGCCGTCTGGAAACCAAGGCATTTGAAAGCAATTTCAAATACCAGACTCAAAAACTGGTTTCGATGGTATCGGCTACCTCTTTAGATGCAATCGTTAGTGAAGATCGCCCTGTATTAGACACAACCATTGCTCAATTGATTGAAAACGACCCTGACGTGCGTGCTGTTAGCATTCAAAATGAGTACAACGAAGTGCTCACGTCCTGGAAGAAAAGCGATGAGAATCTGTCAAATAGTTCACCTCAAGAAATAATGCAATTTGAGCATGATGTTCTACTCGAAGGCGAATCGTTTGGACATATCGTAATTGACTGGGATGTACGCATGCAATATCAGGAAATACGCGAACATGTCACTAACATTTATCTTGCGGCTATTGGTATTGCAGCGTTATGTGCTCTAATCGTTCTTGGTTTAATCAATTCAATTGTTGTCAAACCAATACGGGCAATACATAACCACTTACAGGCACTACAAACCAACAATACTGAGTCAAAGTTGGATGTATCTGGTTCGCGCGAAATAGTCCACCTTGCCAATACGGTAAATGAAGTTGGTAATGTACTAGATCTTCAGAAACAAAAAGAGGCAGAACTCCAGAACGCCTCCAAAGCGAAATCTGAATTCCTGGCCAATATGAGCCACGAACTCAGAACACCAATGAACGGTGTGCTGGGTATGTTATCTCTACTGAAGAACACAAAGCTTAATCCAGAACAAACTGATCAGGTCAGAATTGCCACAAGTTCTGGCCAAAGCCTGTTGACATTAATAAACGACATTCTTGACTTTTCTAAAGTTGAGGCAGGCAAACTTGAATACGAGTCAATCGAATTTAATTTGATTGACATCGTAGAAAGCTGTGCGGAAGTGTTGGCAGAACCGGCTCATGCAAAACGCATTGAAATTCTCTGCCAGATCAGCGCGGACGCACCACAATATGTAAAGGGTGATCCAACGCGAGTTCAACAGGTACTGACAAATCTTGCAGGAAATGCAGTCAAATTTACCGAGCACGGCGCTGTTCAGATAATCGTAACTGAACATCAGAACGAGTTCGAAGAAACCTTGATTCGCTTTTCTGTGAAAGACTCGGGTGTTGGAATCGAAGAAGCCGCACTGAAGAATATATTTACTTCGTTTGCACAGGCAGATGGCTCCACTACACGTAAGTACGGTGGAACAGGCCTGGGCTTGTCCATTAGCCGTCAATTAGTTGAAGGCATGGGTGGTCAAATTGGTGCATCTTCAGAGACAAATAAAGGTAGCGAATTTTGGTTCACATTAGATTTAGAACCGACTCGACAGGATAAAGCTGGCGACACCAGTGAATTGGAAATTCCGGCTGGTACAAGAGTATTGGTTGTAGATAGCTGCCGGAGGACATCAAGACAGTTGATCGAATTATTTGGCGAGCACAACATCAGCCCTGATTTCGAACAGACCGCACAGGAAGCGTTAGACCAATTACGCCATGCGGCTCAAGCAAACAAACAATACGATGTGGTTATTTTTAATTCCGTACTTAAAGACCTGGCCGGTGACAAGTTTGCAAACTGTATCGGAGCTGACCCAGACTTTGACGAAATAAAACTGGTGCCCATGGTTTACGTCAATAACCAAATGGCGGAGATGTACGCACACAACAACGCAAGAATTTCAGCACATATCAGCAAGCCAATTCGTCGTTCAGATATCTCGCGCATTCTCAGCAGCACTATATTAGGCGAAGAGCCAAACGACATCAGCGACAACGAAAGTGTTCTCGATGAAAACGTTCGCTACGGACACTACAAGATACTCGTAGTAGAGGACAATCCGATCAATCAGGAAGTTGCCATCGGCATGTTGGACTCTATTGGCTTTAGCTGTGAAGTAGCTGATAACGGTCAAATTGGCCTGGATAAATTAGCCGAACAGAAGTTCGACATTGTGCTGATGGACTGTCAGATGCCAGTGCTGGATGGCTATGAGGCTACTCGCCAGATAAGGCGTGAGGAAGGCGGAAAAACACGACTGCCAATTATTGCATTAACAGCGAACGCCATGACTGGCGATGCCGAAAAGTGTTTTGCAGCGGGTATGGATGACTATTTATCCAAACCGTTTGAACCGGAAGCACTTAAACAGAAGTTACATCAGTGGCTAGGACGGTCCTGGGATGACAGCCAAAGTAATCCCGACAAGGCTGTAGCATAACAAGGCCATGAACATGGACATGAACAAAATACAACATCAATTCAAGATGCATAGGAAGCAGCATTCAAGGCATTATACAAGGTGTATTGTGCTGGCATGTGTTGCGCTGTCTGCACCGACAACCGTATGGGCGATACCTTCACCTGATCTGGTTATCAATCTGTCAGCTAGTGTTGCTCAGTTGCTTGGACTTATCAGTGTTGTTTTTGGAAGCTTTGCCTTATCAGGCAATAAGTCTGTTAAAAAACATACTAAAAAGCGTACGCGACGGTCTGGCCAGGTTGTACTGGGTGTAATTGGCACATTTCTGTTGGCATCTATTGTCACCAATGTTCTGCAATACACTAAATCAGTTGACTATCGAAACGAACGACTACAAACCAACCTTGTAAGAAAGTCCATAGAGAACGGGTCGGTAGTAGGAGACACCAATCTAAAGACTTTGTCTTTCAGTGATCAAAAAAATCACTCGCAAGGGATCTCAACCGATACGCTTGCCGAATGGCTCGAACAGAAAAAGCCACTGCATATCATTGATGTGCGCGAGGATGAAGAGTTTGAGACCGGCTCTATTCAAGGTGCGGCTCATGTTCGTTACCCTGACGTGCTCGCCAATGCTTCAATGCTGGAAAATAGTGGCAATACTTTATTTTTATGTTACTCCGGTAATCGAAGCTCGGAGCTGTGTAACGAATTTACGGCGCAGGGGAAATCCTGTAATTTCATGGTCGGTGGCTATGAAAAATGGTTATCTGAATCTCGTCCACTTAATGAGGGTAAAACAATAACCAGCGCAGATTTGCGCCAGCTGCCAGATTTTAAAAATAAGAACACACTGCTTGATACGCCAGATGTTCACACACTGGTACAAGAAGAGAATGCAACGTTCCTGGACGTACGCTACCCTGGCGATTTTGTTAAAAACCATTTACCAGGTGCAATTAACATTACTATGCGCGCACTTGGCACGACAGCGCTGGATGAGCGCATTGCAGGGCTACCGGACACCCCATTTATAGGTGCATGCTACGATAAAAGAAGCTGCTTTTACGCACAGCTGATTGGCTTACGGTTAGAGCGCGCTGGAAAAGATTATCGCGGGCGGTATACTGTCCCACAAGAATATTATGAAGCGCCTGCGAATGCAGAACGGGCACATGTATCTCAGTGGAAACAACAGCAACAAGTTTCGCTGGGCAGTTTCATCATTACACCACTTTCATCTGTACTGAACAAACTGGTCGATATGACTGGTCACTATGCATTAGGCTTACTGAGCCTTGTGTTTCTGGTGCGCCTGGCTTTACTGCCACTGGCCTTAAAAGCAGAGCGTGACACGGTTGTACAAAAATCATTAAAAGGCCGCATTGACAAACTAAAGGTTGATTTGGCCGATCATCCACGCGCCTTAACGGATGCAACGCTTGCCCTTTATAAGAAATATAAAATCAGGCCAATAATTAATATTCTGGCATCTCTTGGTCAGCTTGGCTTTATGTTGCTGTTTTTCTCTGCAGTAACAAAGTCAGCCCCTGGCTGGTCACACAGCTTTGCCTGGCTAAACGCAGCATCCAGCCCAGACCCACTTTTGGTTTTCCCTATAGTGGCCTCGGCTCTCTTTGTCCTTGTATTGGCAATGCAGAGCCCACCAAAGACTAAACTAAAAGCGACCCTATTTGCTCTTGGTGGCATAGCCATGTTCGCGCTACTGTTTACCTTGAACGCGGCTGCAAATTTATACCTGATTATCAGTATGGCCTTCCTGATAGGACAGAGCGTTCTGTTTAAAGCCATTGGAAATGCTCGAGGTTGGTCAGAAGCAGGTTCTACAGAACCTAAGCCAATTGAAGATACGGGTGTTGTACCATTATCTAAAGCCCATTTTCTGCCACAATCTACTGGAAAAAAAGCGGCACGCCTGGGCGAACTGATAGAGGCAGGCTATAACGTGCCAGATGGTTTTGTGTTTACCAGTGTCATTACCAACAACACACGCACTGGGCAAGATCTAGACAAAAGCGCAAACGCTCTCCCAATGGACAAAGCGCAGAATTCGTTATTGTCTAAACAATGGAAGCGCCTTAAAACCAAGAGAGTCGCTGTACGGAGCTCTGGTGCTAACGAAGATGGCGAAGACAATAGTTTTGCTGGTGTTTACGAGTCTATCCTTAACGTTAAGAAAGATGAGTTATCCAGCGCGGTTGCCGAGGTCTATAGTTCATTAAGTTCAGATCGCTCTGACGCTTATACACAAAAAGCCACAGGCTCAAGCGAAGTTGATCAAGGCGGTGTGGTTGTTCAAAAAATGGTGCCTGCCGAGTACGCTGGTGTCATGTTCACAGAACACCCTGGTAATACCGGCGCCATTATGATCGAAATGGTCTCTGGCTTAGGGGAAGATCTTGTCAGTGGTAACGTAACACCAGACTCATACGCGTTTGGCAGGCTATCCGACACTTTCATGCCTGCGGATTCAAGCACTAATAGAGAACCGCCAGTAAAGGTAGCGCCTTTACTGCAAATAGGCCGTGAGATCGAGAAACTATTTGATCACCCGCAAGATATTGAGTGGGCTTATGCGAAGGGCAAATTCTATATTCTGCAAGCACGTAATATCACACGCTCAGTTGCGCAAGGTTCCTCTATTAAAAACCTCGCGGAAAATGAACGTAGGCGCCTTGTACAAAATACGGCTACCAATTTTGAATCAACTTCAAAAAAATTACGACGAAAGTTGAAGATGGACGACGCAGCGTTTGTGCAAAACGAACTGTCTGAGCTACTGCCACGACCAACGCCTGTCAGTGCCGATATGATGCATAAATTGTGGGCAGCGGGCGGCAGTACGGACCTCGCTTGTCAGATGTTGGGCATTCCATACGATGTCAACTACAGTTCTGCACCATTCATAGAAACAATCTTCGGCTGGCTGTATGTTAATAAGCACGAAGAGAAACGCCGTTTGAGCAAAGGTCCAGGCGCTATGGCCACTTTTGAGCTTGCACGTCAGGCTGACAGAACCGAAGCAGAATTCAGGAATGAATTTTTGCCACAGTTCATGCGGGAGATGACTGAGCGTAACGCGGTCCAGTTTGATCAGCTATCACTTAAAGATGCGATAGCCGTACTTGATAGATGGGTTGAGCGATTTGTTGAAGAGACCTATGTTCAAGCTGAAATCATCAATATATCGGCTGACTACTACGTGAAAACGGCCATGGGTAAATTAGCTTCAGCAAAACTTGATGCAAACGCCTATCTCAATAGCAATGAGGAAACTGTTGTTTCAAAGGCGATGGAGTTACTCCGAGAAGCCGATCAAAAGCCCAAAAATATTGTTGAATTTCTGAGTCTTTTTGGTCATCGAGCTCCTCTGGACTATGAACTCTCTGCTTCAAGATTCTCAGAAGATCCTGACCTGGTTCGACAGTACATTTCACGATCCAGTGGAAGTGCGGCACCAGAAGCACACACAGAACTACCTCTGCCAAACAAAAAAGTATTGGCGATAAGTGTTCAGCGTGCGCGCACATTTCAAGTACTTAAAGAGGAAGCCAAACACTATTGTTTAATGGAGCTAGCCCAGATAAGAGAACTTCTTTTGGCTATTGATAAGTTAGCTAATTTCGATGGCGCGGTATTCCATTTAAAAGTTGAAGAGCTTGCGACTCTTTCTAACAGAAGCTCATTAAAAGCGATGCGCGAGTTAGCTCAGCAACGCGTTGAAACACACAAGGCGTGGGCGAAAATCCAATTGCCATCAACCTTGTCAGTTTTAGATATTGAAAGCATCGATATGCTGACCGGTCAAGTTGACAACAGCACCGCCACAGCAGAACTCAACGGTAACCGTGTTGCAGGAGACGCGGAAGTGACTGGAACGGTTCGAGTTATAACCGATGTCAGCGAAATTTCTTCATTCAAGCAAGGGGAAATCCTTGTGGCAAGAATGACGGATCCAACCTGGTATCCACTCTTTTCGCAAGCCAGTGGCATCATCACCGATGTGGGTGGATGGTTAAGCCATGCCGCCATCGTGGCGCGCGAATTTGATTTACCAGCAATAGTGGGAGCAACTGCTGCGAGCAATCAGCTAAAAACTGGCGACATTGTTTGCATGAAGCTCGATGGCTCCATTGAGCGAGTTGAAAATCGACGTGACGGTGAATCAGCCATGCGACAGGCTGAATCTGAAACGCCGGAGCATAATGCAGTAGCGTCTATTGATACGGCTGAAATACCTGTTCAGACAGCACAGCAACTAAGTTCTCAAGCCGCGGCGAATAACGATGTTGTAGCGAATACCGAGGTGAAAAACGCGGAGGCAGACATGTGTCAAATTTATGAGCTGGATGAAGTCCGCATGCAGAAAATGAAACGCCGTATTGACAGGCGAGCAACTAAAGGTCAGATCGGCGATCGACGCAGCTCGCTTCGACTGGACGCTAACGGAGAACCACAACGAGATCGACGTGCTGCCAACAGAGCAGCAAATATCGAAGCCTTTCGCCGTACAAACGAATCTCAAGGTGAAAACATTTCCAAGGCGAGTTAGCGATTAACGGTGTAACCCAGCCACAAAGCTATGTATGGCGGGCTGGGGTCCATTCTTTTAAGTGATTGTTTTTCATATCTTTTCTAATATCTCCATTCTTACTAAAAACCGTACTGAGGCGGGTAATTGGCCCGCTGATTGCGTTCTATCTGTCTTGTACATCGACAATAAGAATTGTCTCTATGGTGTATGTAACCTTGCAACTGTGTAGATTAACGCTACGGTAATGTTTACCAGTTAATGAATTTTTCTAGTGCAATATTGATCCGAACTGCAACTTAAGGTCATGAAAAAGCTACTAAATGTCACCTTAGTTTCCTGTTTGACGATCTGACATTGCGTAAAGTTAAGGTCAAGATGACAAAATCCAGCGCCGATAACCAAATTAGACCGGTTGTAATGACCGGGCGAGAGTTTCAGAATCACACAAGGAATGTTGTATCAGCGGGAGTTGTAATGAGTAAATTGTGTAGATCGCTACCCTTAGTATTCACCGTGCTCGCCCTTGGAATATCACTGGGCACATCATTGGTCACTCATGCTGCCGCCGAGCGCACGTACGTTGCAGAGCTTCAGGAGGTGCGCACCGGCTCAATCAACGGCAAGCAGATTCTTACTATTCACATCGATAACCACGTGGGCCCGGCAGATTGCCACGGTAAAGTGCTACGTGTCGATACCCAAAGTGAATCTCAGCCTGGGCGACAGGAGGCGCTGGAATCGATCGCGCTAAACGCGATGCTCAGGTCAGAACCTGTAATGATCACAGTACCGCTTGCGTATGGCGAATGTGTCGATGGCATGCCTACACTGACCCGCATGTTTCCATTCTCTGAAGTGACCTACTAACGGGCCTTTTCTTCACTGTCTAGTTGTGACCAGCTGATGGAGTGATCAGCTGGCGCACGCTTTCCAAAGGTCGCTAATCTAGCGACTTCACAAGTTTGATCGTGTTTTTTTGGAAGCACGTCTCTTTGCAATAACCAGGCATATCAAACGTTAACTTATTGTTTTATCCATATTTATCGTGAATTTTTGCGCGTTCCCCTTCCTTCCGCGCTCCACAACCGCCAATTTTTTTACTCAAAGCTGACTGACAGTTCACTAAAGTACACCACACAGCGAGCCGAAACATGGGATAATAATCCCAACAATTGAACAAACCATTGCTGAGTTTAACGCCGCATTTGTGTTGCACAGCTTAGCCCTCTAAACGAATAACCATGCACTCAACGCTTCAAAAGGCTGTAACGCGAATGCTCGCACCGCTGGTTCGTGTCCTCATTCGACACGGTGTTTCGCATGCCGAATTTGCAGGTTGGGCGAAGCAAACGTATGTAGAGGAAGCCAACACTCATTTTGGTATTGACGGCAAAGAACCCACCGTGTCCAGGCTGGCAATAGTGACGGGTATTAACCGCAAAGAAGTACGCCGCATACTGGATTTACCACCTGATGCACAACAAGCCGTTTCGAAACATAACCGTGCTATACGCGTTGTCACCGGTTGGTTGCAGGACGAGCAATTCACAGACAAAGAGGGAAACCCGACACCACTGACTTATGGCGATAGTGATGCCAGTTTCAGCCAGCTGGTTAAACGCTACGGTGGTGATGTGCCTGCTCGAGCGGTACTCGATGAATTAGTGCGAGTGGGTACCGTGCAACAAGAAGGCGATCAAGTACTTCTTGCAAGCAAAGGCTATGTGCCACACGAAAGTGAAGAGGCCATGCTCGAATTGTTTGCTACCAGCGCAAAAGATTTGCTGACGACACTTGATCACAATGTCAGCGGCGAAGGCAATGCTCGCCTGCAGATGAGTGTGGCTTACGATAACGTAGGCGGGGATAGCCTGCAGGCATTCAGAAAGCTCAGTTCTAAAAAAGCGCTGAGCTTATTACGCGAGTTAGACAAGTTTTTATCAGAGCATGATAGAGGGTCGGAGCCTGATACAGAAGGTAACGGCCGCTACCGAACTGGACTGGGCGTCTATCTGATTGAAGAAGCAGTGGAAGATGAGCAATCTGATGATAAATAATCAACGAACAACGATGCAAAGCCTGGCATTCCTGATTGCTTGCAGCTTTTTCCTGGTCGCTTGCGATGGCGGTATATTTGGTACCGGTAACCCCGACCCATTAATCATAGACGCGGGTAGCGCTGATATAGACGGCGCACCTTTGGACGCCGATAGCGGGTTTACCGAAGCTAACGATGCAGCGATTGCTGAAGGCGATGCGGGTGCAAGTGACGATGGTACAACCGATTCCGGCGGCGGTAACGCAGCTGAGCCAGTTATGGAAGAAGCCTCTGGCTCTGCGGCTCCACCAATGACCTTACCATCGGTGCAAAACCCAAGTCAGTCAGTGGATTCGACGCTTGGCTTTACGAATGACACGACCAGTCAGGGTTCCGAGCTTGCCGATTTGTATGCGGTTAACACAACAACACAAGCGGTTCTGTTGGTTTTGAATAATACAAACGACAGGCGCTTGCTGCTGTCGGATGCAGCAGGTCTGACATCAGGCTCTTTTAGTCTGTTGACATCAGTTACGCCAGGTACTGGCACGCTAGTGGTCGAAAGCGTCGACGATACGACCGCAGTCGCCAGTGTCGATCCACTTATCGTATCAGCGGGTTCTTATACAGGCTTGCTAATTAGAGAATTTAACAACAGCACATCCGTTGTACCTCTGATCGTGGCATCTGGCACAACAGACCCGACGCTTGCCAAAGTGCGAATAGCACAAGCGGCTGCATTTGATAATATCGATGCATCAGCTGAGCTGACACTGTTGTCAGCGGGTTCAAACCCTGGTGGTATTGACACAGCCTTCTCTGCAATAAGCTATGTCAATTCAAACAGCGACTATATCGAGGTGCCCGCGGGTGACTACGAACTCACTGATCCATTACAACGTATTAGTCCTCAGGCGCTTACATTTGAAGGTGGAACAGTGGTGACGCTTGTGCTTACGGACAATTCACAAGTACCGGTTTTAGTTGTTGTCGAAAGCCAATAAGAGCGCCTTCTCCACAGCACTCGCTCACTGTTGCATTAGTTCGCCAATTCGCTAAGGCACTAATTATGCAATGTACTAAGTCAACATAGCACTGGCTCAGCCTTTCTGTTGCACGCTACAACCTTGGATTATTGCTCTTAAACTATGCAGGCCAACTGTCAGCGCGGCAGGTCCTGGCTGCAGAATAAGGGGCGATTTAATTTCATGCAGTTCCTTGTTTTGAACTGCATTGATCGCGCTCCAGCCTTCCCTTGCGGCCACTTTTTCAGGTCTGAACTTCTTGCCACACCACGAGCCGATTATAATATCGGGGTTAGCATCTATAATGCGCTGCGGATCGGCTATGATCCTGTCTTTACCCATTGCCTCAGCGCCTAGCTCCGGAAAGCAATCTTCTCCTCCCGCAATGGAAATAAGCTCTGATACCCATTTAATGGCCGATATCATCGGCTCATCCCATTCTTCGAAATAGACTCTTGGCTTAACGGTGAGCTTTTGCGCTGCTGCAATACTCTCGTCAATGCCTTGCTGAAATTCGTTTACGAGTTGCAAGCCTTTGTCATGCGCACCGACAAGACTGGCTAACGTTAACACCATATCCAGTATTTCCTGAACGGATCGATGGTTCATTACCAATACATTGGCACCTCGCCGAATAAGGTCGCTCGCGATGTCCGCTTGTAAATCAGAAAAGCCAATGACCAGGTCTGGCTTAAGATCCATGATCTTATCTATTTTGGCCGATGTGAAAGCCGAGACTTTGGGTTTATTCTTACGCGCCTCTGGGGGCCGCACTGTAAAGCCTGAGATACCGACAATGCGATCTTGCTCACCCAGCAAATACAAGGTTTCAGTGGTTTCTTCTGTTAAACAAACAATACGTTCAGGATTTTTCGCAGACATCGGTTCAGCATGACTATCATTTCAGATTCCCTTGAGCTTAACCTATCCAGGTTCATTCTCTAAGCTTCCTTTTTTCACAACAGAATGACTATAGTCGGCACTACCAAAGCCGTTCCGAATAAACCCACAATGGATTAACCGAATTCAATTTGGGCGTGCGTTTAAAATACACTTGCTCTGCGCCCCCAGGCAACATGGGCGTCTTTTTTGATTTCGGATCCAAAGATGAAAATTGCGGCTGGGCAGCAGCGATACCCACCAGGCCGGTTATTTCATCGCTGTGCGGCAACACAAGCTTAAACATTTCTCGCATATCATTCCAATCTTCGCATAGCGCGGTTGCGGCGCGATAGTGAGCTGGAAGCGCCTTCTTTAACAATTCGTCCGGCAACCAGTTTTGGAATTGGGAGAGTTTGGCATTAAGCTTGGTCAGTTCTATTTCATCGGCCCACCAACTGCCATAGGCAGATGCCATTTGGCCTTTCGCATCCCAACCGGCTGCACGATAAAACTTGTGAGCGCCCTTGAATTTGACGACCTTTGCCGTACCAGGTTTAAAGGTTGCGAGAATGCCATTGGCAAATGACGCTTGTATTGGCATTGGTGAACTGGTCAACCAGGTCATCGGGTTTTCGGAAAGTTGTTCTCTCATTTGATAACCTCCAACGGTTGTATTAATGAAAACGTTGTTATTGAAACGCGTTTTGGCACGGCATCGCTATCAAATGATACCGCCTAAGCGTTGTAATACTTTTTCTTCTGTAAGGCAGTTTCACCTTGACAATAAATTTAACGGCAAACGCACCACAAATGTAATTACCTATGTGTACGATATACTGGAAAAATGAGCAGCCTTACCCGGCAACGAACCCTATCTCACGTGTCTAAAATGCAGCTACAACGATTATTTTTTGCCTTCGCCGTTCTCTGTCTGCTATCCGCATGCGTTGGAACACGCACCAACGACGTTGAAGCCAATGCACAATTTTTAGTCCCGCAAGGCTGGCAAAATCAGAACCAACTTTTACAACAGTCCTCTTTTAGTGACTATGCTAGAACGATTGAGAAGGAAGTACGACAGTACCGAATCCCTTTTAATGCAGAAAAAGCAGCGCAAGAAATAAAAATGGCTTCACCTGTGGAGCGTTTACCCACCGAGCGCTGTGGCGATTCCATGCTGGGTATAGCCATACTCGTTCACGGCTTATCGGATACCGCATTTGCGATGCAAGACATAGCCAAAGTGCTTGCTGATGCCTGCTACACCAGCCGCACGGTTTTGTTGCCAGGGCACGGAACCCGAGCGGGCGACTTATTGACAACACGACTGTCACATTGGAATGCCACCGTGACATACCTGGTCGAGCAGGCTACTCAGGAAACCGACACTATCCTGCTCGCTGGGTTTTCACTTGGTGCTGTATTAACGCTTAATCAAAGCATGATGCAAGCAAACAAGGTTGACGGATTAATTGCCTTATCTCCCGCCTACTACTTATCGTCATACCGACTCGCCCGCTGGGCGCCCTGGGCGCGAGTTGTGATGCCCTGGATCGATCGAGGTGTTTCAGACGATGCCATGCGATACGAGGCGATGCCCACCCGCGGGGTTGCAGAAACGGTAAGAGCGATTCAATCACTGCATAAGCAAGTGCAAAACCATGGGCCAATTGATATACCGTGGTTGTTAGTACAAAGCGTCGATGACGCTGTCGTCGTCCCCGAGCAAAATCGCCTCTTTTGGCAAGCTCAAGCCGGTCACCCGGACAGCCAGTTAATTCAGCTCTACAGTGATGTTAAACCCGAAGAGGGTGCAAGAGTTCTGAACATACTCGGTGCAGATAAAACACAAGGCGTTATTGGGTTAACACATCAGGCCATTCATATTTCACCTGAGAATACACATTATGGAATACAAGGAGACTATAGAAACTGCGGCGGTACAGCGCCTCGCAACCGAGAATTAGTGAGTGCATGTCAAGAAGCGGAGTCGGTGTCTTATGGGCTATGGAATTCTCAACCACCCACAGGTGTTCCAATGGCGATTTCAACCTTTAACCCAGCGTTTGACCAGCTTGCCGCGCAAATACAGGCATTCGCTGAAAAAGTAGCAAAGTCAGCCCGATGATCAAACCAAACGATACCAGCGCAATCATCCCTGCAAATACCTAAGTGAATTGACCAATCATGTCCAACACCAAAAAATTACTGATTATTGCTCACGCACCGTCAAGTAATACTCAAGCGATGCTTCAGGCCTTACTCAAAGGCGCCAGTTCACCAGACATTAGCAACGTCGATGTGCAGTTCATTGCTCCACTGGATACAAGCGCTGAAGATATCAAAACAGCTCAAGCGATAATAATAGGCACCACTGAAAACCTTGGTTACATGGCAGGTTTAATTAAAGATGTTTTTGATCGCTGCTATTACCCCTGTATAGATGCCACCCAAGGGCTTCCCTATACGTTCTATATTCGCGCCGGCAATGACGGCACAGGCACAAGACGCGCAATTGAAAGCATTGCAACTGGTTTACGCTGGCGATTGGTGCAGGAACCCTTGACTTGCAAAGGCGAATTCGATGAGGGGTTTATTGATCAGTGTGAGGAACTGGGTTTAACCATGGCTGCAAGCCTGGACTCCGGAATCATTTGACGATTTGAATCCAGACCTGCAGCGCCAGAAAATTACAAACAACACGTTTCGCTATGAACGAACGCTATCTGGAATTTCGCACACCGGGATAGGCACCATTTTGTGTTTGTTGGCGTTATGAAAACTACGATACGTTGCGATAGTGGTTTTTTGTTTATCGCTCAGTGTGCTGTCATCACCATCAAAGGCCATTGCCCATTCAAGCTCTGCATAGGTCGCACCCAATTGACTTTCATCGGTACGGTTGTCTTCCCACAATCCATCTGTTGGTGCAGCATCCTGAATGCCCTGAATAACACCCAGCTCCTTTGACAGGCCGTAAACTTCTGTTTTGAGTAAATCGGCTATTGGGGATAAGTCGACGCCGCCATCGCCGTATTTTGTGTAAAAACCGACACCGAAGTCTTCAACTTTGTTACCGGTACCTGCAACCAATCTTTTCGAAGCACCGGCGTAGGCATACAAGGTTGTCATGCGCAAGCGTGAACGTGTGTTTGCCATGGTGAGGGGGTCGGCTGTGACGTTGTCGGGGTAGTGTGCCTCCATAGACTGGAACACTGGTGTCAAATCAATTTCATTAGGCTCTACGTTTGTAAAGTTTTCATCCAGCCATTTAATGTGGGCTCGAGCGAGCGTCAACTGAGATTCAGCCTGATAGATGGGCATGGATACCACCGAAACCGATTTTCCGGTGCGCGCGCAAAGGGTTGAGGTGACAGCTGAATCTATACCACCTGATACGCCCACAACAAAGCCATCCATACCGGCGTTGGAACAGTAGTTGTCTAGCCAGTTAACGATATAGTCTGCAAGTTTTGGATAATTCATAATTGCGATACTCTTAATTTCGATTGAGTTGTTTCACACTACGCAGTAGATTGAAACACTACGTTATTGTTTGCCGCAGGATGGGATTGCCGTTAAGCAGGTTGCAAATTAGCATACGCCAACACAAGCCATTTATTACCAGCATCTTCAAAATTGACTTGCACTCTGGCCTGCTGCCCACGCCCTTCGTGATCGAGCACAACACCGACACCGAATTTACCATGCGATACCAGCTGACCAATCTGAATACCCGATTCATTTTCCTGCTCTTGAAAACGCGGCGATTCCGTCGGCTGATATACTGGCATGCTAACGCTCATGCGCGGCCGTATTTCTTCAAGCAGTTCGGCAGGTAATTCGCCTATAAACTTAGACGGCGGGTTGTACTGATCGCGCCCGTATAAGCGCCGTTGTTCTGCCATCGTCATATACAGTTTTTTCTCAGCGCGGGTTATCCCCACGTAACAAAGCCTGCGTTCTTCTTCAAGCCTGGCAGGGTCTTCGGCCGAGCGTTGGTGTGGAAACAGCCCTTGCTCCATACCCGCCATAAACACCACTTGAAATTCCAGCCCTTTAGCTGAATGCAATGTCATTAGCTGAACAGCATCTTCATCACCATCCGCCTGGCCATCACCTGCCTCTAAGGCGGCGTGTGCTAAAAATTCATCGAGCATGTTTGCTTCTGGATCATCAATATAGTTAACAGCAAACGTGCGCGCCGCATTACTGAGTTCTTCTACGTTTTCCAGACGGCTTTGGCCACGCTCTGTTTGATCTTTTTTAAAGTGTGCATGTAAACCAGAAAGGTCTGTCACAACATCAACCTGCTCTGCAAGGTTACGCTCAAGCATGGCTTCAGCCATAGATTCGATCAGCGATACAAATTTGCCCACGGCAGTACCGGCGCGTGCAGTGAGCGATTTGTTGGCAACCAGGGTGTTGGCCGCTTCCCACATGGAACTGCTGCTGGCGCGGGCCTGATCGCGAATTTGCGATACCGTTTTATCACCTATTCCTCTTGCGGGTTGGTTTACCACCCGCTCAAATGACACGTCATCGTAATGGTGACAAGCCAAACGCATATACGCTAGGGTATCTTTTATCTCCGCTCGCTCGAAGTAACGCAAGCCTCCGTATATGCGGTACTTAACGCCTGCTGCTACCAGGTATTCCTCTATTACTCGAGACTGCGCATTAGAGCGATACAACACGGCACAATCTTTTCGCCTGCCGCCTTTATCGCTTACGAAGTCGAGTATCGATTCAACAATAAAACGTGCTTCATCTGTTTCGTTATACGCGTTGTACAAGGTAATGAGTTCACCCTCGCCATCAGCTGTCCACAGGTTTTTACCTAAGCGACCGCCGTTGCAATCAATGAGGGCATTGGCAGCGGCAAGTATGTTGCCGCTGGATCGGTAATTTTGTTCAAGCCGCACCACATTGGCACTGGGAAAATCTTTGTTGAAATTCAGGATGTTTTCGACACGCGCACCGCGCCAGGCGTAAATGGACTGATCATCGTCACCCACGGCGAATACACAGCCGCTTTCGCCTGCCAACAGTTGCACCCAGGCATACTGAATGGCATTGGTATCCTGAAATTCGTCGATTAGTAAGTGTTGGTAGCGATTCCGATACAGCTCAAGCAGCGACTGGTTATCTCGTAAGGTTTCTAAAGCACGTAACAGAAGTTCGGCAAAGTCGACGGCTCCGGTACGTTCACAGGCAGCCTCATAGGCGGTGTATATTCTTATATATTGTGCCGTGGTGGCATCTTGCTGATCATCGATATGCTGCGGCCGCCTACCCTCATCTTTGTGCCCATTGATAAACCATTGCACCTGCTTTGCGGGGTAGTGCGCCTCGTCCAGCTCCAACGCTCGGATGGTGCGTTTGAGCATTCGAATTTGATCGTCAGAATCAAGAATTTGAAACGCCTGGGGCAAACCGGCCTCGCGCCAGTGCTGTCTCAGAAAGCGATGTGAGATGCCATGAAAGGTGCCAAGCCACATTGAGGCGACTGACATGCCCAGTAAACCCTCAACGCGATGACGCATTTCGCGGGCCGCTTTATTAGTGAAGGTAACCGCCATGATCCCGAATGGGGAAACGGACTCAACTCGGTTTAGCCAGGCTACTCGGCTGGTGAGCACGCGAGTTTTACCACTTCCAGCGCCAGCCAGAACAAGCAGGTGGCCAGGTGGTGCGGTTACCGCCTCACGCTGAGCATCGTTAAGTGACTCAATAATATCTGAAACATCCATACCACCATGGTAACAATGCTGCACCATCACTGCAGCACCCACTTGCTAGTGGTTGGCAATTGTTTATCACTTAAAAAGCGCGTCGAACGCCCCACAAAGGTGCCAATGACGAATACAACATTGGCCAGAGTGGACGAATCACCGGGAAACTACCTTTCAGAAGCGAAAAAGCCCTGGTATCAGATGGATAAGTTTAGTGCTACTCGACAGGAGACCAGAAACCCGGAAAAGCCTTTAGCTCCTCTTCACTGATCCGACCTTTCCCGTACAGATCATTGAGTGCATCCTCATCCAAAGTTTGCTCCTGTCCCGACTCATCGGTGTATTTCCACTCACCGTAAATCGCCATTAAAAACAGCGTTTCGAGGATATCGCCAATGCGCACGGCTTGCTCAATGGCGGAGACTCGCAACTCCTCAGTACTTAAGGGAGCCTGCTTACGCTCAAATTCTCCATACAAATAGCTGGAGATCCCTTCGTCCCATATGGGCTCTGGATTTAGTTGCTGCATCTCTTCTGTGGTCTTTGTTGGATATTTGAAGAAAGAAATGCAAAGTCGCTGCCAGAAGCCCTGATCTGACTAAATTATCGGTCGCTACAGGCCGCTATATGAGAGCTGTAGTAATGAATCGCGCGCTCGGTTACCAACATAGTATGCATGGGAGCCCTATAGGTATTGCTGAGACGACAGATAGCTAACCCAAAGTCGAGCAATGTATGTCCTCGAGACAAGCAGGCATAGCCCTACCTATATCGCTAATTATTTTAGCGGTGATGACGATCATTGCGATCTCATCATTGCGTGGATCCAACAATGCCGAACGCATCGTCTCGAGCCAGCAGCAAAAACTCATTACGTTTGAGGCAGCCGAATCGGTAGTCTTAGCCTCCTGGGATGCAGAACTTATTAGAAAAGCAATTACGGACCGCCTGAGCAACGATGAACCATTAGACACCGCGTTTGACTTGACGCTAGATGACATTGATCTGGAGCTTGATTTCGATCAAGCCTCTACTTTAGGCGAGGTCGATTTATCTACTGAACTAAGCCTTCAATATTGCGGCGAAGCCAGCATCATTGGCGGCGGGCTCAACAGTGATGAATCCGTGGCGACGCCAGCTGCAATGTTAATTGAAGTAAAAGGTACCTCAAGCATTGACAGTACAAAATCAAAATCAGTGGTTGTTCGGCGCGGGAAATTAACTTCGCTAAGCGCGGGTGTCGCCGCCAATTGCGCATCCTACTGAACGAGCTTATTCACACATGAGACATTTATCACAATGCAACTTGGCTTATATGTTGCTGAATGGATCTTTAGCTAAAACAAGGATGGGTATCGCATGCCTTTGAAACAATCGGGTATCGCCCTGCCCATATCGTTGATTTTATTAGCCGTTATGACGATTATTGCGATCTCAACCCTACGCGGGTCAAACAATGCTGAACGCATCGTCTCTAGCCAGCAACACAAGATGATCACATTCGAAGCGACAGAATCAACCGTGCTAGCAGCATGGAAACCAGACTTCATCACCGATGCGATTAAAGAACGTCTTTCAAACGGTGATTCCATTGATGATGCATTTGGCGTAACGCTTGACGATGGCGATTTTGAAACAGACTTCGACCAGACTTCAGCCTTGGGTGAAATTGATATATCGGGCGACTTAACCGTTCAGTATTGCGGCGATTCCTCCCTCATAGGAGGTGGCTTGGATAGCAACGAAGCCGCCAACAGCCCGGTGGCGATGTTAGTAGAAGTCAAAAGCACCTTGCGCATCGACAATACAAAATCCAAATCAGTCGTTGTTCGACGCGGCAAGCTACCGTCACTTGAAATAGGCATTCCAGGAAGCTGCACTTCGTACTAAATCAATTTTTAAAAAGCACGACGTTGTCCAATCTAAAACGTTTACTTAATTACGATGGCTTGTAATATGAACAATATATTAAAAGTGACTTTGAGTCTTTCTGCACTGACATTGGCTTTTTCAAGCACCGTCTATGCAGACGATATTTCCGCTTTCAAGGTACCAGAATCGAAACCTAAAATTCTACTGGTATTAGATTACTCAAACAGTATGAAGCGGAAATTGGATGATAGCAATGTCAGCAGGCTCGATACTCTGCGACAAAGCGTTACTGATCTAGTGAATGACACAGGGTCGAAAGCTGAATTCGGGTTTGGTCCAATATTCGGCGGAAGCGCCAGTGGTGTGCTCTGGCCGATCTCCGATTTAACCGAAGATGCCTCTGCAGTAGACCCTCGGATAACTGATAACGACGTCACTGGCCTGGACGTCGTATCATCTCTATTAAATGATCATGACACCACCTTGGGTACGGCAACCGTATCAGGCTTACTGGAAGCTGCGCGTTATTTTCGCGGTGAGAGCGTTGAACAAGGCGGTATAGACCCACGCAATACCGAGCATTACGCGCCGATACAATGGGACGACGTCAATAATAGCTACACAACAAGAACACTCCTCTCAACTAATTCTGCCAGCTACAGGCCAAGTGATGCGTATGAATTTGGAGTATCACCCGGTTCTACGGCGTTCTGTACTGATGTTCATTGGAGAGACGGCGGCAACCAATGTAATACCTTAGCCACCAACGCTTGTATCGGAGATGTCTGTGATTACACCACCTCTGATCGATGGCAAGGCGCACAGTACGAAAGCCCTATCGACAACGAATGCCAATCCAGTCATATCGTACTGGTATCTGACGGGCGTCCTGCTACCAGAAGCACGTATCCTGGATACACTGCCTTCGAGGACATCACCGGTTTACCCACATCAAGCTGTGATGATCTAGCAGCAACTGGATTGCCTGAAAGCAATAGGATTTCAGGTATGTGTGGCAAAGAAGTCGCTAGATTTTTGGCCAATAATGATCAAATTGCGTCGGTACCCAATAGCAAAGTTACAACACATGCTATCGGGTTTGATCTGGATACCTTTGGCGCTAGATACTTAAGAGAAATAGCTACGGAAGGCAAAGGCATTTATCGTGACGCAAAAAGCGCAGCTGAACTGAACGAAGCCTTGTCCAGAATTGTCAATGCCTCTATTGTAGAGCAAGGCCAATTCGTTAATTTCTCGGTAGACATTAATAGAGCCAGCCTTTCGCACGATAACCGCGTGTACCTGCCACTGTTCAAGCCCGATGCCAGTCCATCATGGCTCGGTAATCTCAAGGGGTACTTTCTTGGCGACGGCGGGCTTGAAGACATCAACGGTGACCCTGCTATCGAATCAACATTAGTCGGCCCCAAGTTTGTAGGGACCGCACAGAGCTTTTGGTCTGATCAGATCGATGGCGCTAGTATAACTGATGGTGGTGCCACCAGTAAGCTAGACCCGGCTAATAGAAAACTCTACACGTTTAATGACAACCCTAACAATGTGCCGCTAAATGGAATATCACTTAAAAACAATGCTGACCATCACCTGACTGCAGCGAATACAAGCTTAGACGACAGTCTGTTCGGAGTCACGAATCAACGTGAAGTGCTACTCGATTGGCTCAGGCAACAGCCCATGGGTTCACCCATGCACAGCAACGCCCTGATCGCGAATTATGAACATGATCAACGAGTCGTTTTTACCAGCTCTAATCAAGGGTTTTTGCATGCAATAGATGCAACTTACCCACAAGCACAAGGCGATGTAACCGGTGGCAACGAACTCTTTGCGTTCATGCCAGCAGACTTGCTAAGCAATATAAGGTATCTCAGAGGCGACAGATTCCATGGTGAGCATATCTATGGCTTAGATGGCCAGATCGTGCCGTGGCACACAGACAATAATAAGGACGGTATCGTCAACGGCAGCGACACTCTCATGCTCGTGATTGGCATGCGCCGCGGTGGTAGTAATTACTACGCCCTAGACGTCACCGACCCTAATAATCCCAAGTTCAAATGGCAAATAACCGGCGGCGTAGGTGGTTTTAATAAACTTGCCCAAACCTGGTCGAAACCTGCGCTTGTGACAGTGTATAAAGATGCCAGTAAAGCAAAACAAAGAGTGATGATTTTTGGTGGTGGTTACGACGATGCTGTCGATGACATCTACGCTTCAACGGCTTCATCAGGAAATTCAATTTATATGGTTGACGAAAACGGCAATCTGATTTGGTCTGCCAACCATGCCAATATGGACTATGCCATTCCATCTGATATCCGAACCATTGATACTGATAATGATGGTGTGACTGACCGACTCTACGTTGGTGATCTTGGCAGTCAAATCTGGCGTGTAGATTTTACTAATATCGCCAACCCTAATAACTTTTCAACTGCGGTTTTTGCAGATTTATCTGCCCCTGCAACGCCAACCATTAACTTGAACAACCCAAAATACAGACCTTTTTTCTATCCACCCAGTGTCAGCGTTATGTCAGATTCGGCCAGATCGCCTTACCTTATTTCGATTGGCTCCGGCAATCGTGACAATCCAGTTCGTGATATGAGCACCTCGTTTCTTTACGTGCTAGAAGATCACAACCGCGAAGTAGGCCCACAACCTACAGGAACGCAAGTATTAAAGCCTGTTGACTTATTTAATGCATCAAACGTCGCTGCTATTTCTCAACAAGATCAAGACCTGTATAAAGGATGGCTTATTGAACTCGATAACGGTGAAAAAGTACTGGCCGAAGTGAAGACATTGGAAGGAACCATGTTCGCAACCACCTACAAGCCAAATTTAGGTGCGGCTATCACAGATGCTTGCGCTGCAGCGCCTTCTCATTCCAGAATTTACGCAGTGGGATTAGAAGATGCGAGCGCGGCCATAGAAAGCGAAGCGGCGGGTAATGAAACTAGCAGCACCGATTCTTATCTGATTATCAACCGACACAAAGATGTCCCTGGCCCGGGTATTTTATCTTCTGCCAATTTTATATTTACCGCAGACAGTTCTAATATTGATGTTTATGTAGGTAACGAGAAAGAAGCAGAAATCACCCCTTCACTAAATACCATATTCTGGTTTAATGAATAAGGGTTAGGGAATACATTAATAGACAACAATTAAAGCGGTGTTAAATCACCGCTTTAATTTTTTAATCTTCAATGAAGCGATCTGAAATAAAATTTTATTTCCGACCAAACAAGCCACGTAACAAACAATATAAACCAATGATTGCAACGGGCCATATCAACCAAGGAATGTCTCCCCTGTTGGCGATGTAAGCACTGGCGATCATCGCCGCGGACACCGTGACTGTTGCACCTACTATGACGTACTTTAAAGACTGCTCACCCTGAAACGAACTGGTCGTTTTTAAATCTGACTGTTTTGCTGAAAGCGCATTGCCGGATGTATTCGATTTTAAATAGTCGTGTACCAACATCGGCATATAGGGCATCGCCTCTACAATTTTAGGCGCTTGCTCTACAAATTTTTTGGCAATGGCCTTAGGCCCACGATTTTCGATCACCCATTGCTCAAGAAACGGCTTGGCCGTTTTCCATAAATCCAGATCTGGATATAGCTGCCGCCCAAGGCCTTCGATATTAAGCAGCGTTTTCTGCAATAACACCAGTTGTGGCTGCACTTCCATCTCGAAGCGTCTGGCAACCTGAAACAACTGCAACAACACATCTCCAAATGATATTTCAGCTAATGGCTTTTCAAACAAAGGTCCACACACAGACCGGATTGCGGCTTCAAAATCACTCACCCTGGTATGCGCTGGCACCCAGCCAGAATCAATATGTAACTGAGCCACTCGACGATAGTCCGATTGAAAAAACGCCAGCATATTCTCACCCATGTAGTGCAAGTCTTCATCGGTTAAAGAGCCGGCAATACCGAAATCGACCGCAATGAACTGAGGGTATTTCGGGTTATCGCGTGATACAAAGATATTACCCGGATGCATATCCGCATGGAAAAAATTATGCTTGAATAACTGTGTATAGAACACTTCAACCGCATGTTCGGCCAACAGCTTCATATCCATATTGATGCCATGCATTGCATCGACATCGCGTATCGGAATACCATCGATACGCTCCATCACCATGACGTTGCTGCGTGTGTAGTCCCAATAAACCTCAGGAATATACAAAATGTCCGAGTCTTTAAAATTGTCTCGAAAAACACCCGCATTGGAGGCTTCGCGAACAAGATTTAATTCACCGTGTATGGTGTGATCGTATTCTTCTACAACATCCCGCGGGCGCAACCGCTTGCCATCAGTTAAGGTGATTGCTGCCATATCGGCCAGTAAATACATTAGCGACACATCCCTATCGATCATCTTTTCGATTCCAGGGCGCAGCACTTTTACAACCACATCTTGCCCACTTTTTAAGACTGCACAATGTACCTGCGCAACCGATGCAGATGCCAGCGGGTCTGGATCAAAAGACTCAAACAGGTTGTCAGTGGTATCACCCAACGCGGCTTCAATTTCAGATTTTGCTTCTTCATTTGAAAAAGGCGGTACCTGGTCTTGCAGTAACGCAAGTTGATCGCCAATATCATCGGGAAGTAAATCACGCCGTGTAGAGAGCATCTGCCCCAGTTTGACAAACACAGGCCCCAGCTCTTCCAACGCAAGACGAATGCGCTCACCGCGTGGCAGTTGGCGTTTTTCTGTGTTTAACCAGCGCGTGGGTGAGAACAAGAACACATACCGCACTGCATCGGCACGCGTATCTCTAAGAAAGAGATCTTCTAAACCATATTTGACTAAAACACGCTCGATGGTCAGCAAACGTCCCAATCGAGTGATCATGACCTTGATTTATTCTTGGTAAATTGAGCAATCCTTGCCTCTAGCCTCTCTGTGGCCGCCTGTAATTCATCAACCTCTTTACAAAAATGCTTGACTTCAGAATTAGGCGCGATTATTTGCGCTTCTTCTTGCAGGTACTCGCTACTGTTTCGCTGAAAACTCTTTCCTGTTTCATTTAACCAGCCACTAAACTGCCGACCTAATCGACCCGCTTGATGCGCAAACGCATCACCTGTTATGGGCGCGATGATTTCTTCAGGGTCTATATCAAGCCCTTCAATGACATCGCGTAGCTGTTCTCCCGTATGCACATCGCCACTTAGCACAACATCGCCTTTATACAATGCACTGTTGGAACTTCTTAACGACAGTAAATCGGAGGCAGTACCGGTAATCGTGGTATCCGGTTCAGCATCGAACTGACTCATGACATTCACATGCTGATCTACAATGGCCAAATGGAACTGCAAAGCGGGAGATGTCACTTGTACACGGATAACCTTGCAATCCACTTTGGTCAGCGCACGCTTTGTCTCAGGGTCTAATTTGAGGAGCGTGGATATACCTTGCTGCAACAAAATTGATAAGGGTGTTGGTAAATCCATGAGTGCTGGCGCGCTATGCCTTAAAACCTTTATGTAGCGCCACAACACCGCCTGTCATGTTGTGATAACTGGTTTTAAAATACCCAGCCGTATCCATCATGGATTTAAGTGTTTCCTGATCGGGGTGCATACGAATGGATTCAGCTAAATAGCGGTAGCTTTCAGCATCGTTTGCCACAATTTTTCCCATAAACGGCAGCGCCGTAAAAGAATACGCATCGTAAGCTTTACTCAGCAGCGGCAAAACTGGTTTTGAAAATTCAAGAATAAGCAAACGCCCACCTGACTTTAACACCCGGTACATTGATTCCAGAGCACGTTGTTTATCGGTGACATTGCGCAGCCCGAATGCAATGGTGATGCAATCAAAACTATCGCTTTCAAAAGGCAGCTCTTCGGCATTGGCCAAGGCATAGTCGATGTTACCCACCACTCCTCGATTAACACTACGCTCCCGCCCTACCCTCAACATGGATTCGTTAATATCAGCTAGCACGACTCGTCCATGACTACCCACACGCTTAGAGAATTTCTGTGCCAGATCCCCGGTTCCACCGGCAAGATCAAGCACGTGTTGGCCCGGCCGTACCGCCGACTGCTCTATTGTGAAATGTTTCCAGACGCGATGAACACCAAACGACATGAGATCGTTCATGACGTCATAGCGTTGCGCTACGGAATGGAACACTTGCCCGACCATATCGGCCTTGGCATCTTTGTCTACCGTTTGATAGCCAAAGTGGGTTTTACTGTCGCTCATGCTACCTACCCCTGTGGCGTTTTAGCCTGACGTTTATGGCCAGCTGCTTCTAGCGAGGCCAGATACGCCTGCCAGTTTTCTTCGTAATGTTTACCCAGCTCGTGTAAATGCTGCCATGTATAAATGCCAGTGTTATGCCCGTCATCAAAATGTATTTTTATAGCGTAGTTTCCAGCGGGCTCCAGCTTTTCGATACCCACATTCTCTTTACCAACTTGCAGCACTTCCTGACCAGGGCCATGGCCGCGCACTTCGGCTGAGGGCGAATTAACACGTAAATACTCACAGGTTAAATCACATGAATACCCATCATCAAAAGCCACTTCAAGTACACGGCTTTTTTGATGTAATTTAATTTCAACGGGTTTTGCCATGAGTTAATTCCTAAAGAATGTAACGACTCAGATCTACATCCTGCACTAAGTCACCAAGGTGCGCATCGACATAGTCTGCATCGACGATAATATCCGAACCACTATTGTCTGCAGCCTCATAAGAAGCTGTTTCGAGTAAGCGCTCCATCACAGTGTGCAGGCGGCGAGCGCCAATATTCTCTGTTGTTTCATTCACTTGAAACGCCACTTCAGCAATGCGTTTGACGCCATTGTCAGTAAAGCTGACCCGCACTTTTTCAGTTGCAAGCAGCGCTACCGCTTGTTCAGTCAGCGATGCGTTGGGCTCGGTTAAAATTCGAATGAAGTCATCGCTTGACAAGGCTTCCAGCTCAACTCGAATGGGCAAACGCCCCTGTAACTCAGGTATGAGATCAGAAGGCTTGGATAAATGAAACGCACCTGAGGCGATGAACAAAATGTGATCGGTCTTGATCATCCCGAACTTAGTTGACACTGTGCTGCCTTCAACCAGTGGTAGCAAATCTCGTTGCACACCTTCGCGTGAGACATCGGCTCCACTGCTGGTACCGCCTTTATTGCCACGGGCAACCTTATCAATTTCATCAATGAATACAATGCCATTTTGCTCAATATTCACGAGCGCCTGCGTTTTAAGCTCTTCTTCGTCCACAAGCTTCATGGCTTCTTCATCAATCACGAGCTTCATGGCCTCTTTTACGGGCATCTTGCGGCTTTTGGACCGCCCAGATTGACCCAGATTTTGAAAAAGCCCTTGCAGTTGCTGTGACATTTCTTCCATGCCCGGAGGTGCCATAATTTCAACACCGTGCGGTGCGGCACTGACATCGATTTCAATTTCGCGATCGTCCAGGTCACCCTCGCGCAGTTTCTTTCTGAATTTTTGACGAGTGCTATTTTGCTCAGATTCCACGACGCTGTAGCCCGCTCCGCCTCGTGCCGGCGGCAACAAGGCATCCAATATGCGTTCTTCAGCTGCATCTTCCGCACGATTACGCACACGGTTCATTTCGCGCTCGCGGGTTTCTTTTAAAGACACGTCGGCCAAATCGCGAATAATGGATTCAACATCTCGCCCTACATAACCCACTTCGGTGAACTTCGTGGCTTCAACTTTAATGAACGGTGCGTTTGCCAAACGCGCAAGCCTACGCGCGATTTCAGTTTTACCCACGCCGGTGGGTCCGATCATCAGGATATTCTTTGGTGTGATCTCGTTGCGCAGCTCTTCATTAAGCTGCATGCGCCGCCAGCGGTTACGTAAGGCGATGGCAACGGAGCGCTTGGCCGCTTGTTGACCAACAATGTGCTTATCCAGCTCTTGCACAATTTCTCGTGGGGTCATCTGTGACATAACTGTCAGTATTCCAGTGTTTCTATCGTCAGGTTGTTATTGGTATAAATGCAGACATCAGCCGCCGTTTCAAGGCTGTAGCGCACAATCGATTCGGCATCCAGCTCAGTATGATCAAGTAAAGCTCTGGCGGCCGATTTGGCAAAATCCCCACCTGAGCCAATGGCAATAAGCCCGCGCTCTGGCTCTATAACATCACCATTGCCCGTAATAATCAGGGAATTTTTAGCATCAGCCACAGCCAGCAATGCTTCAAGACGACGCAGCATTCGATCGGTTCGCCAGTCTTTGGCAAGCTCGACGGCTGCGCGCGTCAGGTTACCGCCGTGTTCTTCCAGCTTGCCCTCAAAGCGTTCAAAAAGTGTGAACGCATCGGCAGTGCCGCCAGCGAAACCGGCTAAAACCTGGTCTTTGTATAAGCGCCGCACTTTACGCGCATTGCCCTTCATCACCACATTACCGAGACTGACTTGACCATCGCCACCAATTACCACTTGATTACCACGTCGCAAAGAGCAAATTGTTGTGCCGCGAAACTGTTCCAAAGCTGCTGTATCCTCGTGTTGTGGACAGGGTTTAACAGGTTTAAATCCAGCAGGTAGTTTAAACTGTTGCAGCCCTTTGAGTGTATTTACCAATCACGGCTATTTAACGGTTTTTTTGAAAAATGACAACTCAATGCAGCTGATCGTATGCAGTTGACCATCCCACAACGTACTGTCGCGGATACCGATAGCTTTCCCGTCGAACCAGATGGGGTGAGTCAGTGGCTAAGTGATCTTGAGCCTACTTATTCTCTGACCGATGCCCGGGAGATCTATCGAGGCCTGCGTCACAGCAACCGACTGCACAACGATAGCGATCGCCGGCGCTCGGTCATCGCCTGCTTTATTCCTAAGCTCAGAGAACTACACGCACATTTACTCGAAATGAGCCAGGCACAGCCTCTACCGCTGACGCTTGAGTTTCAGCAGCATGCATCACTTCTCGATGGCTTGTTACGCGAAGAGGCCTTTGCATTCAAAATTCTGCTGGCAGATGCCAGTAAACCACGGGCCGATGATGTGCGCAGGGCTCTACAGGCACTCGTTAGGCAGGCTGAAGCCAGAGTGCACACGTACAAGCGAATAAATGAATCCATCTTGAGAGATGCCCATCAGCTTTACTCGCTGGCTGAGGAGTTTTCGCTTACGTCAGAAAATATTAACCCAAACACACGCAGCATTGACGAACACTATCGCTACATTTTGTTGCTAACAATGTCCGATTGTCTGCAACACCGCGTTCAGCAGATAAACCCTTTATTCGAATTTCTTAAGCAAAACACGATGTTACTTAGCCTGCGTAAAAAAAGGCGACAAGAAGCACTAACGGGTACGGACTACTTGCTGCATTTAAAACACGGCACAAGACCTGTGCCTGCTGCCTCACTTTTACATCATTCTGATACTGCCGTGCGCTGGCTGGATACAGCACCCTTATTAAAAGCCATGGATGAGCAAATTGCGCAGATAAAAGGCGGTAATGCCGCGCTGCTTGGTTCAAGCTCGCTTGATAGACAATCACTGGCAAGGCTTCGTGTCACCTTGGCGCAAAGTCGTAATCGACGCAGTGCTCGAACTATTTGCCTGGAACCTCAACAAGTGCATGTAGGGCTAAAAACCATCTGCGCGCATTTGCATGTTGAAGCATCGATGGCAATTGCCGTAAAAGCAAGCAGCAGCCACGCTGCTATTGATAAAAATCGGCACGCGCCATCTGAACTAGAAAACACGCAACGCGAGCGGCATCTGGCGCTACTTGATCAGCAACAAGAAGACACAACAATTTGGCATAAGGTTAACCAATCGGCACAGGGTGCATCCCTGGTCGCTAAAAACTGCCGGGCCGGGCTTATACAGGTAGGCGATATTGTCGGCCTGCATGACGAAGATCACCCTGCCACTATCAGCGCCAATGGCAAATCAGGTGCGATGTTGGGCGTGGTTCGCTGGGTATTGAGTAAAGAGAAAAACGGGTTGTCATTTGGGTTGGAGTATCTGGCCAAAGGCGTTATGCCGGTAGGTATTTCACGCACTTACAGCGATGATATTATCGCCGAGGATGCACTCATTATCGCATGCAAGGTCAAAGATAAAGTGCTGCAGACAATGTTACTGCCTGCATACTTGTATCAAAATGGGGATAGGCTAACAGCCAGCCTGAACGGCAAATCTCGCAACTTGGTTCTTGATCAGTCTTTGCAATCGAATGGGCTATTTAGCCACTTCTCATTAAAAGACGCCGCGCTTAAGAAGTCCTAAGCGAAAAACGAGTACATTAACGCTCTTCAGTCACCTTATTCCGCTTTGCACGCGGATGCGCCTCATCGTAGACTTTTGCCAGATGTTGAAAATCCAGATGCGTATATATTTGCGTGGTACTGATATCGGCATGACCCAGCAATTCTTGCACCGCACGCAAGTCGCCACTGCTTTCCAACAAATGACTGGCGAAAGAGTGCCGTAACATATGCGGATAACAATCTCTGTTCAAGCCTTGAGACTCGGCCAGCTTCTTCAATCGCATTTGCACCGTGCGAGGTGCTATGCGTTTTCCTCGAGAACTTAAAAACACCGCCGTATCATCGGCACCGGGTGTCATTCGTCTATAGCTCAACCACTTGTTGATGGCTTCAACAGCATGATTACCAACGGGCAAATCTCGAACTTTGCCACCCTTACCAGTCACCCGCACCTGACCAACACTTAAATCCAGATCGACCAAATCCAGATTAACAAGCTCTGCCAGGCGCAGGCCTGACGAATACATTAATTCGAACATCGCAAGATCACGGCAGATCATGGGATCACTTAAATTCTGCGACAGTAGCCGGCTCACTTCATCTGGGTCTAGCGTTGCAGGTAGCGCTTTTTTATCTTTAGGTGCCAGGATATCCGCTGCCGGATTAGAATCGCATCGGCCCAGTTTGATCAAAAAGTTATACAAACCACGCACGGCCGATAGCCTGCGCGCCAAACTACGACCCGCAATGCCTTCTCGATGCTGCTCCGCAATAATCGAACGAACGTCGCTGCCTGTAATAGACTGCCAACTCTCTATGTGGCGCGCCGCGGCCGATCGAGCAACCGCCTTTAGATCACGCGCGTAGTTACTGACCGTGTGCGGCGAACAACGTCTTGCGACTCGTAAGTCTTCAAGATAGTCCTCTATTGCCAATTCAAAGTTAGCCATGACCCTACACTCCTGTTACAGCAGTGAATCGATTCGCCGGCTTAGAACATCACCAAGCTGGTTGAGAAACATCACACCCTTGCCCAAAGCAAAACGCTCTTTGTCACTACTGGCCAATATCACCACACCCAGCTTTCGGCTGTGCTTGAGTGGGATCATCGCAGCCGATGCAACGTTTTTAGCTTCAGCGCCAAACACCATTTCTCTCTGAGCGTTAGTCATAGGCCCGCATTTGGTTTCACATTTGCGATAAAGATCTTTGAATAAGGCTATCCCCGGATCATTGGATGCCAGCATTGAGTAATGTGCATCCTGTTCTTTTGCTGCGGTTTCTACCGCGTCTTTTTCGCTTGAAAAAAGGACTACTTTGACGTCATCCGCATTGAAGTTTTCCAGCATGTTTTCACGCGTCAGGGCGGCAACATCATTTAGCGTACTAGCTGAAATGATGTCCTGGATGAGGCGATGCAGTCGTTGATGGAGTTGTTCGTTTTCACGTGCAACATTGATAAGGTCGCGTAAACTATTTTCGAGAGTGCAGCATTTATTGCGTAAAACGCTCACCTGTTTCTCAATTAGAGATACTGCAGCGCCGGTATGATGAGGAATCGCTAACCTTGGCAATACATCTGAGTGCTGATTAAAGAAATCAGGATTGCGCGTTAGGTATTGCAGAACTGAATCTGCATCTGTGTTTTCGCGGCTGCCTTGTTGTTCTGCTTGCATGTCTACATTCTTGTTTGGCCCTCAAATACTGTAGAACATGCACCAGTCATTTCAATCGACTTGTTGTAATTAGGCCACACAATATTCAATGACCCACCGGGTAAGGTCACATTCACATTTTTGTCAAGTAAACCCTGCCTATGCCCTATAGCTACAGCCGCACAGGCTCCTGTACCACAGGCGCGAGTCTCGCCAACACCTCTTTCAAAAACCCGTAAAAAAATATTTGATGAATCGACTCGTTGCATAAAACCCACGTTAACTCGGTTTGGAAAACGCGTATGTGTTTCTATAATAGGGCCAATTGCTGTTACGGGGGCCGTGTTGATATCCTTCACTTGCAACAGTACATGCGGGTTACCGATAGAAACTGAACCCACGCTAAAACGTTGGCCATCTACCTCAAGCTCATAAACATCTGCTTCGGTATCAGCGACAAATGGAATTTTATCGGGCGAAAATTGCGGTATGCCCATGTTGACCGTGACATCACCGTTTTCTCTGGTTTTTAGTGTAATGAGCCCACCAGAGGTATTCACTGAAATGACTTTGCTAGTCGTTAACCCTCGATCTTGTACAAAGCGTGCGAAACAGCGCGCACCGTTTCCACAGTGCTCAACTTCGCCACCATCGGAGTTATAAATGCGGTAATCAAATTCCGCACTTGCAATTGTGGGTTTTTCAACTACCAGCATTTGATCAAAGCCAATACCGGTACGACGATCTGCCAACTCTTTGATTCTCTCGGCTGCGAGGACCACCGTACCATCAAGATTATCAATGACCATAAAGTCATTGCCAAGCCCATGCATTTTTGTAAAGTTAATTGGCGGCATAGCGTTTAAGGTAGGGTTGACTCACCGGCAAACAAGTCATCCAAATTTTCACGCTCGCGCACAAGATAAGCTTTGTCATCGGTCACCATCACTTCAGCTGCACGCGCACGCGTGTTGTAGTTAGAACTCATCACGAAACCATAGGCACCCGCTGCCATCACTGCGAGTAAATCGCCTTGTTCTATGGCCAAGCTTCTTTCTTTGCCTAAAAAATCAGCGGACTCGCACACCGGCCCGACAACATCGTAAGTGGTTGCGGCAATGTCACGGGTAGTCACCGTCTCAATGGCTTGCCAGGCGCTGTACAGTGCTGGCCTGATTAAATCGTTCATAGCGGCATCCACTACAGCAAAATGTTTGTCGTCGTTTTGCTTTATGTATTCGACTTTTGTAAGCATGATGCCAGCCGGGCCTGCGATATAACGGCCCGGTTCAACCAGAATTTCTAGCTGCCTGTCGCCTATCGCGTCGACAACGCATGCCGCCCAGGCGTTAATATCAAGCGGCGTTTCGTTTTCATAACAAATACCCTGGCCACCACCCACATCCAGGTGCGTTATGTGGATGCCCGAGCTTGCCAGCTCATCCACAAGTGCAATCAATCGCTCTAACGCATCTTTATATGGGTCGATATTGGTCAGCTGTGAGCCAATGTGGCAATCCATACCCATCACATTGATAGAGTCGAAAGCCTGCGCTCGTTGATACACACGCAGCGCATCCTCCATTCCAATGCCAAATTTATTCTCTTTTAACCCGGTGGAGATATACGGGTGTGTTTGCGCATCGACATCGGGATTAACGCGCAGCGATACAGGTGCGATTTTTTTAAGTCTGGTGGCGACAACGGCGAGCCGTTCAAGCTCGGCCTCCGACTCGACATTAAAGCAACGTATTTCAGCCTCTAAAGCTTCGGCTAATTCAGATTCGGTTTTACCCACACCAGAAAATACGATATTACGGGCATCACCACCGGCCGCCAATACGCGCCTTAGCTCGCCTGCCGAAACTATATCGAAGCCGGAACCTAGGCGTGCCAGTACATTGAGTACGGCAAGATTCGAATTGGCTTTGACCGCATAGCACACCAGGTGATCATGGTTTTTCAAAGCCATTGCAAATTCTTGCCACGCGCCCTCAAGCGCTGCACGGCTGTACACAAATAGAGGCGTGCCAAACTGCTCTGCCAGTTCCTGGCAAGGTGTGTTTTGGGCGCACAGCACACCATCAACGCGGGTAAAGTGAGTCATGGGTGTTTCGTTTATTCAGTATTTAGCTCGGGCTTGGCATCGGTGTCGATAGCGCTCTCGCCATTCGTCTGACCAGTAGTCTTACTAGTCTTCTGGGCATCCGACTTTTTATTTCTCTCGTCTTCAAGTTCTTTAAGCAGCTGTTTTTGTTCCTCAGTGAGCTCTATTGGCTCCAGAAACAAATCGCCTTTGTTGCCACAGCCGCCTACTAAAAGTGTGATGAGCAACGCAATGCTCAGGCCAGCATTTTTCATGACGGAGTTTCTCGGCTAGGTAACTTAATAGAGTATACTCTCCCTCGCACCAGCTTCCACGCCAACGATTCTCAATGACAACAAAATTGCTCGAAACCATCGAGATCGAGACTGCAGAAGGCATCGAATACTCTGTTATCTGGCTACATGGCCTTGGTGCCAGTGGACACGATTTTGAACCTCTTGTACCCGAACTTAAATTATTGCAACGCCCAGGTGTTCGATTTATTTTCCCGCATGCACCCATTCGGCAAATAACGGTTAACGGTGGTGCCGCCATGCGAGCCTGGTACGACATCAACTCGATGGATTTTGAAAGCCGTAATCAGGACGATGAGGGTATTGCAGAATCCGTGTCGCAGATCGACGATCTTGTTAATGCTGAAATTGAAAAAGGCATCCCAGCGTCCAATATCGTTCTTGCTGGCTTTTCTCAAGGCGGGGCTATTGCATTGCAAGCGGGCATGACACTGCCGCATTCATTTGCAGGCATTGTGGCGCTTAGCACCTACCTGCCCATGCAAGCAGATGATATGACCGCCATTCCAGACACCAAATTGCGCATGCCCATTTTTATGGCGCACGGCCGGCATGATGATGTGATTCTTTTTAATGTTGCAACAAGCTCTCGCGACATACTCATGGAAAAAAAGGCCAACCTTGAATGGCACGAATACGACATTGCCCACAGCGTTAGCCTAGAAGAAGTTGAAGATTTATCCGTGTGGATTAGACGCCTGTTTGCGATGTAGTGTTAGGCTTTAGAAAAAAACGTAACAAGCATTGACGTGATGATGACTCACGTTTTCTTTAGCCGATACCATCCAACTCAATTTATACTACGTTTGCGACTCTAAGCACTCACGTTACGTTTGCGAAGCAAGGCGTTCTCGCGCTCTATCAACCGCCTTTGAAACTTGTTCCGGGGCCGTGCCGCCAATGTGATTCCGGCTGTTAACTGACCCCTCTAACGTAAGCACATCAAAGACATCCTGCTCAATACTCTCGTTAAACGAGCGCAGCGTGTCAAAACCCATATCGGCAAGGTCAAGCTTATTCTCAATGCCATGGCGAACGGCCAAGCCCACCACCTCATGTGCATCACGAAACGGCAACCCTTTTCTAACCAGATAATCGGCTAAATCGGTTGCGGTGGAAAAGCCACTTTTAGCCGCATGAAGCATAGCGTCTTTATTGGGGACTATCGCAGGCACCATGTCGGCAAATGCGCGCAAGCAGCCAAGCAAGGTATCAACAGAATCGAACAAGGGCTCTTTGTCTTCCTGATTATCCTTGTTATAGGCCAGAGGCTGACCTTTCATTAACGTTAAAAGAGAAATTAAATTTCCATTACAGCGTCCGGTTTTACCGCGCACCAACTCAGGCACATCGGGGTTTTTCTTTTGCGGCATGATGGATGAGCCAGTGCAAAACCTGTCGGGCAGCATCACAAAGTTAAATTGGGCGGATGTCCAAAGCACAAGCTCCTCCGACATACGCGATAAATGCATTAAACAAATTGCTGTAGCAGAACAAAATTCGATTGCAAAATCACGATCGCTTACCGCATCTAATGAATTCTCACACACCTCTTCAAAACCGAGTAAGTCCATTGTGATACGCCTGTCGATTGGGTAGGGCGTACCGGCAAGCGCGGCCGCACCCAAAGGCATACGGTTAAGGCGTCGGCGAGTATCAAGCAACCGCTCCCTATCTCTGTAAAGCATTTCAAACCAGGCCATAAGGTGGTGACCAAAGGTGACGGGTTGCGCCGTTTGCAAATGAGTAAAGCCCGGCATAATCGTCTTGGTATTATTTTCGGCCAGTTGCAGTAAGCCTTCCATCAGGCGCGTCATTTCTGCCATGGACTGGTCACAAGCATCACGCATGTAGAGCCTGATATCGGTTGCAACCTGGTCGTTGCGCGAGCGCCCGGTATGCAGCCGCTTACCCGCATCACCAATAAGATCGGTCAGTGCGGCTTCTATATTCATATGCACATCTTCTCGCGACACCGACCATTCAAAGTCACCGTTTTCAATAGTAGTTTGAATTTTTTCCAAGCCACTGTGAATAGCGCTCATGTCAGACTCTGACAAC